>NZ_JBWXNG010000006.1:0-376635 GCF_056627435.1 Pseudomonas sp. 2
GCAGCTTGCTCGCGATCTGGCGCGAAGCGACAGCAAATCCTGTGCACACGGTGTACCTGACACGGCCTGATTTTATTGTCCTGCGCTCAGGCGTGCGCTGCGCATGCGAATGGATCCTCGCACCAGCGCCTCAATCACCAGCGCCAGCACCAACGCTCCGGCACCCATCAGGAACAGCAAGCGATGATCGCCGCCGCTGGCGTTGAACAGCATCGAGTAGCCGTACCCGGACAACGCTTGCATCAGGGCGAATACGGTGGTGGCGCGGCTCCAGGCGGCGCCTTGGGCAGGGGCGTCGTGGGGGAGCAGTTCGTGGACCCGCGCCAGTACCAGGGGCACGATGCCGGGTGGGAAGCTGCCGATGACCAGGGTCAGCGCGGCGATCAGTAGGCTGCTGTGGGAGCTGTAGAGGATGCCAACCACCACGGCCTGCAGGATCAGCACCAGGCGAATGCCGCGCACCGGTCCCAGCCGGTCGGCGATGTAGCCGTAGAGCATCGGGCCGGCCAGGGCGCCGACGCCGTAGACGATCCAGTACACGGCTCCCACGTGGGCGCCCAGTTTCAGATCCCGCGCGACGAAATCCACCAGAAACACCATCAAGGGCACCAGCCCGATCGCCATCAGGCCGAATTGGGCATAGGTCAGGTTGAGCAACAGCCGATGGCGCGGCGGGCGAGGGGCGGGGGCTGTCTGGATCTGCGCTGCTGCCGCAGGCGTTGTTGCCTGGGGCCAGCCCGTCCAGCTGACGGCCGTGAGGATCGCGCAGAACAGCGCGAGGCCCAGCCAGGTGATGCGCAACCCCATGTCCAGCAACAAAGGCACCAGCGTGCCCGAGGCTGCGATGCCCAGCCCCAGGCCGAAAAAGATTGCGCCGCTGGCCAGCCCCTTGCGGGTGCCGGGGATGTGCGGCAGTACGGTCGAGGCCACCAGCACCATGATCGCGCCACCCGCAAGGCCGGAGATGAAGCGCCAGGCGAAGAACCACAAGGTCGACAACGGCACCGCGCAACCGGCGAACGACAGCGTCACCAGCACCATCATCAGGCGCAACGTGCTGCGGTTGGAAAAGCGGCGGGCGATGGGGCGGCCGAGCAGCGCGCCGATGAAATAGCCCGCGAGGTTGGCGGCACTGAGCACGATGATGTCGGAGGTGGCGAACCAGTGGTTTTCAATCAGCGGCGGAATCAGCGGCGTGTAGGCGAAACGCGCCAGGCCGATGCCGACCAGGGTCGCGCACAGGCCGGCGATGATGGCGTGCCAGGGAATCGGTGTGCGCACGGGCGCGTCGCCGGGCGAGAGGGTATCGAGGGTTGTTGCGTCGGGCTGCATGGTCCGGACCTCGGAAGCAAGTGGGCGTCATGTTTGACAGCGATGTCATGTTTGTCATGCTAGTCAAAATTGACATGGCTGACAAGGATGAGGTCAACTCATGCTTCGTTCGCCGGTCGAGAAGTCGGCCGGCTGAACCTTGAACAACGCTGGAGAGCAGAGAAATGGCGGGTGTAAGGCAGTTCGACGAAGACAAGACGCTGGATCTTGCGATGAACGTGTTCTGGCAGAAGGGCCTGAGCGCAACTTCGATGCAGGATCTGGCCGAAGCCACCGGCGTGTTGCGTGGCTCGCTGTACAACGCTTATCAGGGCAAGGAGCAGCTGTTTCTCAAGGTGTTCGAGCGTTATCGCCAGCGCATGACCGCCAGCATGGCCCGGGCCCTGGATGAGCCGTCGATTCGCCTGGCGCTGGAGAACTTCTTCGCGTTCATCATCGGCTCCATGATCGAGGGCACGCCGACGCGTGGCTGCCTGACGACCAAGACCGCAGTCGACGGCATTTCCGAAGTCGATACGATACGCGTGGCCCTGCAGGGCATGCTCGATGACATCGAGGCGCTGCTGCAGCGCAGGTTTCTCGCCGAGGAGCCGAACGGCACGCTGAATCTGCCCGCCGTCGAAGCCTCGCGCCTGGTGTCGACCTTCACCCGCGGCGTGGTGGTCATGGAGCGGATCTACCAGGACCCCGAGCGGCTGCGCAGCACGGCGGCGTCGATGGTGCAGGTGCTGGTCAAGGTGTGACGTCAGGCAAAAGCGTCGAACCTTCGCCGTGAGCTACCCTCAATAACTCAACATCTGTTGTCAGAGGAGAGGCGCACCATGCCGGTCAAGCACGATTTGTACGCGGATTTGAGTATCACCAAAGATGAGATGACCAAACGTCGCGGTCAGGATGCCAAGCTCGATCATCTGGTTGGCCAGTACGACGCTATCGACGCCGACATCGTCAAGGCCGAGGCCGGATCGTCGGGCGATGTCTCGGACGAGCAGCTCAAGAAGCTCAAGGAAAAGCGCCTGTTGGCCAAGGACAGGATCGTCCAGCAGCTGATGTAGTCCAGCTCGGTCGTCAACGCAGCTGAACATGAACGGCCGGTTCGGGGCGCTGAACCGGCCGTTTCTGTTTATGGAGTCAATTGATAGTAATTCTCATTAGTCGCCATCAATAAACGCCAGCCCGCAGACTAGAGCGGTTGCGCTGATATCACGGCGGCTTATTACTGTATGAAGTTTGTTACTTGCCCAACCCAACTTGGTGCACCCGTCACTAGTGTCGGGTTAATGGATCCAAAAGTTGGACATAAAAAAACGGCGTCTGGTTGTACGCCGTTTTAATGAGTCTGCGGTGGGCAGGCAGACTAGCGACTTGGAAGATGAACCCGGGGGATCATTGCGCCTTTTGGTCAGGGGCGATCTCGGCTTGAATACGTTTATAGATCTCTTCACGGTGAACTGAAACGTTTTTCGGAGCGTTGATGCCGAGCCGGACCTGAAGGCCCTGCACGCCCAGAATGGTGACGGTGATTTCGTCACCGATGTTTATGCTTTCGCCGACTTTGCGGGTGAGTATCAACATAATCTTTTCCTTGATGGCCTCTTTCAAGCGCCTCTACCAGGAGGCTGGCGTTAGCCTTTGGGTGGTGTGGTTGCCGAGTGCATCCCAATGTGTCCGTCATTATGACGTCACCGGTGTGCAATTAATTCCCCAGGTTCATCTTCTTGTCATTGGTATGGTCGCTCCTGAGGCCAACGGCATGCGAATTTTGCCTGCTTTTGGCGGTAAATCCCCGTAACAATCGGCTATGACCCTGATAGCCGGATCCGGGGCGGCGCCTATTGCACACTTCTTTGAGATTTATTGCAAAGCGCTCGTGCAAGCGAGTGATGAAATTTTCATTAGATTGCCTGTGAGCGATCTCCTAAGGGAGTGTAGGAGAGTTCCGAATTGCGTGAAGGCAAAGTGGCGTAACTTTAAACGAAATGGCTACAAGCTGTCTCTCGGCCTGTAGTCGCAAGGGCGGGAAGTGTTTCAGAGGCAGAAACGAAATGCCCACCGCGAGGGTGGGCATTGAGCGTGCGATCCGAGAAAAAATCAGACCACCAGCGACAGCAGCATAATGAAGATGATGCCGACCACCGAGAGAATGGTCTCCATCACGGTCCAGGTTTTCAGGGTTTCAGTGACGGTCATGTTGAAGTACTGCTTGACCAGCCAGAAGCCTGCGTCGTTGACGTGGGACAGAATCAGCGAGCCTGCGCCGGTGGCCAGCACCAGCAGTTCGCGGTTCACGCCCGGGATCATGCCGACCACCGGAGCGACGATACCGGCGCCAGTGATGGTCGCCACGGTGGCCGAACCGGTTGCCACACGAATCACCGCCGCCACCAGCCAGGCCAGCAGGATCGGCGAAATCTGTGCCTGCACGGCCATGTGGCCGATCAGGTTGCCGACACCGCTGTCCACCAGCATCTGCTTGAAGCCACCGCCGGCACCGACGATCAGCACGATCGCCGCAACGGGTGCCAGGCTCTGGTCCAGCAGCTTGATGATCTGCTCCTTGCTGAAGCCGCGCGCGGCGCCGAAGGTGTAGAACGCCAGCAGCAGGGCGAACAGCAGCGCGGCGATCGGGTGGCCGATGAAGTCCATCCAGATGCGGAAGATGTGGCCGTTGGGCAGCGCCACGTCAGCGAAGGTCTTGAGCAGCATCAGGAACACCGGCAGCAGGATCGTGATCAGGGTGACCGCGAAGCTGGGCAGGTTTTCGTTGGTCGATTCCTTGGCGATCTGGTCCATCAGTTCCTTGGACGGGTTGCCAGGAATGGACTTGGCGATCCATTTGCCGAAGATGGGACCGGCGACGATGGCCGTCGGGAAGGCGACGATCAGGCCGTAGAAAATGGTCTTGCCGATGTCAGCGTTGAAAATGCCGATCGCCAGCAGCGGACCCGGGTGCGGCGGTACCAGGCCGTGCACGGCGGACAGGCCGGCCAGCAGCGGGATGCCGATCTTGACGATGGACACGCCGCTGCGACGGGCCACGATGAACACCAGCGGGATCAGCAGCACGAAGCCGATTTCGAAGAACAGCGGGATGCCCACCAGGAACGCCGAGAACATCATCGCCCAATGCACGCGCTCCTTGCCGAAGCGGCGGATCAGCGTCTGGGCGATCTGGTCGGCACCGCCCGAGTCGGCCATCAGTTTGCCGAGCATGGTGCCCAGGCCCAGGATGATGCCGACGAAGCCCAGCACGCCGCCGAAGCCGTCCTGGAAGGATTTCATGACTTTGTCCACAGGCATCCCGGAGGTCAGCCCGAGAAAGCCCGCTGCGATGGTCAGTGCTACGAAAGGGTGAACCTTGAATTTGGTGATCAACAGCACGAGGCCGATGATGGTCACCAACGCATCTACCAGCAGATACGTGTCTTGAGTCATGCCAAACATGGGGTGTCTCTCCGTTGTATTTTGTTTTTTTGGAGCTGAAGCAAAGCGCTATCGTTCACTGCCCTGTGTACTCAAAAAGACAGCGCTATCTTTGTCGCTCACGCAGGATCCCGGATCAGGAGCCGGTGAGAGCGTTGCCAGATTCGGTTTGCGATTCACGCCACCAGCCGGCCGCCTTGGCGCCGATGGTTTCGATCGATTGCGTGGCGTCCACCACCAGCGTGCGGTCTTCGCCGTAAGGTGCTTCCAGCGTGGCGAACTGGCTGTCCACCAGGCTCGCCGGCATGAAATGCCCGGGGCGGTGGGAGCAGCGTTCGGTGGCCAGCTCGCGGGTCAGCTCCAGGAACACGAAACCCAGGCCCGGCACGGCATCACGCAGGCGGTCACGGTAGATGAGCTTGAGGGCGGAGCAGGTCAGGACCGGTTTTTCCCCGTTGCGCACGGCTTGCGCGACTTCCTCACCCAGGCGGGTCAGCCAGCCTGCGCGGTCATCGTCGTTGAGGGGGTGGCCGGCGCTCATCTTGTCGATGTTGGCCTGGGGGTGAAAGGCGTCGCCTTCGATCAGGCGTCCGCCGCTGTTCTTGGCGATCTCGGCGCCGACGGCACTTTTGCCGCAGCCGGAAACACCCATTACCACGAGGGCGGAAATAGCAGTTGGAGCAGTAGTCATAAAAACCTCGTCCCGAAGACAGCGCTGTCTTTGCCGAATGGTGTGCAAGTCCGGCAAGACTGTTTCCGGGGGCAGTCATTGTTATGGGTATCTCGCTGATCCATGAGATGCATCGTCCCCACCGTTTGCACGAGTGAAGAAAGTTGCGGGCCTCCGTGAGATAGCGCTACCTTAGAGCCCATCCGACACAATCGCAACCCCTTCGCCTTTCCTTCTGCTTAGTTGGCAACGCATGACTCGCATTGGTTCCCGCTCCACCGGTCGTCCCACTCTCAACGAAGTCGCGAAACTGGCGGCAGTTTCACCCATCACCGCCTCTCGCGCCCTGCGTGGCGTGGCCACTGTCGCGCCGGATCTGGTGGAAAAAGTGCGCGCTGCTGCGCAGAGTCTAGGCTATGTCGCCAACCCTGCCGCCCGGGCGCTGGCATCGTCGCAAAGCCAGTCGGTGGTGGTGCTGGTGCCGTCGCTGTCCAACCAGCTGTTCATCGAGACCCTTGAGGCGATCCAGAACGTGTTGCGCCCGCGCGGCCTGGAAGTGGTGATCGGCAACTATCACTACTCGCCCGTCGAAGAAGAAAACCTGTTGCGCAGCCACCTGGCCAACCGGCCACGGGGCATTCTGTTGACCGGCTTCGACCGCAGCCCGGCGGCGCAGCAATTGCTGGCGGCCAGCGGCGTGCCCTGCGTGCACATGATGGAGCTGGACCCTAGCCGCGCCGAACCCTGCGTGGGCTTCTCCCAGCAGCAGGCCGGGGCAGAAGCGGCGCGACATCTGTTGAGCCGTGGGCGCAAACGCCTGGCCTATGTGTCGGCGCAGTTGGACCCGCGGGTGATTCAGCGCGGCAGTGGCTTTCGCAGCGCATTGGAAGAGCAGGGGCTGTACGACGAAACCTTGCAGATGGCTTCGCCCTTGCCGTCGTCGATTGGCCTGGGCGGCGAGTTGTTCGCACGTCTGCTGGACGAGCATCCGGATGTCGACGGGGTATTCTTCTGCAACGACGACCTGGCCCAGGGCGCGACCCTGGAAGCCCTGCGTCGCGGCATCAAAGTGCCCGAGCAGGTGTCGCTGATCGGCTTCAACGACCTGCCGGGTTCAGCGCACATGGTGCCGCGCCTGACCTCGATCCGGACCCCGCGCGAACAGGTCGGCCAGCGCGCCGCACAATTGCTGCTGGGGTTGCTGGACGGCAATGTGCAGCAGGCGCAGGTGGATCTGGGGTTTGAGTTGGTGGTGCGCGAGAGCACCTGACTGTATCTCTACGTGTGGGAGCCGGCTTGCTGGCGAATGCGTCGGATCAGACAACCCTGTGTTGAATGACACACCGCATTCGCCAGCAAGCCGGCTCCCACAGATTTTATTGCTCTTTTTTGAACGCCAACCGGAACTGGTGCAGCAACGGTTCGGTGTACCCGCTCGGCTGTTCACGCCCTTTGAACACCAACGCACAAGCCGCCTGGAACGCCGTCGATTTCTCGAAGTTCTCCGCCATCGGCTTGTAGGCCCCGTCGCCGGCGTTCTGTTTGTCCACCACCTTGGCCATACGCTTGAGGGTGTCCATCGCTTCGTGCTCGTGGATCACCCCGTGGCGCAGCCAGTTGGCGATGTGCTGGCTAGAGATGCGCAGCGTGGCGCGGTCTTCCATCAGGCCGACGTTGTGAATGTCCGGCACCTTGGAGCAACCCACGCCTTGCTCGACCCAGCGCACCACGTAGCCCAGCAGGCCCTGTGCGTTGTTCTCGACTTCCTCGCGAATCTGCTCGTCGGTCCACTTCGCTTCAGCCGCCACCGGAATGCTCAGCAGGTCAATCAGGATCTGCTCGCTTTCGGCGTTCAGGTCGACCTTCTCCAGTTCTTGCTGAACCGCTTTTACATCGACCTTGTGATAGTGCAGCGCGTGCAGGGTGGCGGCGGTCGGCGAGGGCACCCAGGCGGTGGTGGCGCCGGATTTCGGATGGCCGATCTTCTGCTCCAGCATGTCGGCCATCTGGTCGGGCATCGCCCACATGCCCTTGCCGATCTGCGCACGACCGCGCAGGCCGCAGGCCAGGCCCACCAGCACGTTGCTGCGTTCGTACGCCTTGATCCACGGCGTGGCCTTCATGTCGCCCTTGCGCAGCATGGGGCCGGCTTCCATCGAGGTGTGCATCTCATCGCCGGTGCGATCGAGGAAACCGGTGTTGATGAACGCTACCCGCGCCGAGGCCGCGTTGATACAGGCTTTGAGGTTGACGCTAGTGCGTCGCTCTTCGTCCATGATCCCCATTTTCAGCGTATTGCGCGGGATCTTCAGGGCGTCTTCGATGCGCCCGAACAGCTGGTCGGCAAAGGCCACTTCGGCCGGGCCATGCATTTTCGGTTTGACGATGTACACGCTGCCGGCGCGGGAGTTGGTGCGGTTGTGCAGGTCGTGCAGGGCGATCAGGCTGGTGATCACGCCGTCGAGGATGCCCTCGGGAATTTCCTTGCCGCCGTCGTAGGTGATGGCCGGGTTGGTCATCAGGTGGCCGACGTTGCGGATGAACAGCAGCGAACGGCCGTGCAGCGTGATGGCGCTGCCATCGGCAGCGGTGTACTGGCGGTCGGCATTGAGCTTGCGGGTGAGGGTCTTGCCGCCCTTGACCAGTTCTTCGGTCAGGTCGCCCTTCATCAGGCCCAGCCAGTTGCGGTAGATCACCAGCTTGTCGTCGGCGTCCACGGCGGCCACCGAGTCTTCGCAGTCGATGATGGTCGACAGCGCGGCTTCCAGCAGCAGGTCCTTGATACCGGCCGGGTCGCTGCTGCCGATGGGGCTGGTGGGGTCGATCTGGATGTCGATGTGCAGGCCGTGGTTTTTCAGCAGGATGGCAGTCGGCTTGAGCGCGTCGCCCTGGTAACCGACGTATTTTTCCGGCTGGGCCAGACGCGACTGGCTGCCATCGGCGAGGGTCACCAGCAGTTCGCCGCTGTCCACGGCGTAGGCCTTGGCATCAACGTGGGAGCCCGACGCCAGCGGCGCGGCTTCATCGAGCAAGGCGCGGGCGAAAGCGATGACCTTGGCGCCGCGCAGCGGGTTGTAACCGGCTTTTATTTCCGCGCCGTGCTCGCTGGAGATCGCGTCGGTGCCATACAGCGCGTCGTACAGCGAACCCCAGCGGGCGTTGGCGGCGTTGAGCGCGTAACGCGCGTTGGCCGCAGGCACCACCAGTTGCGGGCCGGCCTGTTCGCTGATTTCGACGTCGACCTTGCTGGTGGTCGCTTGCACCTGATCGGGCACCGGCTGCAGGTAGCCGATGGAGTCGAGAAAGCCGATGTAGGCGGGCATGTCGGTGACCGGGCCCGGATTGGCTTTGTGCCACTTGTCCAGTTGCGCCTGAATACGGTCGCGCTCGGCCAGCAGCTCGCGGTTGAGCGGCGCCAGGTCGTGGACCAGCGAGTCGAAGTCGGCCCAGAAAACTTCCGGGTTCAGCCCGGTTCCGGGAAGCACGTCCTCGTCGACAAAGCGTTTCAGATTGGCTGCCACGTTCAGGTTGTGGCAGGTGACGAATTCGGTCATCTCGGGTTCTCCGTTAAACAATGGTTTGAACGCTGACCCCTGTAGGAGCGAATTTATTCGCGAAAGATATGACAGGCGATGGAGATGTGTCGGATCTGCCGGCCAATCGCGAATGAATTCGCTCCTACAGGGTGGGGGTGGTGAGTTGAATTTCAGCGATTAGCCGGCATTCACTGCCGCCACCCCGGCCTTGGCCACTTGCGCATCCTGGTCGGCCTTGACGCCCGACACGCCCACCGCGCCGATGGTTTCGCCGCCCACGATCACCGGCACGCCGCCTTCCAGCGAGGTCAGCAGGGGCGCGGTGACGAACGCGGTGCGCCCGCCATTGACCATCTCTTCATAGCCCTTGGATTCGCGGCGGCCCAGCGCCGAGGTGCGGGCCTTTTCGATGGCGATGTAGGCGCCGATCGGCGCGCAGCCGTCCAGGCGCTCGAAGCCCAGCAGGTGGCCGCCGTCGTCGGTCACGGCGATGGACACGGCCCAGCCGTTGGCCTGGGCCTCTTTGCGCGCGGCGGCGAGGATCTGGGTGACTTCGGTCTGGGTCAGTACGGATTTGCTTTTCATGAGGCGCTCCTTTGCGAGATTGTGGGGTTCGGGCGTTGCGGTTCAAGCAGGTTGCAACGCATCTTCAATGAGTTCGATCCAGTGCTTGACGGGGGTTCGGCCCGCGCTGGCGAGGTGAGTCTGGCAACCGATGTTGGCGGTGGCGATGACCTCGGGCCGGCCGCTTTCCAGAGCATTCATCTTGTTGTCGCGCAACTGCTTCGACAGCTCGGGCTGGGTGATCGAGTACGTCCCGGCCGAGCCACAGCATAGGTGACTGTCCGGCACCGCGGTCAAATTGAAGCCCAGGCGGGTCAGCACCGACTCCACCGCGCCACCCAGTTTCTGGGCGTGTTGCAGGGTGCAGGGGCAGTGAAACGCCAGTTTTTGGCTGGTGCAGGCGCCGAGCTTTTCCAGTGGCTCGGCACGCAGCACTTCCACCAGGTCCTTGCTCAGTGCGCTGATCCTGGCGGCCTTCTCGGCATAGGCCGGGTCGCCCCGCAGCATGTGACCGTAATCCTTGACGAACGCTCCGCAGCCGCTGGCGGTCTGCACGATGGCTTCGGCACCGGCCTGCACGCTGGGCCACCAGGCATCGATGTTACGCCGGGCACGTTGCAGTCCCTGTTCCTGGGCGTTGAGGTGATAGTCCACCGCGCCACAGCACCCGGCCTGGGCGATGGACTTGACGCTGATGCCTAGCCGGTCGAGCACCCGTGCCGTCGCTGCGTTGGTGTTGGGCGACAGGCCCGGTTGAACGCAGCCTTCGAGGATCAGCACCTGCCGCGCATGTTGCTGCGTGGGGCGGGGCTTGGCCGGGCGCACATTACCGGGCAGCTTGTCCTTGAGCGAGGCGGGCAGCAGCGGGCGAAACGAATTGCCGACCTGGGTCAGGGTCTTGAACAGCCCGGTGTTCGGCACCACCGTGCGCAAGCCTTCGCGCACCATGCGCTGGCCCATCGGGCGCGGCACGGCGGCATCGACCACGGCCCGACCGATGTCCAGCAGGTTGTGGTAGTTCACGCCGGACGGGCAGGTGGTTTCGCAGTTGCGGCACGACAGGCAACGGTCCAGGTGCAGCTGGGTTTTTTCGGTGACTTCGCGGCCTTCCAGCACCTGCTTGATCAGGTAGATGCGACCGCGCGGGCCGTCCAGTTCGTCGCCCAGCAGTTGATAAGTCGGGCAGGTGGCGTTGCAGAAACCGCAGTGCACGCAGCTGCGCAGGATGCTTTCGGCTTCTTCGCCGCGGGGCAGGCGCTTGGCCTGTTCGCTGAGGGTGGTCTGCATGGTTCAGATCTCTGCGTACATACGGCCCAGGTTGAAGATCCCGTGCGGGTCCAGTTGCGCCTTGAGCTGGCGGTGATAGCGCAGCAGCGGTGCGGCCAGCGGTTGAAACGGGCTCTGCGCCAGGCCATGGCTGTAACAGGTGGCGTGGCCGCCGACCGCGCTGACCACGGCGCGGATCTGCTCCTGCGATGCATCGGATTTCAGCCAGCGCTGGGCGCCGCCCCAGTCGATCAGTTGCTCGCCGGGCAGTTCGAGTTCTGCGGTATTGGTCGGCAGCGACAGGCGCCACAGCGGCCTGCCATCGGTGAAGAAATCCAGCCGGTGCTCGTTCAGCGCCTGCCACCAGGCCGGGTCGATGGACTCGCCACCCAGCCGCTCATGGGCCGCGGCCACCGAGCCTTCGCCGCCTTCCAGACGCAGGCGCAACACGCGCCCGTCATGGCTGGCCGCGCTGATCGGCAATGGCTGCTGGCCCCATTCGGCGAGGCGGGCGAGGGCGCGAGCGCCGTCCATTTCCAGCGCAATGCTGGTGCACAAGCGCGGCTTCGGCAGCACCTTCAGTGACACTTCGGTGATCAGGCCCAGGCAGCCGAAACTGCCGGCCATCAAGCGCGACAGGTCATAACCGGCGACGTTCTTCATCACCTCACCGCCGAATTTCAAGTGCTTGCCCAGGCCCGTGATGACTCGCGTGCCGAGCACGTAATCACGCACGGAACCGGCCCACGGCCGACGTGGCCCGGACAGACCGGCGGCGATCATGCCGCCCACTGTCGCATCATTCATTCCGCTGTCTGAAAAGCTTGGCGGCTCGCAGGGCAACATCTGCCCGGCAGCATCCAGCGCGGCATTGAGCTCGCTGAGCGGGGTGCCGGCGCGCGCGGTGATCACCAGTTCCGTCGGGTCATAGCTGACGATGCCGCGATGGATACGCGTATCGAGCACTTCCCCGGCCACTTCGCGGCCCAGAAAGGCCTTGCTGTTGGCGCCCTGGATGCGCAGCGGCAGGCCGCTCTGAATGGCCTGGTTGACCTGATCGAGCAGCGCATCGCTGGCATCGCGATCCTGCGCGCCGATGTTCAATTGACGTTCGGCACCCATCAGAAACGCTCCAGTTCAGGGAAGGGCAGCTTGCCCATGTGCACATGCATCGCACCGAATTCGGCGCAGCGATGCAGGGTCGGAATGTTCTTGCCCGGATTGAGCATGCCGCTGGGGTCGAAGGCGGCTTTCACCGCATGGAACAGGGTCAGCTCATCGCTGTTGAACTGGGCGCACATCTGGTTGATCTTCTCGCGGCCCACGCCGTGCTCGCCGGTGATGCTGCCGCCGACTTTCACGCACAGTTCCAGAATCTTGCCGCCCAGCGCTTCGGCGCGGTCCAGCTCGCCCGGCTGGTTGGCATCGAACAGAATCAGCGGGTGCATGTTGCCGTCACCGGCATGGAAGACGTTGGCCACCCGCAATCCGTATTCGTCGGACAGCGCGGAAATGCCCTGCAGCACGCCCGGCAATTCCCGACGCGGGATGGTGCCATCCATGCAGTAGTAGTCCGGCGAAAGCCTGCCCACCGCCGGGAAAGCGTTCTTGCGCCCGGCCCAGAAACGCACGCGTTCGGCCTCGTCTTTCGCCTGACGCACTTCGGTGGCGCCGGCCTTTTCCAGCACCGCGCGGACCCGGTCGCAGTCCTCGTGCACGTCGGCCTCAACGCCATCCAGCTCGCAAAGCAAAATGGCCTCGGCGTCCACCGGGTAACCGGCATGGATGAAGTCTTCGGCAGCGCGAATGGCCAGGTTGTCCATCATCTCCAGGCCGCCGGGAATGATGCCCTCGGCAATGATGTCGCCCACCGCGCGCCCGGCTTTTTCCACCGAGTCGAACGCTGCCAGCAGCACCCGCGCCACCTGGGGTTTGGGCAGCAGTTTGACGGTGACTTCGGTGATGATGCCGAGCATGCCTTCGGAGCCGGTGAACAGCGCCAGCAGATCGAAACCGGGACTGTCCAGTGCGTCGGAACCCAGCACCATGCGCTCGCCCTCGACGGTGAGGATGTCGACCTTGAGCAGGTTGTGCACGGTCAGGCCGTACTTGAGGCAATGCACGCCGCCAGCGTTCTCGGCGACGTTGCCGCCAATGGAGCAGGCGATCTGCGAAGACGGATCGGGCGCGTAATAAAGATCGTAGGGCGCCGCAGCCTGGGAGATCGCCAGATTGCGCACTCCGGGCTGCACGCGGGCGAAGCGCCCGGCAGGATCAATGTGGAGAATCTTGTTGAAGCGCGCCATCACCAGCAGCACGCCCTTCTCCAGCGGCAGGGCGCCACCGGACAGCCCCGTGCCCGCACCGCGCGCCACCACCGGCACGCCGCGTTCATGACAGAGTTTGAGCAGGGTCTGCACTTGCTCGACCCGCTGCGGCAGCACCACCAGCATCGGCGTGGTGCGATAGGCCGACAACCCATCGCATTCGTAAGGACGCAGCTCTTCGGCGCGGTGGAGGATCTCAAGGTCCGGCAGGCGTGACTGCAAGGCCGCCAGCAACTGAGCCTTGTCGATGTCCGGCAGCGCGCCATCGACGCGTTCGTCGTACAGGATATTCATGGTGGGTGTTTCACCCCGTTGTCTTGTTCTTATATGGGCCCGTTCCGGTGCAGAACGTTCTACAGCTGACTTGCATCATTGGCCGGGCGGGGCTTACTGTCCATGGCGGAAAGCACTGGTCGAACCAGTTTTTTTTGGCATTTGCACAAAGCGATTTTATTAATTCCTTTTTAATCAAATAGTTAATTATTTTGTTTGATCTTGTTGAGCGCAATATTGCTACTGGTCATACCAGATGGTTGACCCACCCCGTAGCAGCACGGCTTGCCGGCGGGAGCGGTGTGTCAGTTGCAGAAATGTTGACTGACACACCGCACCCGCCGGCAAGCCGTGCTGCTACGAGGGATCTGCGAACCTATTCATAAAAAGAGAAGTCATGGAAAACCCAGTGCAGAACGCCACCCCTCAGGTCGCCGACGTCGTCAGCGAACGCATCGAGCGGCTGATCGTCGACGGCGTGCTCAAGGTCGGGCAGTTGCTGCCGTCGGAACGGCGCCTGACCGAGAAGCTCGGTGTGTCGCGCACCGCCTTGCGCGAAGGGCTCAAGCTGCTGCGCGCCCGGGGCATCATCGAAACCCGCCACGGCAAGGGCTCGTTCGTCGCGCAGATGGGCGGGCTGGGCGTGACCGCCGCGTCTCCGCTGATGCACCTGTTCGCCTCGCAGCCGCGCACCCTGTACGACCTGTTCGAAGTGCGCAGCCTGCTGGAAGGAGAGTCCGCGCGGCTGGCGGCGCTGCGCGGCACCGATGCGGATTTCGTGCTTATCACCCGGGCCTACGATGCGCTGGTCGCAGGCCACGGTCATGAACTGCCGGCCTCGGAACACGCGCGGCTGGACCACGCCTTTCATCTGGCGATCAGCGAAGCCTCGCACAACCCGGTGCTGGTGCAGACCCTGCGCTCGCTGACCGACCTGCTGCTCAACACCGTCTTCGCCTCGGTCAACAACCTCTATCACCGGGAAGCGCAGAAGAAACAGATCGACCGCCATCATGCCCGGCTCTACAACGCCGTCATCGGCCGCCTCCCGGAACAGGCGCGCAAGGCTGCCGTGGCACATATCCAGAGCATCTGCGACAACCTGCGCGAGATCGAGAACGAGGAGCAGCGGCTGGTACGGGCGACGTTGCGCCTGGAGGGCTGGACCTGACCTTGACAGTCACGGGGGAATGTCGCAATTTACGCATTGCGTAAATCGTTTACAAAAAACGATTGCCACAACAATAATCAGCGCGCAGGCCTTCCCGTGGATCTATTCACCTACTACCGCTCGACCTCCAGCTACCGCGTGCGCATCGCCCTGGCGTTGAAGGGGCTTGAGGTCAATGCCATTCCCGTGAACCTGATCCGCGACGGCGGCGAGCACCGCAAGCCCGAGTATCTGGCGGTCAATCCCCAGGGGCGGGTGCCCGCGCTGCGGTTGGACGAGGGTCAGGTCGTCATCCAGTCGGTGGCGATCATCGAATACCTGCAAGAGCGATTCCCCACACCGACCCTGCTGCCCGACGACCTGCTGGCCCGCGCCCGCCATCGCGAAGTGGCCGCGCTGATCGGCTGCGATATCCATCCGCTGCACAATGTGGCTGTGCTCAATCGGCTGCGTGGCCTGGGCCATGACGAAGGCGATGTGACGGCCTGGATCGGCTACTGGATCGGCGAAGGCTTCAAGGCCGTGGAAGCGCTGATTGGCGATCAGGATTTCTGTTTCGGCGAGGTGGGCCTGGCTGATGTCTACCTGCTGCCCCAGCTGTACGCGGCACGGCGTTTCAACGTCGACTTGAGTGCCTTCCCGCGCATTTGCCGGGTCGAGGCGCTGGCGTTGGCCCAGCCTGCTTTCCAGAAAGCGCATCCGGATGCGCAATCGGACAAGCCGGAGTAGTCTTCCTCTTATGAAAATCTTCGGTCTGCAACTGATCTTCGGCGACTTCCTCGCCCGCAGCGTACGGGGCATTCCCTGCGCGCCACCCGCTCGTCCGTGAATTTCGTCGCAACGCATTTCACACTACGAGCAGGAGCAAGACCGTGACCGATCTCTATGAAAATCCCATGGGCCTGATGGGCTTCGAATTCATCGAATTCGCCTCGCCAACCCCCAACACGCTGGAACCGGTGTTCCAGATGATGGGCTTCACCAAGGTGGCCAACCACCGTTCCAAGAACGTGGCGCTGTACCGCCAGGGCGCGATCAACATCATCCTCAACAACGAGCCGCGCAGTGAAGCGTCCTACTTTGCCGCCGAGCATGGTCCTTCAGTGTGCGGTATGGCATTCCGGGTCAAGGATTCGCATCAGGCCTACAAGCGCGCGCTGGAGCTGGGGGCACAACCGATTGAAATCGCCACCGGGCCGATGGAGCTGCGTCTGCCGGCGATCAAGGGCATCGGAGGTGCGCCGTTGTACCTGATCGACCGCTTCGGCGAAGGCACCTCGATCTACGACATCGACTTCGTGTTCATCGAAGGGGTCGATCGCAATCCGGAAGGGGCGGGGCTGAAGTTTATCGATCACCTGACCCACAACGTCTACCGCGGGCGCATGGCGTACTGGGCTAACTTCTACGAAAAACTGTTCAACTTCCGCGAAATCCGCTACTTCGATATCAAAGGCGAGTATACAGGCCTGACCTCCAAGGCCATGACCGCGCCGGACGGCATGATCCGCATCCCGCTCAACGAGGAGTCGTCCAAGGGCGCGGGGCAGATCGAAGAGTTCCTGATGCAGTTCAACGGCGAAGGCATCCAGCACGTGGCGTTTTTCACCGACGATCTGGTCAAGACCTGGGACCGCCTCAAGGCGCTGGGCATGCGTTTCATGACCGCTCCGCCAGACACTTATTACGAGATGCTCCAGGGCCGCATCCCGAACCACGGCGAACCCGAGGGCGAGCTGCGATCGCGCGGCATCCTGCTGGACGGCACCTCGGAGGACGGCAACAAGCGCCTGCTGCTGCAGATTTTCTCGGAAACCCTGATGGGCCCGGTGTTCTTCGAGTTCATCCAGCGCAAGGGCGATGACGGCTTCGGCGAGGGCAACTTCAAGGCGCTGTTCGAATCGATCGAGCGCGATCAGTTGCGCCGTGGGGTGTTGACGGCGGATTGAGTCAGGCTGTCGGCATTTCTCCGCCCATCCGGGCGCTGATGGCTTGGGCGGTGTGCAGGAGTTTCTGCGCCGCCTGAGCCTGATGCTCATCGGTGAACACCGACGCAGAACCCACCACAGTCACCACGCCCACCAGCTTGTTGCCCATGGCGAACACCGGAGAGGACACCGCGTTGACCCCGGTCATCAACAAACCGTGGATCTGATGCACGCCCGTGCTGCGAATTTCCTCGATATGGCGCTCGACTTCCTTGAGCTGTTTCGCGTTCAGCGATGCCGATTCCAGTTCGCGCAGAGAGGCGGTTTCCGCATTGGACAGGAAGGTGTCGAACACCAGCCCCGTGGACGAGCCGAGCAGCGGCAGCACCGAGCCGATCTGCGTCACCAGCGTCACCGCGCCCAGCGATTGCTCGACGTAGACCACGGTCGGGCCCTTATTGCCCCACACCGCCAGAAAGCAGGTCTCGTTGATCTCGTCGCGCAGGGCGATCAATTCGGGCGCGGAGATTTTCAGCACGTCCAGCTGGCTCAACGCGGCCAGGCCCACCTGCAACGCCGAGCGCCCCAGGCGGTAGTGGTTGGTGGTCGCGTCCTGCTCGGCAAAGCCGCTGTCCACCAGCGCCTGCAGATAACGATGCACCTTGCTCGCCGGCATCTGCACGTATTCGGCCAGCTTCGACAGCGAGGTTGAAGGCGCGAGCTCGGCCAGCGCCTTGAGGATACCGACGCCGACTTCAGCGGACTGCACCTTCTGTTGGCGTGGGGCTACAGGGTTTGAGGAATCGTCTGTCATGAGCCAAAGCGTCGGTCTGAAAAGGCAGCTTTATAGCTTGACCACCCTGCAAACTCAAATTACGTTATGCGTAATCAATTTACGATTATTCATTTTGCGCCCATGGGCCACTGTCACGACGCCATAACAATTCAAAGAGGTCGAGATGTTCACCACACCCGCATCCGAAGCGCTGAGGTATCAGTCCGGCTTCGGCAATCAATTCAGCAGCGAGGCCGTGCCCGGCGGGTTGCCTGTTGGCCAGAACTCGCCGCAGCGCCATCCCCTGGGGCTCTACGCCGAACAGTTCTCCGGCACTGCCTTCACCGTTGCTCGCAGCGAAGCCCGGCGCACTTGGCTATACCGCATCAAGCCGTCTGCAGCTCACCCGCAATTCCAGCGCGTGGAACGGCAGATAATCGGCCTGGAGCAAGGCCCCATCACCCCGAACCGCCTGCGCTGGAATGCCTTCGACATTCCGGCTGAACCCACCGATTTCATCGACGGCCTGATCGCCCTGGCCGCGACCTGCGCGGCAGATCAGGCCGAGGGCGTCAGCGTCTACGTGTACGCGGCCAATCAATCGATGCAACGCGCGTTTTTCAACGCCGACGGCGAGTGGCTGATCGTTCCGCAGCTGGGGCGCCTGCGCCTGGTCACCGAACTGGGGCTGCTGGACATCGAGCCGCAGGAAATCGCGGTGATTCCCCGTGGCCTGAAGTTTTCCGTGCAACTGCTCGACGGCAAGGCCCGCGGCTATATCTGTGAAAACCATGGCTGCGCCTTGCGCCTGCCGGATCTGGGTCCGATCGGCAGCAATGGCCTGGCCAACCCCCGGGATTTCCAGGCGCCAGTGGCCAGTTTCGACAGCAGCGACAAACCCGTCGTGCTGGTGCAGAAGTTTCTGGGCGAACTCTGGGCGGCACAACTTGAGCATTCGCCCTTCGACGTGGTGGCCTGGCATGGCAACAACGTGCCGTACAAATACGACCTGCGCTTGTTCAACACCATTGGCACCGTCAGCTACGACCACCCGGACCCGTCGATCTTCACCGTGCTGACTTCGCCCGGCCTGCACCACGGCCAGGCCAACGTCGATTTCGTGATCTTCCCGCCGCGTTGGATGGTGGCGGAAAACACATTCCGCCCGCCGTGGTTCCACCGCAACCTGATGAACGAGTTCATGGGCCTGATCGACGGCGCCTACGACGCCAAGGCCGAGGGTTTCATGCCCGGCGGGGTGTCGCTGCACAACTGCATGAGTGCCCACGGCCCGGACAACGCCACCGCTGAAAAGGCCATCGCCGCTGACCTCAAGCCGCACAAGATCGAACAGACCATGGCGTTTATGTTCGAGACTGGCAAGGTCCTGCGCCCCAGCCGCCATGCCCTGCAATGCCCGCAATTGCAAGGCGACTACGACGCCTGCTGGAACGGCATCGCCCGAACCTTCAAACCTCTGGACACGGACAATCAACGATGAGCACTTTTTCGCACGCACGCAGTTGGGTGACCTCTGCCAACGGTCATGGGGATTTCCCGCTGCAGAACCTGCCGTTCGGCGTATTCAGCGCCAAGGGGCTGAGCCGTCGCGGCGGCGTGGCCATCGGCGACTTCATTCTCGACCTGCAAGCAGCGCTGGAAAGCGGCCTGTTCACAGGTCAGGCGCGCGTCGCGGCCGAAGCAGCAGGGCGCGGGCAACTCAACGATTTCTTCGCCCTTGGCGCCTCGGCGCGGCAGGCGCTGCGTACTGAGCTGCTGCAGCTGCTGGATGAAAGCAGCCCGGCCCGTGAAGACCTGTTGCAGCCGATGAGCGCCTGCCAGATGCACCTGCCGGCCCAGGTTGGCGACTACACCGATTTCTACGTCGGCATTCATCACGCCACCAACGTCGGCAAGTTGTTCCGCCCAGACAACCCGCTGCTGCCCAACTACAAATACGTGCCCATCGCCTACCACGGCAGGGCCTCGACCTTGTGCGTGTCCGGCACTGCCGTCAAACGCCCCAACGGCCAGACCTTGCCGCCGGGCGCCGAGGCACCGGTATTCGGCCCGTGCAAGCGCCTGGACTACGAACTGGAAGTCGGCGTGTGGATGGGGCAGGGCAATGCGGCCGGTGAGGCCATCGGCATTGGCGAGGCGGGCGAGCACATCGCCGGTTTCTGCCTGCTCAACGACTGGTCAGCCCGCGATCTGCAGGCCTGGGAATACCAGCCACTGGGGCCGTTTCTGTCCAAGAGCTTCGCCACCACGATTTCGCCCTGGGTGGTGACGAGCGAGGCGCTGGCGCCGTTTCGCAGCGCACAGCCCAAGCGGCCGGAAGGTGATCCACAGCCGCTGGCCTATCTGTTCGACGAACAGGATCAGCAAGCGGGCGCGCTGGACATCGAACTCGAGGTGCTGCTGCTGACTTCGCAGATGAAAGAGCAGGGCATCGCACCCTTCAGGCTGGCGCTGAGCAACACCCTGAACATGTACTGGACCGTGGCGCAGATGGTCACCCATCACAGCGTCAACGGGTGCAAGCTGCAGCCGGGCGACCTGTTCGGCACCGGCACCTTGTCCGGGCCTGAATCAGGGCAGTTCGGCAGCCTGCTGGAAATGACCGAGGGCGGCAAACATCCGGTCGAGTTGCCCGGTGGCGAAACGCGCACCTTTCTGCAGGCTGGGGATGAAGTGATCCTCAAGGCCCGCTGCCGCCGCGAGGGCGCGGTGAGTATCGGGTTTGGCGAGTGTCGGGGGGGGATTGTCAGCTGATGTATTCGGTCTGATCGTGGCGTGGGCACGATCTGCTTCTGGCCGAAGGCCGTGGGAGCCGGCTTGCTGGCGAATGCAGGGTGTCAGACACCACAACTGTGAATGACACACCGCGTTCGCCAGCAAGCCGGCTCCCACGGCCTGCGGCCAGAAACAGTCCGCGTATGATCAGCTGTTTTGAAACCCGCTCACCAACGACCCGCTACGCGGCAAAAACCGTCCCTGCCGCTCACCCTGCACCTTGCCATCGGCATAACTCAAATGCCCGTTGACCCACACCCCGTCGATCCCTTCGGCCGCGCGTTTGGGCTCCTTGAAATCCGCCACATCGCGCACGGTTTCCGCATCGAACAGCACCAGGTCCGCCCAGTAGCCTTCGCGCACGAAACCACGCTCGTGCAGGCCAAAGCGCGTGGCCGTCAGCCCGGTCATCTTGTGGATGGCGGTGTGCAATGGGAACAGCCCCAGATCGCGGCTGAAATGCCCGAGCACCCGAGGAAACGCGCCCCACAACCGAGGGTGCGGGAAAGGGTCTTCCGGCAGGCCATCGGAGCCGATCATCGACAGGGGATGCTTCATGATGTTCTGTACGTCGTTTTCATCCATGCCGTAGTACACCGCCCCGGCCGGCTGCAGTTGTTTCGCGGCATCGAGCAGTGACAGGCCCCAGTCGGCGGCGATGTCCTTGAGATCGCGGCCGCCCTGATCCGGGTGCGGCGTGGACCAGGTGATGGTGATGCGAAACGCATCGGTGACTTGCTTGAGATCCAGCGTCGAGGAGCTGGCGGCATAGGGGTAGCAGTCGCAACCGACCGGGTGGGTCTGCGCGGCTTTTTCCAGCGACGCCAGCAGTTGCGGGCTGCGCCCCCAGTTGCCGGCACCGGCGCATTTCATGTGGGAAATGACCACCGGTGAGCGGGCATGGCGGCCAATGTCGAAGGCTTCGTCCATCGCCTCTAGCACGGGCTCGAACTCGCTGCGCAGGTGGGTGGTGTAGACCGCGCCAAAGGCCGTCAGCTCCTCACTCAGTTGCTTGACCTCGTCGGTTTCTGCCGAGTACGCCGTGGCGTAGGCCAGCCCGGTGGAAAGTCCCAGCGCGCCGTCCGCCAGGCTCTCGCGCAATTGCTCGCGCATCGCGCTGATTTCAGCGGGGCTGGCGGTGCGAAACAGATCATCCAGATGGTTGCTGCGCAGCGCCGTGTGGCCGATCAGCGCCGCGACGTTGACCGCTGGGCGAGCCTTGTCCACCGCCTCGCGATAGTCGCGAAAGCGCGGGTAGGCAAAGGCCCCAGCTGGGCCGAGCAGGTTCATCGGGTCCGGCGGATCGCCCGCCAGCGTCACCGGCGAGGCACTGATGCCGCAGTTGCCGACGATCACCGTGGTCACGCCCTGGGTGATCTTGGGCAGCATGTCCGGCTGGCGGATCACCACGGTGTCGTCATGGGTGTGCACGTCGATGAAACCCGGCGCCAGCACGCGACCCGCCGCATTGATGTCTTCGCTGGCCGAAACGCCGGCCAGGTCGCCGATGCGCTGAATGCGCCCGCCACGAATCGCCACGTCGGCGCGCACGCCTGGCGTATCGCTGCCGTCGATCACCAGCGCGTCGCGAATGATCAGGTCATAAAGCATGTCAGTCTCCAAGCGGCAGGCCGTCGTCGCCGCCGCGGTATTCATCCAGTGCCAGCTTGATCCGGCGCAGGCGTTCCTGATTGTCGTCAGGGGCCAGCAGCGCCAGTTCCGTGGCCAGCACGTCGATGGTCAGCAGCATGCCGTAGCGCGCCGCCGTGGGTTTGTAGATGAAATTGGTTTCGGCGATCTGCAGCGGCAGCACCACATCGGCCAGATTGGCCAGCGGCGAATCGGGCAGGGTGATGGCCACGGTTTTCGCGCCGTAGCTGCGCGCCAGGCCCACCACTTCCAGCAGCTCCGGCGTGCGGCCACTCAGCGAGCAGACGATCAGGCTGTGATCGGGGCCCAGGGTTGCGGCGATCAGGCGCATCATCACAGGATCCCGGCTGCTGGCCACCGGGTAACCCAGGCGTACCAGTCGGGTCTGCAATTCTTCACTGCACAGGCTCGAACAACCGCCCATGCCGAAGCTGTGCAGCATGTGCGCCGGGGCGAGCAGGGCCACGGCGGCCTTGAAGCGGGCGTCGTCGAAACCGGCCAGATGCTGGCGCAAAGTCGCTTCGATGTCGTCGACGATGCGGGTGAAAAAGGCCGACTGTTCCGGCGCCTGTTCGGGCTTGAGAAAGCGGCTGCCCACCCCGCTGGCCTGGGCCAGTTGCAGGCGCAGGTCGCGCAGATCCTTGCAGCCGATGCTGCGGGCAAAGCGCGACAGCGTGGCGCTGCTGACCTCGGCGCGGCTGGCCAGTTCGTCAAGGCTGGCGCTGGCGGCGAAGGCCACATCGCTGAGAATCAGTTTGGCGATGCGCCCTTCACCGGCGCTGAAGGAGTCCTGGCGGGCGCGGATCTGATAAAGAATGTCCACTCAGAGCACCTGTGCCAGGCCCAGGGTGAGGACGAAGGCGATCACCGAAATCAGCGTTTCCAGCACCGTCCAGGTCTTGAAGGTTTGCGCCACGGTCATGTTGAAGTACTCCTTGATAAGCCAGAATCCGCCGTCGTTGACGTGGGAAAAAATCACCGAGCCCGCACCGGTCGCCAGTACCAGCAATTCCGGGTGCGGATAACCCAGGCCCATGGCCACCGGAGCGACGATGCCGGACGCGGTAGTCATGGCCACCGTTGCCGAGCCCGTAGCGACCCGCATCAGCGCGGCGAACAGCCAGCCCATCAGCAGCGGCGAGAGGTGGAAATCCTGGGCCAGGCCGACGATTTCATTGGTCACGCCGCTGTCCACGAGAATCCGGTTCAGGCCACCACCGGCACCGACCAGCAAGGTGATGCTGGCGGTAGGGGCCAGGCACTCCTGGGTGAATTTGAGGATTGAATCACGATTGAAGCCCTGTGCGACGCCCAGCGTCCAGAAACTCAGCAGCGTGGCCAGCAGAAGGGCGATCACCGAGTTGCCGACGAACAGCAGAAAGCTGTTGAGCGCGCTGCCCTGCGTGGAAATCAGGTTGGCCCAGCCGCCAAGCAGCATCAGCACCACCGGCAGCAGAATGGTCGCCATGGTGATGGCAAAACCCGGCAACTGCTGGCGCGGCTCGCGATCGAGAAACTGCCTGGCCAGCGGGTTTTCCTCCGGCAACGGGATGTGCGGCACGATGAACTTCGCGTACACGGGGCCGGCGATGATCGCGGTCGGAATGCCGATCAGGATGGCGTAGAACAGGGTTTGCCCGACCGACGCCTGATAGGCCTGCACCGCCAGCATCGCCGCCGGGTGCGGCGGCACCAGCGCATGCACCACGGACAGCCCGGCGACCATCGGCAGGCCGACCATCAGAATCGAAACCCCTACGCGTCGCGCGACGGTGAAGGCGATCGGCACCAGCAGCACGAAGCCGACTTCGAAGAACAGCGGCAATCCCACCAGAAACGCGATGCAGACCATGGCCCAGTGAGCATTGCGCTCGCCGAATCGGTCGATCAGCGTGCGCGCCACCTGCTCGGCGCCGCCGGACTCGGCCATCATCTTGCCGAGCATGGTGCCCAGCGCGACGACCAGCGCGATGTGGCCGAGCGTCTTGCCCACACCGCCCTCATAGGAGGCGACGACCTGGGTGGCTGGCATCCCGGCGACCAGCGCCAGGCCGAGGGAGACGAGGGTGATGACGACGAACGGATTGAGACGAAAGCGCGCGATCAGGACGATCAGGGCAATGATCGCGATGGCGGCGTAAACCAACAGGGACAGGCCGGTTGAAGGAGGCATGCAACGTTTCCTTGCAGAGAAATGGAAGTCAGGGCGAGCGGCGAACGGCGGTCAGTCCGGGCGCAGGTCGGCGATGAAAACGGTCTCGGCAGTGGGTGTTGCTAAGGCGTTGAAGCGTGAAACGAGGGTCGATGGGCGACGATCACAGGCAGGCATTATTTTTATCTCTGATTTCGTGATGAAAATTAAATTACACGAAAATCGATAAAAATAGAAATATATGAAAATTATTTTCTTGCCCTGTTTCTTTGCCCCGTAGCAGCACGGCTTGCCGGCGGGGCGGTATGTCTGTGACGAAAATGTCGCCTGACACACCGCTCCGCCGGCAAGCCGTGCTGCTACGGGGATCAATTCACGCCTGTACTGAACCGCTCCCGGTACGCCTGGGGCGTCACCGCCACCGCGCGCAGGAAGCTGCGGCGCAGGGTCTCTTCAGTGCCGAAGCCGCAGCGGTCGGCGATGCGCTTGATTGGCAACGCGCTGTCACCGAGCAGGCGCCGGGCGGCTTCGACCCGCAGCTGCTCGATGGCCCGGGCCGGGGTGTTGCCGGTGTGGGCGCGGTAGTGGCGCACGAAACTGCGTTCGCTCATGCCGACCTGAGCGGCGAGGCTGGCGACGGAAAGATCACTGGCAAGATTGTCGAGAATCCAGGCATGCAGATCGCCGAAGCGGCTGTCCTGGCTGCGGGTCGCGTGTTGCATCGACAGCGTGGTGCTGAATTGCGATTGGCCGCCGGGGCGTTTCAGGAACACGACAAGCTGCCGCGCCACGGCCAGTGCAGCGTTGCGCCCCAGGTCCGCTTCCACCAACGCCAGCGCAAGGTCGATACCGGCGGTCACCCCCGCCGAGGTCCACAGCGTGCCCTCATTGATGAAGATCGGCTCCGGATCGACGGTCAGTGCCGGGTACTTCAGCGCCAGTTCTTCGCAGCTGTCCCAGTGCGTGACGACTCGATGCCCGTCCAGCAGCCCGGCCTCGGCGAGCATGAACGCGCCTGTGCAGACCGACGCCAGACGCCTTGCGCTCGCTGCCTGACCCCGCACCCAACCGAGCAGATTCTGATCCTGCAACGCCGTATGCACGCCCCAGCCGCCGGCGATGATCAGGGTGTCCGAGGGCGTGTCGGGCAAGGGATGGCTGTGCAAGCCAAGCCCCGCCGAGGAGACCACGCTGCCGTCTTCCTGGGCGATGACCCTGGGCGAGTAGGGCGCAGGCAGGCCTTTTTCCGCCGCGTGCACGTTGGCCGAAGCGAACACCTGCAAGGGACCGGTGACATCGAGCAACTGCACGTTGGGGAACGCCAGGATATGGATGGCTTTGGCTGGGCTGGACATGGCGGCGCCTCGTGCGGATTTGGCGTGATTCGTGGGTGTTATGGCGTATCCGCCAAAGCCTATCTGGCTAGAGTGGATTCGTCCAATTCACTGAACGCAAACGAAGGAGCGATCCCATGACCCTGCACATCGGCCTGCTGGTTTTCCCCAACATCCAGCAACTGGACCTGACCGGCCCCTACGACGTGTTCGCCACCATGCCCGGCGTATCGGTGCATCTGGTGTGGAAAAACCTCGATCCGCTGCAATCGAGCACCGGCCTGACCCTGTTACCGACTAAAACCTTCGACGACTGCCCGGATCTGGACGTGATCTGCGTGCCGGGCGGCGTGGGTATAAACGCCTTGCTGGAAGATGCCCAGACGCTGGGTTTCATCAAGCGCCAGGCCGCCCAGGCGCAGTACATCACGTCGGTGTGCACGGGCTCGCTGGTGCTCGGTGCGGCAGGCCTGTTGCAAGGCAAGCGCGCCACCACGCACTGGGTGTCCCATGAGTTGCTGGAAAAATTTGGCGCGATCCCGGTCAAGGAGCGCGTGGTGCGCGACGGCAACCTGATGACCGGCGGTGGCATCACGGCGGGTATCGATTTCGCCCTGACCCTGATCAGCGAGCTGTTCGACGCCGAGAAGTCGCAGACCATTCAGTTGCAGATCGAATACGCCCCGGCGCCTCCATTCAATGCCGGCCGTCCTGAAACCGCGCCCGCTTCAGTGTTGGCGATTGCCAGCGACAAGGCCGCTGCCGGGCTTGAGTTGCGTCGGCAGATCGTCGAGCGAGTGGTGGCGGCCAGCCGTTAAGCGGTCAGCCCTTAAGCGGACGCTGCGTCGGCGGGGATCTCGTACCAGCATAGGAACAGGTCCAGCGCCGACTCCACCACCGACTCTTGCTCTTGCGGGGTCAACAACGGTTTGTTCAGCGTGACCTGGGGCCAGAAGGCGAACGCCTTGAGCAGCGCGTGAATCTGCGAAGCGGCAAAGTCCGGCTCGACGGCCTTGAGGCGGCCGTCGCGCTGGGCGCCGCGCACCCACACGGTGAAGGTTTCTTCGCGCTCGTTCAGGCGCGCGACCCAGTTCTGCGCACGTTCGGGGGAGTGAATCGTCGCGCCAATGGCGATCCGCGCCAGGTCGATAAAATTACTGTCACCTAAGGTCTTCATCTTGGTGTCCAGCAGGTCGCGCAGTTGTTCGCGCAACGGCACGCCGGGGCGGTAGATGTCGTCGGGTTGCGCCGTGGCCCTGGCCCACAGGCGCTGGAGCATTTCGGCGAACAGTTCTTCCTTGCTCGGAAAGTGGTTGTACACCGTGCGTTTGGACACTTCGGCCCGTGCCGCGATGCGGTCCATGCTGGTGACCTCGAAACCGTTGTCGCGAAATTCGGCAATGGCTGCCTGAACAATGGATTCACGTTTTCGGTCGGTCAGGCGCTGGGGGGCTGTCATGGCATCGCTTCTAGAGGTGGGCAAGGGTCGGGAAAGCACCCGACAAGAAAATTACACTGGGCAGTTTACTTCTTCCTGCTGATCGTGCAAGCTAGAAACTACACTGTGTAGTGTAAAAGCCTGTAACAACTTCTCGCTTACTTCTTCCCGAAGAATGCAACATTCTGCAACCCGTCCGCCGTTGCAGAAATCTCCACCCCGTTTCATGGAGTCAGCACATCATGGCCTCGATCGAAAAGAACCTCGAAAAAGCTTCCTCGTTGCCCGTCCTCTCCCGCCGGGATGGCCGCTATTTCAATCACAAGCCGATGCAGCGCGGCGGTTTCCTGAAAACCCTGCGCATCTTCTGGAACGCCATGTTCAACAAGCCGCGCCACACCCGGCCGGTGGGGGAAATCCCGGTGCAGCCGCTGTCGCGTCAGCAGTTGCTGGCGGCGCCGAACAACACCGTGTATCGGCTGGGACACTCGACCGTGCTGCTCAAACTGCGCAATCAGTACTTCCTGACCGACCCGGTGTTCGCCGAGCGTGCCTCGCCGGTTCAGTGGGCCGGGCCCCAGCGCTTTCACCAGCCGCCGATCAGCCTGCAGGAACTGCCACCGATCAAGGCGGTGATCCTGTCGCACAACCATTACGACCACCTGGACCACATGACCATCGGCGTGCTCAAGGACAAGGCCGAGCATTTCATCGCGCCGCTGGGCGTGGGTGACACCCTGATCGAGTGGGGCGTGCCGGCCGAGAAGGTGCAGCAACTGGACTGGTGGCAATCCACCGACATCCACGGCATCCGCTTTGTCGCAACACCTGCCCAGCATTTCTCCGGGCGCACCTTGCGTGACGGCAATCAGACGCTGTGGTGTTCCTGGGTGATGCTCGATGGCGAGCAGCGGATCTTCTTCAGCGGCGACACCGGCTATCACGCAGGCTTCAAGCAGATCGGCGAGCAGTACGGCCCGTTCGACCTGACGCTGATGGAAACCGGCGCCTACAACGTCGAATGGCCCGATGTGCACATGCAGCCCGAAGAAACCCTGCAGGCGCACATCGACGTGCGCGGCAAATGGCTGCTGCCGATCCACAACGGCACCTTCGATCTGGCGATGCACGCCTGGCACGAACCCTTCGACCGCATTCTGGCGCTGGCCTGGGATCGCAGCATCTCCATCACCACGCCGGAAATGGGCCAGCCGTTCTACATCGACTACCCGAGCCGTGGCGAGGCCTGGTGGCTCAAGGTCGAGAAGGCCGTCGAGGCTGCGGCGCCGCGCCAGTGCGGGCGGCGCTGCAATCGGCAGCAGGTGGCGAGCCGCGGCTAAGGTCGCGTTTCGCCGCCCAGCTGGCGGATCAGCATCAAGGCTTCATCCTTGAACAACGGCTGTTTCATCCGTTCGGCCAGCAGCGCGACTTCACGCTCGCGCTCGCAGCCGATCACCGCCGCGACCCTGCCTTGCTGGCACAGCAGCGCCAGAAAGTCGAAGTCTTCCGGCTCGCCCAGATACACCGCATCGTCCCAGTGCTCGGCATGGCCCAGGCAGTCCAGGCGCTTGTCGAAGTGGTAGGTCCAGAAATACGGCACGTCGTGGTAATGCAGGTCGCCGCCGAGCATGTTGCCGGCGGCGATGCGCGCCTGTTGCTGGGCCAGGCGCCAGTGCTCAATGCGTTGGGCGCTGCCGTTCATGGGAAAGGTCGCGATGTCGCCCACCGCCCAGACATCCCGGGCCGCCTGCATGCCGCTGTCCACCGCCAGTGAGTTGTCCTCGGCCAGCTGAATGCCGTCGATGAAATGGGTGGCGGGGCTGACGCCAATGCCGATCAAGGCCAGGTCCACCGGCAGCTTTTCACCGTTGTTCAGAATGGCGGTTTTCAGGCGTTTCCTGCCTTTGTGCATTTCACCTTCGAAACGGCTCACCTCGACGTGGGTGCGAAACAGCACGCCATTGGCTTCGTGCAGCGCGCGAATGGCCTTACCGATGCGCTCGCCCAACTGCGCGACGAAAGGGATTTCATGGCGAGCGATCACCGTCACTTCAACCTTGTGCCGGCGCAGCGCCGAGGCCGCTTCCAGACCGATGAAACTGTCGCCGACGATCAACGCACGGCTGCCAGGCTGGGCAGCGGCGAGGATCTTCTTTGCATCGTCGCGGCTGCGCAGGGTCAGCACTTGCGCAAGGTCAGCGCCAATCAGCGGCAGGGCGCGAGGTTCGCCGCCGCTGGCGATCAGTGCCGCGTCGTAATCGAAACGGCGGCCATCGGCCAGGATCAGGCGCCGGTTGATCACGTCGAGCTTCATCACCTCGCCGTGGATGCGCTCGATATGGTTGTCGTCGTAGAAGCGTTCTTCCCGTAGCGCCGGGGTCTGCTCGAGAGGCATTTCGGCGGAGAGCACGAATTTGCTCAGCACGGTCCGGTCGTAGGCCGGATGCCGTTCACGATCGACCAATAGCAACTGGCCGTTGAAGCCTTTTTCGCGCAAGGCGCAGGCCGCAGCGGTTCCGGCGGCACCGGCGCCGATGATGACGAAACAGCGATTGTCGAAGGGCCGCTCCCGCACCGTCGCAGTCATGGCGCGTTCGTCGACATGGATCTGATCTTCGATGACCTGCACCGGGTAGCGCAGCAGCGCGTCGAGGGCGGGTGGCTCGCAGAGGCTGCCATCCTCGATGGCGAATTCGGCCTTGTGCCACGGGCAGATCAGATGGCCGTTGCACACCGCGCCATCCGCCAGCGGCGCACCGGCATGGGGACATTCAGCCTGATAGGCGCGGACCTCGTCGGCATGCCGTACCAGCACGACCTGCGTTGCGCCAACTTCAACCTGAAGGCCGCGATCTCGGCGAAGATCGCCCAGGCTGGCGACTCGATGCATAGGCATGACACTTTCCTCCCAGGCTTTCTTCTGGGAGTCGGGGGCCCGCGCAGAGGTTCACAGAATCTGCCTCAGCGCACCAGCCCCAGCCGCTCATGCCACTGGGCGATCGACTCTTCTGGATACTGCTCGAACTCCAGATCATTCGGGCCGGTCTGCACTTCGACCCACGAGGCCTTGGAGTCGAGCAGCAGGTGCGTGTGTTCTGGCGGGGTCGGCAGCGGGGTGTCGATGGCGCTGGCGAACGGGTGGATCAGCTCCGGCCACTCCGGGCTGAACAGCCACAGGCCGCTGCCGCAGTGTTTGCAGAAGTGCCTCTCGGCGCTGCTGGTGCCCAACAGGTGCTGTTCGTCGTCGCGCATCTTGGCGTGATAGATGGCGATGCTGCTCTTGCCCTTGACCTTTAGGCTTTTCGCCTCACCACCCAGGTTGATCGAGTAGCCACCGCCGCCCTGGGTCTTGCGGCAGATCGAGCAGTAGCAGCGCTGATAAGGGTAGGGGTGGGCGCAGGTCAGGCTGAATTCCACCGCGCCGCAATGGCAGGAACCTTCCAGGTGCATGGTCTGTTCTCCCGTTCCAATCAAAGGGGCTGACTCTTAGGTCTAGACCGCTCTGCGCCCGCAGGTTCGATGTTTCGTCGAACGGGCGTTCGCTTTATTCATCTGCCGGGCACTCAAGAAGCGACCGACGGCGTCGATATCCGTGAGTCGTACGATGACATTATTTGTTACGACTGCCCCCAAAAACAACGAGCCTACGGTCATGAACCTACGCAATTTGACCATCGCCCGCCGCGCGGGCCTTGGATTCACCCTGATTTCCCTGCTTGTCGCGTTGCTTGGCTGGTTTGCCCTGAGCCAGATGTCCACCATCCGCCAGAGTGAGGTGGCGGTGGAAAGCAATTGGGTGCCGAGCATGCGTCTGGTCAACGACATTCGCGAAGCCATGCTGCGCATTCGCACGATCTCGCTGCGCATGGCGCTGGACACCGACCCTAAAAACGTCAGCGTCTACAAGGGCCAGATGGACGTGCGCTCCAAGGTGCTGAGCGAAAAACTGACCGCCCTGGATGCGTTCATCGACACGCCTGAAGAAAAGACCTTGTACGACAAGTTCCGCGCCACGCTGGGCGATTACCAGCGCGGGCTGAGCCAGTCGTTCGTGCTGGCCCAGAGCGGTGACCTGAAGGCGCTCAACACCTTGTTGCTGGTGGACATGAAGACCGCGGTCGACAACTCCGGCACGCAATTGGGCGATCTGGCGGATTTCTACACCCGCCAGATCGAGCTGGAAGGCACGGCCGCGCAGGCCCAGTATGGTCAGTCGCGCAACGTGGTGCTGGTGTTCGTGCTGATCGCAGCTTTGTCCACCGTGGTACTGGCGCTGTGGCTGACCCGCAGCATCATCCTGCCGCTGGAGGACGCGGTCAGCGCTGCCGAATTCGTCGCCAAGGGCGATCTGACCCACGACATCCGCGTCGAAGGCAAGGACGAAGTCACCCGCCTGCTGAGCGCCCTGCAGCAGATGCAGAACAACCTGCGCAGCACCCTGAGCCTGATCGGCAGTTCGGCGAGCCAGCTGGCGTCGGCGGCTACGGAGCTGAACTCGGTGACCGAGGACAGCCATCGTGGCCTGCACCAGCAGAACGCTGAAATCGAACAAGCGGCCACGGCGGTCAACGAGATGACCTCGGCGGTGGAAGAAGTGGCGCGCAATGCAGTGTCGACTTCCCAGGCCTCCAGCGAGTCCAACGAGGCGGCGCAGGATGGCCAGAGCCGGGTGATCCAGACCGTCACCTCGATCCAGAACCTCTCCACCAACGTGCAGCAGACTTCGGTACTGGTGCAGAATCTGGCCGATCAATCCCAGGACATCGGCAAGGTGCTGGACGTGATCCGCTCGATCGCCGAGCAGACCAACCTGCTGGCGCTCAACGCGGCCATCGAGGCGGCGCGGGCGGGTGAGTCGGGGCGCGGCTTTGCCGTGGTCGCCGACGAGGTGCGCGCCCTGGCCCATCGTACCCAGCAGTCGACGCTGGAAATCGACAAGATGGTCTCGACCATGCGCAGCGGTTCCAGCCAGGCGCTGGAATCGATGCTGGTCAGCCGCACCCAGGCCTCCAGCACGCTGGAGCTGGCCCAGGGCGCGGGCGAGTCGCTGACCCGGATCACCTCGTCGATCAACCAGATTTCCGAGCGCAACCTGGTGATCGCCAGCGCCGCCGAAGAGCAGGCGCAGGTGGCGCGGGAAGTGGATCGCAACATCGTCAACATTCGCGACCTGTCGTTGCAGTCGTCTTCCGGGGCGAACCAGATCAGTGCGTCGAGCAACGAGCTATCGCGTCTGGCGGGGGAGTTGAATCAGGTGGTGGCGCGGTTTCGGGTGTAGTTCGACGACAGATCACCCGTAGCAGCACGGCTTGCCGGCGGGGGCGGTTTCAAGATCGCTCCCGCGGGCAAGCCCGGCTGCTACGGACCGCTTTTCAAGTAGCTGCAACGTTTCATCAGCGCCACTTGCCTGTAACTTCCCCCGCTAGCATCATTCTCCCCGACCAATAATTCCTGGCGGGCCGCACCCGCCGACACGCAAGGTGAAAGGCAATGGATGATGTGAATCACGGTTTCGGCAGCTGGCTGCGTTCCCCCCTGCACAAGGGCTGGCTGGCTCAAGAGGGCATGCGCTTGCTGGGCTTTGCCAAGGCCTCGAAGCTGCCCGAAGGCTTCGGTGCGCTGGACGATTTCGGCCGGTTGCCGGACCACGCGGTCGCCGAAACACTGATCACCGCGCGTATGACCCACAGCTTCGCCATGGCCCACATCAGTGGCATCCCCGGTTTCGCTGAACTGGTCGATCACGGCGTTGCCGCATTGGTCGGCCCTCTGCGTGACGCCGAACACGGCGGCTGGTTCGACCGGCCACTGGCGCATACCTCCAACACTGGCAAGGCTGCGTATCTGCACGCCTTCGTTGCCTTGGCGGCCAGTTCGGCGGCGGTCGCGCAACGCCCGGGCGCCCAGGCGCTGCTGGAGGACGCGATCCAGATCATCAGCAAGCATTTCTGGAGCGAGGAGGAGGGCACGGTGCGTGAGTCCTTCGCCCGTGACTGGAGCCAGGAAGAGCAGTATCGCGGCGCCAACAGCAACATGCACAGCACCGAAACCTTCCTTGCCCTCGCCGATGTCACTGGCGACGGGCGTTGGCTGGACCGTGCGCTGCGCATCGTTGAGCGGGTCATTCACCAACATGCGGCGGGCAACGATCATCAAGTGATCGAGCATTTCAGCCACGACTGGCAGCCGCTGCTCGATTACAACGCGGACCGCCCGGGCGATGAGTTCCGGCCGTTCGGCACCACGCCGGGCCATGCGTTCGAGTGGGCGCGGCTGGTGCTGCACCTTGAAGCGGCCCGGCAGAAAGCGCAGATGCCGACGCCGTCCTGGTTGCTCGCGGACGCGCGCGGCCTGTTCGAAAACGCCTGTCGTTATGGCTGGAACGTCGATGGGGCGCCGGGGATCGTCTACACCCTGGATTGGGAAAACCGCCCGGTGGTGCGTCATCGCCTGCACTGGACCCACGCCGAAGCAGCAGCGGCATCGGCGGCGCTGTTGCAACGCACCGGCGAGGCGCAGTACGAGGTCTGGTATCGCACGTTCTGGGAGTTCATCGAGCCGCTGTTCATCGACCGTGAACATGGCAGCTGGCGCCACGAGCTCAACCCGCAAAACCAGCCGAGCGCCGATATCTGGCCGGGTAAGCCGGACCTGTATCACGCGTATCAGGCGACGTTGTTGCCGGTGTTGCCGCTGGCGCGGAGCCTGGCGACGGCGCTTGCCCATCTGGATTGAGTTGTTGACGGAGGGATGAACGCGGATCCCTGTAGGAGCGAATTCATTCGCGATTGGCCGGGACAGGCGCTGCATGTGTTTCGTCTGTCCGATTTTTCGCGAATGAATTCGCTCCTACAGGGGGGATGCGCTACACGTTCGGTGTTCCGAATTCCGGCCGGCCGATCACGCCAACCGCTGCGTCACCCGAATCACCTGCCGTGCGATGTAGGCGCCGGTGACGATCACGCCGAACAGGCGCAGGGTTTGCATGGCCAGCACGAAGCCGACGTCGGAGTGGGTGTCGATGGCGATGATCGCCATGGCGTCCAGGCCGCCGGGGCTGGTGGCCAGGTACACCGAGAGAAAATCCTTGCCCATCATCTCGGCGATGACCCAGGCGGAAATCGCGCAGAGCACGATCAGCAGCAGCGAGCCCATGATCATCGCCGGCAGGCGCCGCCACACGTAGCGGATGGTCGCGCGGTCAAAACGCAGCCCGATGTAACTGCCGATGGCGCCGTAGGCGATCGCCAGCAACCAGGCCGGCATGGTGATCTGCAACAGGCCGCTCAGTTGCAGCGCGCCGCCGAGCAGCAGCGGCACCAGCAAGGCACCGGCGGGCAGTTTGCCGCCCAGGGTCACGCCGACCACGATCACCAGCAGGCTCAAGCCCAGATTCATCAGGTTGACGCCATGCATCAGCGCATCGTTGCTGTGGGCGTCGGTGCCGCCGCCTTCAACGCCGATCACCCGGCTGACCAACGCGCCGATCATCACCACGCACACCACCCGCACGTACTGCATGGTGGCGACCACCCGCGAGTCGGCGCCGTAGTCCTCGGACATCGCCACCATCGCCGACGCTGCTCCCGGAGAAGTGCCCCAGGCTGCGGTGCTGCTGTGAATGCCGCCCCAGCGCGCCAGGCCAATGCCCACCACCGCGCTCAAGGCGATGGTCAGGATCGTCGCGAACACCATCACATGCCAGGACTGCATGGCGGTGATCAGCACGCCCATGGTCATCGAGTGCGCCACCAACACCCCCACGGTGCCTTGGCCGAGGCGAAACACCTGCTTGTTCAGGCGGATCGTCGCGCCCGACACGCCAAAGCCGATGGCCACCAGCATCGGGCCAAGGAACAGGGCAGCAGGAACGTTGAAATACTTGAAGGCTTGACCGGCACTGCCAGCCAGCAGAATCAGCAGCGACCATTGCAACAACGGATGCAGGGTTTCGAGGGAAAACGAGGCGGGGCGCGACAACGAGGATCTCCAGTGCATTGGCTTTTCCTGATGGGAGTTCGTCCAATGCCGGGAAGTATCGACAGTTCAATCGATCAAGTCTATTTTCTAATAATCATGAATTGATAACTCTGGTTTATATATGGACCTGCGGGACCTGACCTATTTCGAAACCATCGCCGAGCTTGGCCATCTGGGCCGTGCCGCAGAAAAACTCAATCGCAGCCAGCCTGCGCTGACCAAGAGCATCCAGCGCCTGGAAGAGTCCTTTGGCACCAAGCTGTTTCAGCGCGACGGGCGGCGGATCAAGCTGACGCCCGTCGGTGAATTGCTGCAGGCGCGGGGCAAGATGCTGCAGCAGAGCATCGCCCAGACCCAGCGCGAAGTGCGGGATTTTGCCAGCGGCGCGGTGGGTGAAATCCGCCTGGGTTGCGCCTCGACCATGGCCGAATACCTGCTGCCGGAATTGACCGACGCGCTGCTCAAGCGCGCCCCGGACATCACCCTGAAACTGGTGATCGGCCAGGACGACATGCTGCGCGAACAGCTGCGTTCCGGGCATCTGGACATGATCATCTGCTCCCAGCGCAGCGTCGAAGACGAGTTCACGGCTTACCCGATCCTCACCGATGAAGCCGTGGTGATCGCCAGCCGCAACCATCCGATTTTCAATGCGCCGTTCCAGATGAGCGATCTGTGCCACTATCGCTGGGTGCTGCCGCCCCTGGGCGTGTCGTCGCGGATCTGGGTCGACGAGGCGTTCGCCCGCCACAATCTTCCGCTGCCGGTGGTGCAGATCGAGGCCAATTCCATTTCATTGCTGCCGCGCTTGATCGCCCAGACCAACCTCTTGAGCTTCATCGCCAGGGAAACCCTGGAATATGGCAAGAACATGCAATATCTGCGGGAGGTGCCGTTGCAGGCTACGACCATGGCGCGGACCATCTGCGTCATCCTGCGCCGCGAGGGCTATCTGTCGCCCGCCGCCCATGCCATGGTGCAGATGCTGCGCGACAACGGCGGCGCGTTTTTCAGCTGGGTTTGATCGCCAGGCTTTCTGGCGTAGTTTTGCGCTTAACGACACAGGAGACATTCACGATGCAGGCACAGCCACACACCCACGGCAAAACCCACCCGGTCGGCTACCGGATGAACGATGACAACCACCATTTCGGCGGCGATCAGTCCCCGCTCAACGATTCGGACGCCGACGAAGAGACCAGTTCGCTGGAGGAACTGGACCTGGGTGATCTGGGGCTGGACGAGTTCGCCGATTCCGACAAGCTGGATATCGGCTCCTCGACATTGGGCTGATTCCGCCCGGGTGCTGATCGGCATCCGGATTGCCGCAGCATGAAATCCCGCTGTGGCAGCCGCTGACGCTAGCCACGGCTTGGGTAATGGGTCCGAAACACCTGCGCCAGACGCGCGGTCAAGGCCAGTGCCTGTTCCGGGGTGGTCACGTTGGTGAAACCGATCAGCAATCCCTGTTCGATGGATGGTGGCAAAAACCAGTCACTCAACGCATAGACCCGCAAGCCGGCGGCTAATGCCCTGGCCGCGATGATCCGGTCATCCGCACCCAGAGGCAGGCGAGCCAGCAGATGCATGCCGCCAACTTGAGGGCTGATCGACAGCCACTGGCTGAGGTTGGCCTGCATTGCATCCACCAGTAACTGCCGCCGAATGGCATACAGAGCGCGCATTTTTTTCAGGTGACGTGCGAAATGCCCCTCCTCGATGAAGCGGGCGGTGGTGGCCTGCCAGATTCGTGGGCAATGGCTGTGCATTTTGTCAGCCACTTCAGCGAAGTGCGGAACGAGCGCTTGAGGCACCACCAGGTACGACAGCCTCAGCCCAGGCATCAGCACCTTGCTGAAGGTCCCGCAGTACAGAACTCTTTCTTGCGTATCCAGGCTTTTCAGCGCCGGAAGGGGATGACCCAGGTATCGGTACTCACTGTCGTAGTCGTCCTCGACTATCCAGCTTTTGCGGCGGTTGGCCCAATCCAGCAATGCCTGTCGGCGGGGCATCGACAGCGCCACGCACAACGGACTCTGGTGTGCGGGGGTGACGATCGCAAACCCGGCATCAGGCGCTTGCTCAATGCCGTGCTCAATGACCATGCCTTCGGCATCCACCGGCACGGGGATCAGGGTTGCGCCCGCCTCGCGAAAGAAATCCCGGGCGGTGAAGTAACCGGGGTTTTCGATCCAGCAGCGGTCTCCCTGCTGCAACAGGCTGCGGCAGATCAGATCAAGACCTGCGCGATAGCCTGCCACGATAAATACCTGCTCAGGCGAGCAGGCAATACCGCGGGAAACCCCCAGATAGCCTGCCACGGCGTTGCGCAAGGATGAATCGCCCCGGGCGTCCGGGTAGATCAGGCTGTCGATATCGGCATCACGCAAGGTCTGACCGGCGAGTCGATTCCACAGTTTGCCGGGAAATGCATCCAGCGCCGGCAGGCCCATTTGCAGGGGTAAGGGCCTTTCGCCCGAGTGCACCAGTGGCTTGTGCAATGTCATCGGCGAAATGGCCCGGTGCCCTGGCCGGGCCGGTTTGAGCAAAGGCGAAACCACGGTTCCGGCGGGGCCGCGGGCGATCAGGTAGCCCTCGTTGATGAGCAGCTGATAGGCCATTTCGACGGTGCCTCGCGCCAGGTTCAACTCGGCCGCGAGTGCACGCATGGAAGGCACTCGATCCCCGGGCTTGAGGCTGCCGTCACTGATCCCGTGACGAAAGCGCCAGTAGATTTGCCGGTAAACAGGATCACTGGCGCTTTTTTCAGCCGGAGTCTGCATGGATGTCCTAGTCGTTTTGATCATTTTTGGCTCTGTATCCTAAGCCATAACTGCCCTAACGTGAGCGCACTTTTCGGGACAGACCGCTGATCCCATCGCCGGAGTTTGAATAATGCTCGACATGCCAAAAGTGGGCGTATCCGTTACCGCCAATGCTTCGACAAGCTCGGTCTCGACACGTGAGACGGTGTGGATTACGGCAGCGACAGCCGCGATTTATCCCTGGATCCTCGACGCCTTTCATTGGGCGGTTACCCCTGCCGCGTCCGATGCACGACTGTCGGTCTGGGCCAGTCTGCTGGCGGCATTGTTGTTATTGGCGGCCTTTGCCGTGCCGCTCGTCAACTTGCAGATGGCCTTCCGCGCGCAGCGATCGGCGTCCCTGTCATCGGCCGAAGCTCGCAGCCGTCGTTTCGCCTTGCTGACCGTCACGGCACCTACCGTTTATGTGTTTTTCGGCGTGCTCACCTACATGGCCGGGAGCACGATTCCGGACACCTGGATCTGGACGCCAGCGTGGTTGCTGCTGGGTTACCGGGCCTCTCGCGCATCAGCTTCGATCACTGTGCTTGCGACGATGCCGGGGGCGCGCTTGCGCGTGGCGCACGGGATCAGTGGTTCGATTGCCGCCCTGTATGTGTTGTTTCACCTGTTCAATCACTTGTTCGGGCTGGTCAGCCCCGACGCCCATGCCGCCGTCATGGAGATCGGGCGCAAGGCCTATCGCGCGGCGGCGATCGAGCCGCTGCTGGTGGCGGTCATGTTGTTTCAGATAGCCACGGGCCTGCGTCTGGCGTGGAGCTGGAATGAAGCGTCGGTGGATCGCTATCGCCTGTTTCAGATTGCCTCCGGCGTTTTCATGTCGTTCTTTATTCTCGGGCACATGAACTCGGTTTTTATCTTCGCCCGCACATTTCTGCACATCCCCACTGACTGGGCGTTCGCGACGGGCGCGCCCACCGGGCTGATTCATGACCCGTGGAACATTCGCCTGGTGCCGCATTACGCGCTGGGTGTGTTTCTGGTCCTCGCTCATCTGGCCTCTGGAATGCGAGTCGTCATGTTGGCTCACGGGCTGAGCAGGGCTGCGGCCAACAGAGCCTGGTGGGCCGCAGCGACCCTCAGCGCCGGCATCTCGGCTGCCATCATGTGCGGCATGAGCGGACTGCGTCTGGTGTGAAACAGCGGCCGACCAATGGCGGAAAAAAGCGCTGGTATCTGTACGAATAACCAGTATTCTGATTTCTTTCAGCCAGCTGTTACGTGATCCAATTGTGAGCGAATCCCCCCTCGACAATCCCTTCTATTACCTGGAGAACTTCCGTCAGGTCCTGAACTGGATTGGCCAGCGCTACGACGATCTGCTCGATGACGCAGAGCGCGGCTTCATCGCCGACTTCGCCTGCCTGCCACAGCCTGCCCAGGCGCTGCTGGTGCGGATGGTCATGCGCAAGGGGACGCTGTTTCGTGCCAGCAAGCTCGATTACGCGGAAATCGGTGACGCCCGGTTGGCGGCCCAGCCGTTGCTTGAATTCGGCTGGGTCGATGGCCAGCCGCATCTGGATCTGCCTGCGCTGTTCGCCCTGTTGCGCAAGGATGAATTGGCCCAGTGCTTCAAGGCCCATGGCGTGCGGCGCACGGAAAACAAGGCCGCTCTGCTGGAGCGGCTGCTGCTCGAATACGAAGAGGCGCAACCGCTGGCGGCGTGGTTCGCCGATCTGGATGAGGTGATTTTCGATCTGCAGGTCATGCCGCTGTGCGATCGTTTGCGGCTGTTGTACTTCGGCAATCTCTATCAGGAATGGTCGGAGTTCGTGCTGGCGGATCTGGGCATTTATCGCTACGAAAAGGTCGAGTTTTCTGTCGAGTCGCGGGGCATCAGCCAACGCGCGGACATCGACACCTGCCTGCATCTGCACAACTGCCGCCAGGCCCTGGATGAAGGTGTCGAGTTGCAAGCGCTGGCCACGCAGGCGCTGAGCATTGCCACCGACAATCCGTGGCTGGCCATGCGCCGGGCCAAGCTGTTGTTCCAGATCGGTTATCAGGCCGAGCGCGAGCAGGACTGGCCGCTGGCGCTGAATGTGTATGAGCAGTCCAGTTATCCGGGGGCGCGGGTGCGTCGGGTGCGGGTGCTCGAACGCAGCGAGCAGTTCGTCGAAGCCATGGCGCTGTTGCAGATCGCCCAAAGCGCGCCCGAGAACGATGAAGAAACCCAGCACCTGCTGCGCATCGCCCCGCGGCTGCAGCGCAAGCTGGGGCAGGGCAGTGCCAGACGCAAGGCCGCGCGGGCTGTCACGCGGCTGGATCTGAGCGTGGTGCCGCTGCCCGAGTACAGCGTGGAGCAATTGATCCAGTTGCACCTGAGCGAGGCGGGCAGCGAGGTGCATTACGTCGAGAACGCGCTGATCAACTCGCTGTTCGGGCTGTTGTGCTGGCCTGCGATTTTCGCGCCGTTGCCGGGGGCGTTCTTCCATCCGTTTCACAGTGCGCCGAGCGATCTGTATAGCCCGGACTTCTACCAGCGCCGCGCCGAGCTGTTCGATGCCTCCCTTGCAGCGCTTGCCGACGGCCGCTATCAGGCGATCATCCGCCAGCATTATCTGGACAAGTTCGGCCTGCAATCGCCGTTCGTGTTCTGGGGTGCGCTGACGCCGCAGCTGCTGGAAACGGCCCTGCATTGCCTGCCTGCGCAGCACCTGGAGCGCTGGTTCCGCCGTCTGTTGCAGGACATCAAGGCCAACCGCACCGGCATGCCCGACCTGATCCAGTTCTACCCCGAGCAGCGCCGCTACCGGATGATCGAGGTCAAGGGGCCGGGGGATCGCTTGCAGGACAACCAGCTGCGCTGGATCGATTTCTGCGCCGAACATGGCATGCCGGTGGTGGTGTGTTACGTGCAGTGGGCCGAGGAGGCGGCGCTCGCGGGGTGATCACGATCTGTTTCTGGCCGAAGCCGGCTCCCACAATGGATCGTGTCCGGCTCTAACGCTTACCCTTCTTCGGCTGCGCCGGCAGCGGTGCGAACAGCGCTTCGATGTCTTCGTCCTGCAATTTCCAGTCGCCGCTGACCCGCCCGTCGAGCACGCCGGCGGCCAGCGCCGATTTCTCCTGCTGCAGATGCTGGATCTTCTCTTCCACCGTGCCCTTGGCAATCAGCTTGTAGACGAACACCGGCTTCTCCTGGCCGATGCGGTACGCGCGGTCGGTGGCCTGGTTTTCCGCGGCCGGGTTCCACCACGGGTCGTAGTGGATCACGGTGTCGGCGGCGGTGAGGTTCAGGCCCGTGCCGCCGGCCTTGAGGCTGATCAGGAAGATCGAGCGCTTGCCGCTCTGGAATTCCTGCACCGGGGTGCGACGGTCCTTGGTACGGCCGGTCAGCAGCGCGTACTCGACGCCGCGTTGCTCGAGCTCTGCCTGAATCAGCTCAAGCATCGAGGTGAACTGCGAAAACAGCAGAATCTTTCGATTTTCCGCCAGCAATTCTTCCAGCATTTCCATCAGACTTTGCAGCTTGGCCGAGCTCGAATGGCGAGCGTTCGCCGGCACGCTGTTGACCAGGCGCAAGTCGCAGCAGACCTGCCGCAGTTTGAGCAAGGCTTCCAGAATGATGATCTGGCTGCGCGCCACGCCCTTGCGAGTGATCTCTTCGCGCACTTTCTTGTCCATCGCCAGACGCATGGTTTCGTACACGTCGCGCTGGGCGTCGTTGAGTTCGACCCAGTGCACGATCTCGGTCTTGGGCGGCAGTTCGGTGGCGACTTCTTCCTTGGTGCGGCGCAGCAGGAACGGCTTGATCCGCGCGTTCAGGTGCTCCAGCCGTGCCTCGTTGCCGGCTTTTTCGATCGGTGTGCGGTAGTTGCTATTGAACTGCTTGGCGTCGCCCAGCCAGCCGGGCATCAGGAAGTGGAACAGCGACCACAGCTCGCCCAAGTGGTTTTCCAGTGGGGTGCCGGACAGGCAAAGGCGCTGCCGCGCGTTGAGCTGGCGCGCGGCCTGGGCGGCCTTGCTGCCCGGGTTCTTGATGTACTGCGCTTCATCGAGCACCAGCACATGCAGCAGTTGCTTGCTCAGCCGCTCGACGTCCCGCGGCAGCAGGGCGTAAGTGGTGAGGATCAGGTCGTAATCCTCAAGGCTCTCGTATTCCTGATGGCGGTTGGCGCCGTACAGCGCCAGCACCTTGAGCTGCGGCGTGAAGTGCCGGGCCTCGTCGAGCCAGTTGGGGATCAGGCTGGTGGGCATCACCGCCAGCGCTGGGCGATCCAAGCGTCCGGCCTGTTTTTCCGCCAGCAAGTGGGCGAGGGTCTGCAGGGTCTTGCCCAGGCCCATGTCGTCGGCCAGCACGCCGCCGACTTCCAGCTCGCGCAGCGCCTGCATCCAGCTCAGGCCTTCGAGTTGATACGGCCGCAGCGTGGCATTGAGGCCTTCAGGTACTTCAACCCGGGCGTCCTTGATATTGACCAGCCGCTCGGAGAACTGGCGCAGGCGATCGCCGCCCTGCCACACCAGCGGCAGGTCATCGAGCTGCTTGAGGCGCGTGGCGTCGGCGGTGTTCAGGCGAATCGCGTCGTTGCCTTCCTCGCGCCAGTAGAAATCGCCGAGGGTCGCCAGCACGTTCTTCAGCCGGCCGTAGGGCAGGGCGACCTGAATCGGCCCGCCGCCGCGCTGGGTGAAGTGGTTCAGTTGCACCAGCAGTTGCTCGTCGTCGCGGCGTTTGGCGATGCCGCTGGCGGTCATCAGTTCGGGATGGGTGCGCAGCAGGTTGATCAGGATCGGCAGCAGGCTCAGCCGTTCGCCGTTGACGATGATCCCCAGTTCCAGGTCGAACCAGTCGTGCTCCGGCTCCTCATCGACCACCGCATACCAGTCCTCGACCGGCGTCACGTCGAAGCCGAAATCTTCGATCATCTCGACTTCCCAGCCTTGCGCGCGCAGGGTGGGCAGCTGGTCGAGCATGAAACTCAGCCAGGCCTTGTCGTTGGGCAGCTCGTACATTTCTCCGGCGCTGTCGGGCAAGGCCTTGCTCTGGCGGGTGGCGATGCGAAAACCGATTTCCTGCAGCTGTTTGCGGTACGGGTTTTCCTTATCCAGCTGTCGGCGCAGGCGCAGGGTTTCCTCGGCCAGATGCCGCACGATGTCACTGGAGCGGCCGGGCGCCGGGACGCCTGAGGTGTAGAACTCGCCGTAGCGGAAGGCCAGGGCCGCGCGGTGCTGGATGTGCCGCTGCATCTTGCCGTTGCGCGGTTCGTAGGCGCTGAACTCGAAACTGGCGAGGATCAGGCGCGGCACCGGCTGCAGGTCGTCGATGACGCGCTCCGGCAGGGCGGGGCGGTCTTCAGGCTTGGGCTGACGAGGGGCACTGTCGCGGGCGATGGCGGCCAGAATGCCGGACTTGTTTTCCGGGTCCTGCAGGTAGAACAGCGCCGCCGCACAATGTTTGCAGTTGTTTCGGACCGGGCAGGTGCACTTGCCGACCACGAAGTTGCGGGTGTGCTCGGGGTCCTTGAATTGCAGGGTTTGCGTATAGATTTCCAGGCCCGAGCCCCGGCAGACGGTGCGCACCGCGTCACCGCTCAGGTGTTCGAGCATCACGCGTTTCTGCCGGGCATAGTCCTGCCCGCGTTCCACGCTCTGTGCCTTGAATAGCGGTGCCCATGGCAGGGCCAGGGCTTTTTCCAATGGGGATGACACGTCTTGCCCTACGTCAACGCGGTGCTTGAAGAGGAGAAACCTTGATCAGCATGGCCAGGCTTCCGTTGTCCATGTAGGTCAATTCGCCGTTCCTGACCCGGGTCGCCTGACGCATGCGTTCGCTGGTGACCAGCACGCCATGATCGTCCAGCTGGTTGACCCAGAAGTTGGCATCGATATCAGTAAAGCGCGCCAGGCCCAGACTCACCGTCCCTTCGATAGGAAAGTGGCCGAACTGCTCCTGGCCGCTGCTGATCGCGACCTTGCTCGGCGTGGCGCTGAGCGGCTGCTGCCAGGCGCGATGCAGCAGCACCTTGTAGCCGTCGCTGTTCTGCAATTTGTCGACCAGCGCGTCCAGCGCGGTCGAGGTCTGGTTGTCGGCACCCAGCGTTTGCGCGCCTTGCGCCCAGTCTTCGGGGGCCGCCTGATTGGTGGCGGCCGGTTCGCCGTGCTGGCGGAACAGGATCAGCTCCACCTGATAAGTGCCATCGGCGAATGCCGCAGGGGCAATCAGCACCAGCAGCAGGGTGAGCGAGTGAAGCAGACGCATGTACTTTCCTTAAGCCGATTTTCCAGGGGCTGTTTTTGCAGGCGGCGACGCCAGGCGTTCGAACAGCGCTTCCAGCGTATTGAAGCGCTCCTCGGGACGCTCCATCGGCACCATGAACTTGAACACCGTGGCACCTTCGAACTTGTAGCGTTTGGGTTGCCCCTGAATCAGCTTGATCAACGTCAATGGGTCTACTGGAGTATCGGCGGCGAATTCGATTCGTCCACCTTGCGGCCCACCGTCGACCTTCTTGATGCCCAATTGCTCGGCCTGAAGCTTGAGCGCGGTCATGCGCACCAGATTCTTGGTCGGCTCGGGCAGCAGGCCGAAGCGGTCGATCATCTCCACTTGCAGGTCTTTCAGACCTTCCTCGTCGGCGGCGTTGGCGATGCGTTTGTAGAGAATCAGCCGCGCGTGCACGTCCGGCAGATAGTCCTCGGGGATCAGCCCCGGCACACGCAGGTTGATTTCCGGGCCGCCACCCAGCGGTTGCTCAAGGTTGGGCTGCTCGCCCTTGCGAATGGATTTGACTGCGCGTTCGAGCATTTCCATATAAAGGGTGAAGCCCACGGCCTGGATCTGCCCGCTCTGGCCTTCGCCCAAGAGCTCGCCCGCGCCGCGGATTTCCAGGTCGTTGGTCGCCAGCACGAAGCCCGCGCCCAGGTCCTGAGTATTGGCGATCGCCTCCAGGCGCTTTTCGGCATCCGGGGTGATCTGCTTGCGCGGCGGTGTCAGCAGGTAGGCGTAGGCCTGGTGGTGACTGCGCCCGACCCGGCCGCGCAACTGGTGCAACTGGGCCAGGCCGAACTTGTCGGCGCGCTCGATGATGATGGTGTTGGCGCTCGGCACGTCGATGCCGGTCTCGATGATGGTCGAGGCGATCAGCACGTTGAAGCGCTTGTGGTAGAAGTCGCTCATCACCTGTTCCAGATCACGCTCGTGCATCTGCCCGTGGCCGATGCCGATACGCGCTTCGGGCACGAGTTCCGCGAGGTCCGCGGCGCATTTCTCGATGCTCTTCACGTCGTTGTGCAGGTAATACACCTGGCCGCCGCGCAGCAGCTCGCGCAGCAATGCCTCTTTGACGGTCGGCTTGTTCTGCTCCATGACGAAGGTGCGTACCGACAAACGCCGCGCAGGGGGCGTGGCGATGATCGACAGGTCGCGCATGCCGGCTACGGCCATGTTCAGGGTGCGCGGGATCGGCGTTGCGGTCAGGGTCAGGATGTCGACCTCGCTGCGCAGGGCCTTGAGCTGTTCCTTCTGACGCACGCCGAAACGGTGCTCTTCGTCGATGATCACCAGGCCCAGGTTCTTGATCTTGACGTCGTCCTGCAACAGCTTGTGGGTGCCGATGACGATGTCGATCTTGCCCTCGGCCAGCTCCGCCACGGCGGCGTTGACTTCCTTGGCCGACTTGAAGCGGCTCATCACCTCGACCTTCACCGGCCAGTCGGCGAAGCGGTCGCGGAAACTGTTGTAGTGCTGCTGGGCGAGCAGGGTGGTCGGCACCAGGATCGCCACCTGCTTGCCGCCGTGCACGGCGATGAACGCAGAGCGCATCGCCACTTCGGTCTTGCCGAAGCCGACGTCGCCGCAGACCAGGCGGTCCATGGGCTTGGGCGCGAGCATGTCGGCGCGCACCGCTTCGATGGTGGTCTGCTGGTCCGGGGTTTCCTCGAACGGGAAACCGGCGCTGAAGGTTTCGTAGTCAAGCTTGGGATCGGCGAACGCGTAGCCTTCGCGGGCGGCGCGGCGGGCGTAGATGTCGAGCAGTTCGGCGGCGACATCGCGCACCTGCTCGGCGGCCTTGCGCTTGGCTTTCTGCCAGGCTTCGGAGCCCAGCCGGTGCAGCGGCGCCAGCTCGTCGTCGCTGCCGGTGTAACGGGCGATCAGGTGCAGGTTGGCCACCGGCACGTAGAGCTTGGCGTCCTCGGCATAGGCCAGCATCAGGAACTCGGCGACCTGGTTTTCCACTTCCAGCGTCGCCAGGCCCAGGTAGCGCCCAACGCCGTGGTCGATGTGCACCACCGGCGCGCCTTCGCGCAGCTCGGCCAGGTTCTTGATGACCGCGTCACTGGCGTGGCTGTCGGTGCGCTTCTCTCGCCGGCGACGCTGCATCACGCGCTGGCCGAACAGTGGGCTTTCGGCGATCAGCGCCAGCGCCGGTTGCTCAAGCAGCAGGCCTTCGTCCAGCGGCGCGATGGTGATCGCCAGGCGGTCCTTGCTTTCGACGAATTCTTGCCAGCTGTCCAGGGTTTTCGGGCGCAGTTTCAGGCGTTCGAGCAGCTCAAGCAGCACTTCGCGGCGACCGGCCGATTCGGCGGTGAACAGCACGCGGCCGGGGAATTCATCGAGAAAGCCCGACAGCGCTGCCAGCGGCTGGCTGGCCTTGGCCTCGATGGCCAGTTCCGGCAGCGCCCGCGCGGGAAAACGCTCGCGACCGACGCCGGTGTCGACGTCGTCCTGGCTGGCGACGATGCGCGGCCAGCTTTTCAGGCGGGCGAAGCAGTCTTCCACCGGCAGGAACAGCTCGTCGGGCGGCAGCAGCGGACGATCCGGGTCGATGCGGCGTTCTTCATAGCGGTTGCGCACGTCCTTCCAGAAGGTTTCGGCGGCCTGCTCGATGCCCGGCAGGGAAAACACCTGGGTGTCCTGGGGCAGGTAGTCGAACAGGGTCGAGGTTTCTTCGAAGAACAGCGGAATGTAGTACTCGATACCCGCCGGGGTGATGCCGCTGTTCAGATCCTGAAAGATCGGGCTGCGGCGGAAGTCGACGTCGAAGCGCTCGCGAAAGCGCGCCTTGAAGCGGGTGACCGCTTCCTTCTGCAGCGGGAATTCCTTGGCCGGCAGCAGGCGCACCGAATCGACCTTGTCGATGGAGCGCTGGGTTTCCGGCTCGAAGGTGCGCAGGGTTTCGATTTCGTCGTCGAACAGGTCGATCCGGTAGGGCAGTTTGCTGCCCATCGGAAACAGGTCGATCAGCGCGCCGCGCACGGTGAATTCGCCGTGCTCGTACACCGTGTCGACGTAGCGATAGCCGCTGGCTTCGAGCCGGGTGCGCATCAGTTCGACGTCCAGCTTCTGGCCGACGTCCAGCACCAGGCTGCTGCCGAGCAGGAACTTGGTCGGCGCCAGGCGGTGCAGGGCGGTGGTGATCGGCACCACCAGCACACCGTGTTCCAGCTCAGGCAGCCGGTACAGGCTGGCGATGCGCTGGGAAATGATGTCCTGATGGGGCGAGAACAGGTCGTAGGGCAGGGTTTCCCAGTCAGGGAAATGCAGCACCGGCAGATCGGGGGCGAAAAACTTCAGTTCCTGCTCCAGCCGCTCGGCGCTCTGGCTGTCGGCGGTCAAAAGCAGGGTGAAGCGTTTCGCGGCGCTGGCGGCCTCGGCGATGGCCAGGCTTTGGGCGGCACCGGGCAGGTTGCCCCAATGTTGTTTGCCAGTGGCGGCAGGAAGAATCGGCAGGCGCAGGACGGGCACGGAAGGTTGAGCTCCAGGCGTTGCGGCAAAGCCTTGGATTGTAACTAAATCGGGAATCCGGTGTCAGTCTTGTGCTCGCCTTTGTCGGTCGCAAATTATGTAGTGCCGGGTCAGGTGAAAACTCCGGATTGCTCATAAACAAAGGCTTGGGCATAATGTAGTCCCTTTTTTCAGCCCCTACATGTGGAAGGTTCCCGTGACTCAGAAGCCCGACCAGTGTCTTGGTGAATGGATCGATCGTGAAGCGCTCGCCGAGGCGATGATCCCGCTTATCGGTCAGCTCTACCGCAACAACAATGTGGTGAGTTCGATCTATGGCCGCACTCTGATCAATCGTTCCGTCATCGCAATTCTCAAGGCGCACCGCTTTGCCCGTCACCGTCAGGCTGACGCGACCGAATTGTCCGTACACGAGACTTTCCCGCTCATCAAGGCGATGAGCGAGCTTAAACTGGGCGCCGCTTCGGTGGACCTGGGCAAGCTGGCCGTCAAATACAAGGCCGAAGCCAACGGCCGCACCGCCGAGCAGTTCGTTCGCGAGGAAATGGCCGACATCGTTGGCCAGCAGAACTCCGCCGCGCGCAAGGGCACTGACGTCGTGCTGTACGGTTTCGGCCGTATCGGTCGTCTGCTGGCCCGCATCCTGATCGAGAAGACCGGTGGTGGCGACGGCCTGCGCCTGCGCGCCATCGTCGTGCGCAAGGGTTCGGAAAACGACCTGATGAAGCGCGCCAGCCTGCTGCGTCGTGACTCGGTGCACGGCCCGTTCGACGGCACCATCACCATCGACGAAGCCAACAACACCATCACCGCCAATGGCAACCTGATCCAGGTGATCTACGCCAAGAACCCTACCGAGGTGGACTACACCCAGTACGGTATCAAGGACGCGCTGCTGGTCGACAACACCGGTGTATGGCGTGACGCCGACGGCCTGGGCCAGCACCTGCAGTGCGCCGGCATCGACCGCGTGGTACTGACCGCACCGGGCAAGGGCAAGCTGAAGAACATCGTTCACGGCATCAACCACCAGCAGATCACCGCCGATGACAAGATCATCTCGGCGGCGTCCTGCACCACCAACGCCATCGTGCCGGTGCTGAAGGCGGTCAACGACAAGTTCGGTATTGTCAACGGCCACGTTGAAACCGTTCACTCGTACACCAACGACCAGAACCTGATCGACAACTTCCACAAGGGCGATCGCCGTGGCCGCAGCGCTGCGCTGAACATGGTCATCACCGAAACCGGCGCTGCCACTGCCGCTGCTAAGGCACTGCCTGAGCTGGCCGGCAAGCTGACCGGCAACGCGATCCGCGTGCCAACGCCAAACGTTTCGATGGCGATCCTGAACCTGAACCTGGGTACTGCGACTTCTCGCGAAGAGATCAACGAATACCTGCGTGAAACCGCGCTGTATTCGGACCTGCACAAGCAGATCGATTTCGTGAATTCGCAGGAAGTGGTGTCCACTGACTTCGTGGGTTCGCGTCACGCGGGTGTGGTCGATGCTGAAGCGACTATCTGCATGGATAACCGTGTTGTGCTGTACGTCTGGTACGACAACGAGTTCGGTTACAGCTGCCAGGTGGTTCGCGTGATGGAAGACATGGCCGGGGTCAATCCGCCTGCTTTCCCGAAGTGATTTGCCAGCCGTAAGGTGAAGCAAGACGAGAACGCCCCGACATTCAGTCGGGGCGTTTTTGTTTGTGGTGGTTTTGGATGTTGCGTGTTTATCGTTTTCGGCGGTGACGCTGAGTTGTTCTGGCTAACGCCAGACCTGTTTCGACTTCGTCGAGTTACTTGGAAAAGACCCCCAAGTAACCAAGGGGTCCTGCTCCTGGTTTGGCCCGACTTCGTCGGGTCCCCTCTCTCCGGTCCCGCTCCGTGGGCCCGGCGCGAATGGGCCATCCATGGCCCACGCGCCTCTCGCCGCATCCATGCGGCTCGACCCACTCCGCGAGACCTCCGTTCGGCCTGCACCCAAGTCGCGTTTTGTGGTGTCTGGACTGGCGATGCATGAAGATCAACAGCAACAACAGCAACAGCATCGCGAGCTTCGCTCCCTCCCACAATTTTGATCGTTCCCACGCTCCGCGTGGGAATGCCGCATATGGACGCTCCGCGTCCGGTGACGCGGAGCGTCACGCAATGGGTTACCACGCGGAGCGTGGGAACCATCAGATGCTTTTGATCTTCGTGCGCAAATCTCACAGGCGCCACAAAACGCGACTTGGGTGCAGGCTGAACGGAGGTCTCGCGCAGTGGGCCAAGCGGCAGGATGCCGCGCGAGGCGCGGGGCCATGGATGGCCCGTTCGCGCCGGGCCCACGGAGCGAGACCGGAGTGAAGGTAGTCCGACGAAGGAGGACCCAAACCAGGAGCAAGACCCCTTGGTTACTTGGGGGTCTTTTCCAAGTAACTCGACGAAGTCGAAACAGATCTGACGTTAGGAAGAGCGCTCTTGATCTTGATCTTGATCCTGATTCAACGAAGTCAAAACAGACCAGCTCCTGAAACAAAAACGCCCCGATCACTGTCGGGGCGTTTGGTCTTGCGTGCGGCTCGAATCGTACAGCGAAATCAACCAGCCGTAGCCGCCCCATGCACACCCTGCGGGCCCTTACGGAACAACACCAGCGTAGCAATCAGCCCCAGCACCGCCGCGCCACTCAGCCAGATCCCAGGCGCTGCCTTGTTGTTCAGCTCATGGATCAGATAAGTACAGGCCGCTGGCGTGAAACCACCAAAGGTCGCCGTCGCCAGGCTATAGGCCAGCGAGAAACCGGTGGTGCGCACCTCGACCGGCATGATCTCGGTCAACGAAACCACCATCGCACCGTTATACGAGCCATACAGGAACGACAGCCACAGCTCCACCATCAACAGATTGCCGAAGCTCGGGTTGGCCGTCAGCCAGGACAGCGCAGGATAGGCCGTGATGATCGCCAGAATGGTCGCCGCCAACAGCAGCGGCTTGCGGCCGATCTTGTCGGACAGCGCGCCCATCACTGGCAGCCAGATGAAGTTCGAAATCCCCACGCACACGGTCACCAGCAGGCTGTCCAGGTCGGACAGGTGCAGCTCGTTCTTGCCGAAGGTCGGCGTGTAGGCCGTGATCAGATAGAACGACACAGTGGTCATGACCACCAGCGCCATGCCGGCGACGACGATGCCGAAGTTGGAGCCGATTGACTTCATCACCTCGCTCATGGTCGGACGATGCTTGCGCGCGCGGGCTTCGAATTCAGGGGTTTCTTCCAGCGAGCGGCGGATGATGAAAATCGCCGGCACGATCATGCAGCCCACCAGGAACGGCACGCGCCAGCCCCATTGGCTCATGTCTTCAGGGGTGAGCCAGTGGTTCAGGCCGACACCCAAGAGGCCCGCGAACACCACCGCAGCCTGTTGGCTAGCCGATTGCCAGCTGACGAAAAAGCCCTTGCGGCCCGGGGTCGAGATTTCGGCCAGATACACCGACACACCGCCCAGTTCCACGCCGGCCGAGAAGCCTTGCAGCAGGCGACCAATCAGCACCAGCAGCGGCGCGGCAACGCCGAGGGTGGCGTAGCCGGGGACGAAGGCGATCAGCAGGGTGCCCATGGCCATCAGCGCCAGGGTAATGATTAATCCTTTCTTGCGACCGTGATGGTCGATGTAGGCACCGAGGAAAATCGCGCCCAAGGGACGCATCAGGAAGCCGGCACCGAAGGTGGCCAGCGAGAGCATCAGCGAGGCGAATTCGCTGTCTGCCGGGAAGAATGCTTTGGCGATGGCAGTGGCGTAGAAGCCATAGACCATAAAGTCAAACATTTCAAGGAAGTTGCCACTGACAACGCGAAAAATCGCCTTGCCTTTGCCTGTGTTCGAGGCCATTTGAAATTACTCACTTAGGCTGTCTAGCTGGGGGGATCCGTTGTATTTATGCGTCCTCTGCTGCACCGTTCGAGCCTGGTCTCGAACGGAACAGATTTGTAACGATATGTGTAAAAGTAGCAGATGGCAATCAGAAGACTCGGGCCGGCGCCGCTCGTTCACAACCGGTGATCTGATAACCGCAATATTTGTTTATGTCACAGCGCCTATCGATCTGCCGTTAACTCGCCTGAAATTTTCGGCTGTATCTCAGCCAATCCGAAAAACGGACTTATAGGCGAGTCAAACCCACCATGGACAAGCAATTTGAATTGATCGAGACGTTTTCGCGGCGTCCGTCACTGTCGTCTGTTGCCTCGACACTCATGACGAACGAAATGAAATCGCAATACCCGTCGCTGACGATCGACCCGGATGTCGCGATTGTTACCCAGGCAAGCCCGATCCAGACCGAACAACCGGGCCGGATCAAGGGGCGGACATTGTCGGCCTGGTTGCATGCCAGCTTCGCTTCGGGCAGGACCACGGTCTGGACCGATGATCAGAACACGCTGGTGGCCGATCCCAAAGCATCGGCTCCGGTCGCGGTGAACGTCGACATGGCGTCACTGGCCATTTCTGTAGATAGCGTGGCGCTGGGCCTTTCCCACGCCTACATGAAGGCATTGGTAGAGTTCTGGAGCACACCGGACAAGAGCGGCAGGAGCCCTTGGGAACAACTGGCCCTGGCCCTCGAGCGACAGAAGCTGGGTTCAACCGTGCGCGGCGATGTTGCGGTAACGGCTGTCGTCGACCCGTATTTTGAAAAAAAGGCGCTCAACGTGTTACGAGCGCAACTGTCGGCCATCGAGTCATTGCGTTCGCTGGAACGCGACGATTTTGACGAAATAGAAGGGTATCTGGCGCAAGTCACCGACATTACTCCGCTGTTCAAGGGCAGCAAGAGTGCAGGATCAGGCACTGATCTGACCCGGATGGATCAGCTTCCCGGCTGGCTGCAAACGGCTTCTGCCGCCGAGCGTCTGGATTACAGTCGGCGGATGGAGAGGCTGGCGATCGCGTCCGTGCGCGCTGCGGGTCAATCCTGGAATGACGATCTGCCGCCCCTCCTCGACTACGCCAGAAAGGCGCTGCAGGATGGCTTGCTGGAAGACCATCCCGACGCCAACGGGTTGACGCTCGACGATGTGACGGTGCACATCGCCAAGGTTGTGGCTGCTGCGGTGCCGTCCACCGGACAAATCATCGCGACCGGTACTGTGGAAAAGGTCAGCATGAGCGTTGCCACCTTCGCGCTGGGGAATCTTGCAAGCCTGCCTAACGGTACGATTACGCTGTCGATCAGGGATGGAGGCCCTATCCCGGTCTGGCTGACGCCTGAGTATCTGAAGTCGCTGATGGTCCGGCTGGATCTGGGGTGCGCTTATCCAGCGCTGGTACGGCGTTATCTGATTACCGATCAGGTGGAGGCCGCGCGGCGCCAGACCCTGTTTGCCGATCAGTTGAGCGTGCAGTTGCCGCTCAAGGCGCTCGAACAGAAAATCCGCGGTCAGGGCAATCTGACCCAGGCCGGGTATCGTTGCGTCTGCGCATTGCTCGACCCCGACAACACGACCTTGCCGTCTGATGGTGGCCCCGTCCTGCGTCCGCTGGCCTGGGTGGCCGCGCCGGGGTATACGGCTGATCCGGTTGGCAACATGTTCATCATGGGCGATGCCGATCCGCAGAACGGCCCGTTCATCCTGTATCGACCGTTCGCCGAAACACCACTGACCGAATTTTCTTCCTGGCAGCAATTGCGCGACGCCATCGCCAAGCCCGGGGATCTGCAAGATGACGTGCTTGTCTGGATGTCCGACGCAGCGCGCCAGCGTTACGCCAACAATGGCTTCGATCAGCCGCACATCACCCGCTTTGGTGTGGGGTCTGATTTCGCGCCAATTGAAACCCCGGCCCCCGCACAACTGGAGTCGGACTGGCTTCAGGACGATCCTATGCAGACCTTTTTTGATGCCAATGCCCAGGCACTGGTAGACCTGGCCGATCGTGAGTCGGTGACCAATGCCGAGAGCCGCTGGGCCATGTTTCAGCGCGGTGGCTGGCTGGCTCTGGATGTCGTCATGCCGTTTCTGAGCGGAGCGGTGGCCAATGCGGTGTGGTTGATGCAAATGATGCTGGCAGTCGATCACGTGCTGGTTGCCGAAAGGCGCAAGACCGGTCGTGATCGTGCCGAGGCATGGAACAGCCTGTTACTGACGATCTCCATGATCCTGCTCCACCAGGGATTCCCGCGAGGCCTGGTGTCGCCTGATCGTCCGGCAACACCTGAGCCGACAGAAACATCGGTGGTGGCAAGTGAGGGTGAGCCGGCCCCGGCCTCGGTGCCGGATGTGCCAGCGACTGTTGTGGTGGACCCGCCCCTTCAGATTGACATTTTTCCTACTCCTGCGCAGGGCGAGCACCTGGCATCGCTTGAATTTTCCTGGGCGAGCTCGCAACGTCACCTGACGGTAAAACAGGCCACGAAGCTGGCTGGCATGAGGATGTCGCCCGAGCCTGTTCTCAAGGATGCGTCTGTTCAACCCGGCAGGGAAGGATTGTACCTGCATGAGAAGCAATGGCTGGTGAAGCTGGAGTTTCTCGGCGCCGATGCCGTAAGCATCGGGTTCGGTGAAGGGATCTTTGAGGTCAGCTTCACGGATGAGGGAGTGTGTATCGTCGACCCTCAACGTCCTGCGTCTCCGGGGCCGCAGTTGCGCAAGGGAGATCAAGGCTGGAGTCTGGACCTGTCGCTGCGGCTTCTGGGTGGTGGCCCCAAAAAGCGCAGTTTGCGCCAGCTGGCGCTGGAGAACGCTGCCACGCTCAAGCGTGTTCAGGAGCGTAGCGCCAACCTCCAGCAGAGCGAAGACCGGATTTACGCTCGCTTCACCGAGTGGGACAAAACGCTCAGAAGAGGACAGGCGCCATTCGACGCGCAAACCATTGGACTGATGGAGATCGATCTGAAGGCGCTGTGCGCGATCATCGAGGAGAACGGACAACTTCAGCAGAGTCTGCGTGCTGCTGATCGTGCCAGCGAAAAAGTGGTCGCGACGGCGTATCAAGGGCTGACCCGGCGCATGGGGTTTGTAGAAGGGGTCTTGCTCAACAAGGCCACTCACACGGTCAATTCTCGACTGCCACAGTTGCATGAATCAGCCGAGGGGATCGTCAAGGCAAGCAATATCGACGCTTATCTGCAGATGTTCGAGGACCTGCTCGACATCCAGGACAAGGGCGCGGACTGGTCGGCATCGCGCGAGCAATATATGCAGCGGCTCAGAGAAGTGCCCAAAGTTGGCGAGAATCTCTGGCGATCAGAGCAGACCGACCTGCAGAACCATAATCTGTTGCATCATCTGGAGTGGCGCATCTACCGGATGTGGTCGTTGCTTGAGCTCAGTTTTACCCGAAGCGACATTCTCGCGGGTTACGGTGATCAGGCGCTCAAGGGCTTGCGCATGGATGAGCGTCTGCATGCGGCATTCAGTTCACAGGCGGAACTGGAAAAGCCCAATGACTACGCGCCAGCTGATCAGATCAGCGTGCTGGAAAGCTCATTGCGCGAGTATGAGAGGTGTTCGTTAGTGGCTGCGAGCGCAAAAGAGAGCCATGCGCAGACGCTTGTCACGGAGTATTTCGAACGTTTTCTCGAAGACCTGGCCTGGCTCACGGAGCGTGCAGAAACCAGGCTGTCCGATCTGATCAGAGAGAGCGCCGAGCCCTCGCAGTCCTACCCGGAATACGTGCCGAAGGTGAAACAGGCGCGTAGACGCATCTTCAAGACCCGGGGCCATCGCACGCTGGTCGGGAAGCTCAGGGAGGGGGAGCCTGAACTGTCGGGGGCGGTGGTCGATGTGATCGACGCCAGGGATGCAAAAGTCATCAGCACCTACCATATGCACGACAATGGTGAGTGGGTCGAGGTCGAGACGCTCGCGCCGGCAAAGGTGGCGAAAGGCGAAAGCGTCGTGACCCTGACGCAGCTGAAATCCCAGGCCAACGCCGCCCTTGGCCGAGTCGAAGCGGACATCAATGCTATCCGGCGCCAGTCCGGCCGTGGTGTGGAGCCTGCGGATGTGCAGGACATGCTGGTGCACAAGGCGGACAAGCTTCAGGTACTGGCGGACAAACTCGCGGTCGATCGCAGCGAAACGGCCCAGAAGAGCGATGATTCAAACAATCTCCCCGGCTCGACTCAGGCGCTGATTGCCAGCCTGCGTCAGGCAGCACAGGGAATGGTAGAGGAGGGCCGGACGCTGAGAATCAGCCTGATCAAGTCACAACCCCCGACTGGCGCGCGTCTTGACTATCTGGCGACAGAGCGGGAGATCAGTATCGCCAGCTTCGAAGGTCGCAAGAACATGTCCGGGAAGAAACGCGATGATTTTCTTCAGGAATATGTCATCCGTGGCAAGGACTCTCGTGTCCTGTGGTGGGCGCACTTTCATTACGCCAGTGAGGGCGCTCCCGCCACCGCCTACACAGCCGCTCACCTGAAAATGCCCGAGCAGCGGTTTATCGGGTACAAGGCACAAGTCAAGGCGGCCACCGACAACAAGGGTGTCATCAATGTTTACCGCAGTGTCATCGGCAAAGATGTCGCGCAAAGGTTGTTCTTGAACGTGGCACCTCAGGCACCGGGGGTGATGGCTGATCCAGGGTGATAAAAATGGCGCTGTCGGGCCGCTGAATACAAAAATGCTGCATTTTTTGTGATTCGTAACGATAACGGCTTTATCATCCGCAACAATCGGGCGCTCGACGGCGTCCCGCGGTAATGCGAATGCCAGACGACGCTGGCCGAACAGGCCTGTGACGCGACCAAGGGTTAATGGTGGTTGCCTCGTCTGGCGTTTAGACTGCGCCGCGAGTTTCGATTCTTCATGCCGCACGTGACGGCATGACTTAGCCGCAGACGCCATCGTGGCGTTTCGGCCTGTTCTGAGGAGTACGCATGGCTGTCTACAACTACGACGTAGTGGTGCTGGGTTCAGGTCCAGCGGGAGAAGGCGCGGCAATGAACGCCGCCAAGGCTGGGCGCAAGGTGGCGATGGTTGACAGCCGCCGCCAGGTCGGCGGTAACTGCACCCACCTGGGCACGATCCCGTCCAAGGCGCTGCGTCACTCGGTCAAGCAGATCATCCAGTTCAACACCAACCCCATGTTCCGCGCCATCGGCGAGCCGCGCTGGTTCTCCTTCCCCGATGTGCTGAAAAGCGCCGAAAAAGTCATCAACAAGCAAGTGGCCTCGCGCACCGGCTACTACGCGCGCAACCGGGTCGATGTGTTCTTCGGCACCGGCAGCTTCGCCGACGAGCGCACCGTCGATGTGGTCTGCAACACCGGCGTGGTGGAGCATCTGGTGGCCAACCAGATCATCATCGCCACCGGCTCGCGGCCTTATCGCCCGGCCGATATCGACTTCAACCACAAGCGCATCTACGACAGCGACACCATCCTCAGCCTCAATCACACCCCGCGCAAACTGATCATCTACGGTGCTGGCGTGATCGGTTGCGAATACGCGTCGATCTTCAGCGGTTTGGGCGTTGACGTCGAGCTGATCGACAACCGCGACCAGCTGCTGAGCTTCCTGGATGCGGAAATCTCCCAGGGCCTGAGCTATCACTTCAGCAACAACAACGTGATGGTTCGCCACAACGAAGAATACGAGCGCGTCGAAGGCCTGGAAAACGGCGTGATCCTGCACCTCAAGTCCGGCAAGAAGGTCAAGGCCGACGCGCTGCTGTGGTGCAACGGCCGGACCGGCAACACCGACAAGCTGGGCCTGGAAAACGTCGGCATCAAGGCCAACGGCCGTGGCCAGATCGAAGTCGACGAGGAATACCGCACCAGCAAGCCGAACATCTACGGCGCGGGCGACGTGATCGGCTGGCCGAGCCTGGCCAGTGCCGCTTACGACCAGGGCCGTTCGGCGTCGGGCAAGGCGGTGGACAACGGCACCTGGCGCTTCGTCAATGACGTGCCGACCGGTATCTACACCATTCCGGAAATCAGCTCGATCGGCCAGAACGAGCACGACCTGACCCAGGCCAAGGTGCCGTACGAAGTGGGCAAGGCGTTCTTCAAGAGCATGGCACGGGCGCAGATTTCCAACGAGCCGGTGGGCATGCTGAAGATCCTGTTCCACCGCGAAACCCTGCAGATCCTGGGCGTGCACTGCTTCGGCGACCAGGCCTCGGAGATCGTGCACATCGGCCAGGCGATCATGAACCAGCCGGGCGAAGCCAACACCCTGAAGTATTTCGTCAACACCACGTTCAACTACCCGACCATGGCCGAAGCCTATCGAGTAGCGGCGTACGACGGCCTCAACCGGCTTTTTTGAGCGGCTCCGGCCGGTGGCCTGAGCCGGCCGGAGAGACCGATTTCAGTCATTCCCGAGGGTGGCGCTGGCCAAACCGGGAAAGTCTGTAATCAGGCTGTCAACGCCGAAGTCGGCGAGCCTGCGCATGAGCGCAGGCTCGTTGACTGTCCACACCGACACATGCAGGCCCTGACTCTGGGCTTTCTTCAGGCGCTCGGGCGTGCACAGCGTCCAGTTCAGCGCAAGGATTTCACAGCCGTAGTTGTGCGCGACCTTCAACGGGTCGAGCCAGGCGTACTCGGCCACCAGCCCGCGCGACACATCCGGCACCAGCTCCTGGGCCGCCGACAGCACTTCTCGCGAACTCGAGGTAATGGTGACCTTGTCCAGCAGGCCATGACGCTGGGCCATTTCCCGAATCGCCAGTACAGTGGTCGCCGAGCGGGTACGTGAGGCGCTTTTGACTTCCAGCTGCCAGTGATCGAAGTCGCATTTTTCGAACAGTTCTTCCAGACGCGGAATCGGGCACGGCTGCACCCAGCCCGGGCCACCCTTGCGCGCGTCGTACGTCACAAGGTCGGCGGCATCGTGCTCGACCACCTTGCCGCGCCGGTCGGTGGTGCGTTTGAGGGTCGGGTCGTGGATCACCATCAAGTCGCCGTCGCGGGACAGGTGCAGGTCCAGTTCGCAACGCTTGACCCCGTGTTTGAGGCATTCCTGAAAGCTGGTCAGGGTGTTTTCCGGTGCTTCGCCTTTGGCGCCGCGGTGGCCGTAGATTAAGGTCACAAATGCTCCTTTGATAACGCGCTAAAGGCAGAAATTCAGGCTGAATCAGGGTTGTTCTGTTCGCGAGCCTGCCGTCGTTGGGCAGCCTGGCGTTGCAGGATATGGCGGGCGAGCAACTGGCGCTGGGCGTCGGAGAGGTCGACCCATTCGGTGCCCACTTCGAAATCGCCGATGGTTCGCGCGTGGCACTGGGTGACCTTGGCCCGCAGCATCATGCCCGACGCTTGTGGCATCAACACCATCTTCACCGACAGCAGGGTGTCGACGGGGAAGGGGCGGTGGGATTCGAACTGCAGGCCGCCCTCGGACATGATCACTTTCTGCGGCGCGCCCAGCTTGCCCAGTACGGTCTGGGCGACCACCTGGCCGAGCAGGTCGATGCGCTTGCTCATGGCCCGCAGAAAGCTGTTGGTGGTGCGGTCACGGTCATCGAGCTGGCGCAGCAAGTGCTGGGATTCGAACTCGGCAACGTGCAGTTCGCTCAACAGATCGAACAGCGTGGCACTCTCGTTGTGGGCGTGCTCGTCCAGGGCGCCGGAGGCTGGAATGCGTTGAATTTCCAGTGCGACGCTGTCCTCGATACGGTAGTATTCGCGGCGTTCTTCTTCATCTAATGTCGGCATGGCGAACCCATGGTAGCGGCGGTTGTCAGAGTGATTGCGCTTGAATCGCGACGGTGAATCGAGTGTAAAGCCGCAGGCCCAGGCCCGCCACAAGGACGTTCCCATTCCCTTGAACAAGCCCTTACATGTTCAGACCTCTTTTTGTATTTATCGGCACGCGTTACACCCGTGCAAAACGCCGTAACCATTTTGTCTCCTTCATTTCCCTGACGTCGATGATCGGGCTCGCCCTCGGCGTAGTGGTGATGATAGTCGTGTTATCGGTCATGAACGGTTTCGATCACGAGATGCGCACCCGCGTTCTCGGCATGGTGCCCCACGCCACCATCGAATCCGGCGAGCCAATCAGCGACTGGCAGAGCCTGGCCGCCCGGGTCAAACAAAACCCGCAGGTCGAGGCCATCGCTCCCTTCACCCAGATGCAGGGCCTTCTGACCAACAATGGCAACGTGCAGAAAATCCTGCTCAATGCCATCGACCCGGCGTTGGAGCGCAAGGTTTCAATTATCGACGGCTTCATGAAGCAGGGCAGCCTGGATGATTTGGCGCCCGGCGGCTTTGGCGTGGTCATCGGCGACAAGGCCGCGACCAAGCTGGGGGTGAAGATCGGCGACAAGGTGACCTTCGTGTCGCCTGAAGTCACCGTGACCCCGGCGGGCATGTTTCCGCGCATGAAGCGCTTCACCGTGGTCGGTATCTTCCACGTCGGCGCCGGTGAGCTGGACGGCTATCTGGGCGTGACCAACCTGCAGGACCTGGCCCGGCTGCAGCGCTGGAAGCCGGATCAGGTGCAGGGCCTGCGCCTGAAGTTCACTGACCTGTTCAAGGCGCCGCGCACCGCCTATGAAATCGCCCAGAACCTGGGCGATCACCAGTACTACTCCCGCGACTGGACCCGCACCCACGGCAACCTGTATCAGGCCATTGGCATGGAGAAATCCATCATCGGCCTGCTGCTGTTGCTGATCGTGGCGGTGGCGGCGTTCAACATCATTTCCACGCTGGTGATGGTGGTCAACGACAAGCGCGGCGACATCGCGATCCTGCGTACGCTGGGCGCGACGCCGGGGCAGATCATGCGCATCTTCATGGTCCAGGGCACGGTGATCGGCGTGGTCGGCACGCTGGTCGGTGCCGGTGTCGGCATCCTCGCGGCGCTCAATGTCAGCGCTGCGATCTCGGCCCTCGAAGGCCTGATCGGCCACAAGTTTCTCAATTCGGATGTCTATTTCATCGACTATCTGCCATCGCAATTGATGACCGAAGACGTGCTGCTGGTGTGCGGCGCGGCGCTGGTCCTGAGTTTCCTCGCCACCCTGTATCCAGCCTGGCGTGCCGCGCGCACCCAGCCGGCAGAGGCGCTACGTTATGAGTGAGTCGGGCATGAGTGATAAAGCTGTTCTGAGTTGCCGCAACCTGGGCAAGTCCTACGAGGAAGGCCCGGAATCGGTGGTGGTGCTGTCCGGTCTGCAGCTGGAGTTGCACCCGGGCGAGCGCGTGGCGATCGTCGGCAGTTCCGGCTCGGGCAAAAGCACCTTGCTCAACCTGCTGGGCGGCCTGGACACGCCCACCGAAGGCAGCGTCTGGCTGGCCGGTGAAGAGCTGTCTGCGCTGAACGAGAAAGCCCGCGGCCTGCTGCGCAACCGCGCGCTGGGCTTCGTCTATCAGTTTCACCACCTGCTGCCGGAGTTCACGGCGCTGGAAAACGTCTGCATGCCGCTGCTGATCGGCAAGACGCCGATCCCCGAAGCCCGCCAGCGCGCTACGGCATTGCTGGAACGGGTGGGCCTGTCGCACCGCCTGGCGCACAAGCCGGCGGAACTGTCCGGCGGCGAACGCCAGCGGGTGGCCATTGCCCGGGCACTGGTGAACCAGCCGGGTTTGGTGATGCTCGACGAGCCCACCGGCAACCTCGACTCGCACACCGCCCAAGGCATTCAAGACCTGATGCTGGAGCTGAGCACCTCGTCGCGCACCGCATTTCTGGTGGTGACCCACGACCTGAATCTGGCGCGCCAGATGGACCGCGTGTGGCGTCTGGAAGAAGGCCGTCTGGTCGAGGCGTGATGTTTTCGGCTCCGTAGAGGGGCCTTCATTTTTAGCTACGGTGCTTCACCCATGTTCAGACCGTTATCCCTCTTTATCGGCGCGCGCTACACCCGGGCCAAGCGGCGCAACCATTTCATCTCGTTCATTTCGATGACCTCGATGATCGGCCTTGCGCTAGGCGTTCTGGCGATGATCGTGGTGCTGTCGGTGATGAACGGCTTCCAGAAGGAAATGAGTTCGCGCATCTTGGGCATGGTCCCTCATGCGGTGATCGACGGCGTCAAGCCGCTGGACGACTGGAAGCCGGCCGCCGATGCCGCTTTGAAGAACCCGCAGGTCACCGCTGCAGTGCCGTTCACGCAAATGGACGGCATGCTGTCGTTCAAGGGCTCGATGCAGCCCATCGAAATCAATGGCGTCGATCCGGCACTGGAATCCCAAGTGTCCATCGTCACTCAGCACATCGTGCAGGGCCGTTTGCAGGACTTGAAGGCCGGTGAGTTCGGCGTGGTCATCGGCGAGATCACCGCGCGACGCTTTCGCCTGAACGTGGGCGACAAAATCACCCTGATCGTCCCGGAAATCAGCAACGAACCGGGCGGCATCACGCCGCGCCTGCAACGCCTGACCGTGGTCGGCGTGTTCAAGGTCGGTGCCGAGCTGGACGGCTCGATGGCGCTGGTGAACGTGGCCGATGCCGCCACCATCAAGCGCTGGCAGCCCAATCAGGTGCAGGGCGTGCGTCTGGCCCTGACCGACCTGTACGCCGCGCCGCAAGTCTCGAGCGCCATCGCCGGCCAGCTGGGCGCGGACTACAAGGCCGATGACTGGACCCACACCCAGGGCAGCCTGTTCAGCGCCATGAAAATGGAAAAGACCATGATCGGCCTGCTGTTGCTGATGATTGTCGCGGTGGCGGCCTTCAACATCATCGCCACGCTGATCATGGTGGTGAACGACAAGGGCGCCGACATCGCGATCCTGCGCACCATCGGCGCGACGCCCCGGCAGATCATGACCATCTTCATGGTGCAGGGCACGGTGATCGGCGTGGTTGGCACCATCATCGGCGGCGTGCTGGGGGTGATCGCGGCGATCAACGTCAGCCAGCTGGTGGGCTGGATCGAGCGCGTCACCGGGCAGCACATCTTCACCTCGGACGTGTATTTCATCAGCAACCTGCCTTCGCAACTGGAAGGCAGCGACGTGGTGATGATCTGCGCGGCGGGGCTGATCCTCAGCTTCCTCGCGACCATCTACCCGGCGTACCGTGCTTCGCAGATCGAGCCGGCCCAGGCGCTGCGCTACGAGTGATCGCCGTTCAGTGCCCCATCAGCCAGTGCTGGTGGGGCCCCGGCAGCGTCCATAGCCCGAACAGAATCACCAACAAACCGCCCGCCACCCGAACCCCGCGTTTGCGCAGCAGCGCCGTGGTGCGTTCAGCCGCCAGCCCTGTGGCGATCAGCACCGGCCAGGTGCCGACCCCGAACGCCAGCATCAGCAACCCACTGTGCAGCGCATTGCCCTGGCTCGCGGCCCACAGCAGCGTGCTGTAGACCAACCCGCACGGCAGCCAGCCCCACAAGGTGCCCAGCAACAGCGCGCGAGGCAGGCTCGACACCGGCAGCAGGCGGCTGGCGAACGGCTGGATGTAGCGCCACAGCCAGCGCCCGAGCCCTTCGATGCGCGTCAGGCCGCTCCACCAGCCCGCCAGATACAGGCCCATGCAGATCAACAGCAGCGCCGCGACCACCCGCAGCAGCATGGCGCCGGGGCTGTTGGCCACCGCCCAGCCGGCCAGACCGATCAAAAGCCCGGCGCAGGCATAGCTGAAAATGCGCCCCAGGTTGTAGGCCAGCAGCAGGCGGAATCTGCGGCTGCGTTGCTCCTGGGGGATCGCCATGGTCAGCGCGCCCATCAACCCGCCGCACATGCCCAGGCAATGCCCGCCGCCAAGCAGGCCGAGGATCAGGGCCGAGAGGAGTTGGGGGAGGAGGTCAGGCATGGGGGTGGTCCAGGGTTTTGCGGGTGAATGTTCCGACGTATTCGCGAGCAAGCTCGCTCCCACAGTGGATTTGCGTAGAGTCACAAAATTCTGCCGTGCCGGGGACTTGTGGGAGCGAGCTTGCTCGCGAAGGCGTCGGCGGGAGCGATGCGATAACCCAGTCAGTCACCCGATTTTCTTCTCTTCGGGTGTTTGCATTTCCCTGCCCGACGCCTCATCCACCCCGGCCTTGTGCGCAGGGTCCTGATCGTCGAACAGAATGCTGTGAGCCGGGCTGTCCATGTCGTCGTACTGGCCGCTGTCCACCGCCCAGAAAAACACATAGATCGCCACCGCCACGATCAGCAGGGCCACCGGAATCATGATGTAGAGCGCGGGCATCGAACCTCCGGAGTCTTTATGCGGGCAAGGGGCGTGGGGCCGCTTGCGTGGCAACAGCGGCAGGCTCACCCGGCGTGCGGGCCAGGCGCAGGGCATTGAGCACCACGATCAACGAACTGACCGACATGCCCGCCGCTGCCCACAACGGCGTGACCCAGCCCAGCGCAGCAAACGGCAACATGACGCCATTGTACAGGCCTGCCCAGGCCAGGTTCTGATTGATGATGCGCCGGGTCCGGCGGGCGAGGGTGAAGGCCTGAACCAGCGCCTGCAGGCGATTGGACAGCAGCACCGCGTCGGCGCTGGTCTTGGCAAGGTCGGTGGCCGAGCCCATCGCCACGCTGATGTCTGCGGCGGCCAGTACCGGCACGTCGTTGACGCCGTCGCCGAGCATCAGCACCTTGCGGCCCTCAGCCCGCAGTTGCTGGAGGATCTGCAGTTTGTCATCCGGGCGCAAACTACCTTTCGCCTCATTGATGCCCAACTGTGCGGCCACGCTTGCCACCATGGGTGAGCTGTCGCCCGAGAGCAGGAGGGTTTTCCAGCCACGTTGTTGGCAGGCGTCGATCAGGGCCGCTGCGTCATCGCGCAGGCGGTCATCGAGCATCAGCCAGGCCAGCAGGTGCTGTTCGTCGCCCAGGAGCAGCCACTGGCCGGGTTCGTTTGGCATCTCTGGAACCGGGCTTTTGCTCAGTTCGCAGACAAAAGCCGGTTGGCCGATGCGCAGCTGTCGCCCGTCGACGCGCCCTTCAAGGCCCAGTCCCGGCGTGTTGCTCACCACTTCAGCCGTCAGCGGCGTGTGGCCGAACGCGCGGGCGACGGGGTGTTCGGAGCGCTGTTCCAGCGCGGCGGCAAGGGCCAGGCACTGGTCACTGTGCAGCGAATTCAGCGGGCGGATGGCGCGCAGGGTCAGGCGGCCTTCGGTCAGCGTGCCGGTCTTGTCGAAAATCACCGTGTCGATCTGGTTCAGGCCTTCGAGCACATGGCCGCGGGTCAGCAGCAGACCCAGCCCATGCAGGGTGCCCGTCGCAGTGGTCAGGGCCGCTGGCGTCGCCAAAGACAGCGCGCAAGGGCAGGTGGCGACCAGCATCGCCAGCACGATCCAGAATGCCCGGGCCGGGTCGATCTGCCACCAGACCACGCCAACCACCAACGCCGCACTCAGCGATATCAGCAGAAACCATTGCGCGGCGCGGTCGGCGATCTGCGCCAACCTGGGCTTTTCCGACTGTGCTCGCTCCAGCAGGCGCACGATGGCCGACAGGCGGGTACTCTCACCCAGGGCCAGGACTTCAATGGTCAGCACGCTGTCGACGTTGAGCGTCCCGGCGGTCACCGCATCGCCGGTTTCTCGGGGCTGAGGCAGGTATTCGCCGGTCAGCACCGATTCGTCGATGCTCGATTGGCCCGCGATGATCCTGCCATCTGCGGGCAATACCGAGCCGGGATGCACCAGCACTCGATCATTCAGACGCAGTTCACTGAGCAGGATGCGCTCGCTCTGGCCATCCTCGTTCAGGCGCAGGCACGAGGCCGGCAGCAGGTTGACCAGTTGCGCGGTGGCCGCGGCGGTGCGTTGTCGGGCGCGGCGCTCCAGATAGCGCCCGGTCAAAAGGAACAACGCGAACATGCCCACCGCATCGAAATACAACTCACCGTTGCCTGTGATCGCAGTCCAGATCCCGGCCACATAAGCCAGGCCGATCGCCAGCGACACCGAGACGTCCATGGTCAGTTGTCGCGTGCGCAGGTCACGCAGCGCACCCTTGAAAAACGGCGCGCAGCTGTAGAACACGATGGGTGTGGTCAGAAACATCGCCACCCAGCGCAGGATGGTGTGCATTTCCGGGCTCAGGTCGATGTTGAATTCCGGCCAGGTGGCCATGGTCGCCATCATCGCCTGAAACCAAAGCAGGCCGGCAACGCCCAACTGGCGCAGGCTGCGGCGGTTTTCGGCGGCCAATTGCTCGGTGGCCTTATCGGCCTGCCAGGGGTGGGCGGCATAACCGATGCTCCGCAGTTCGCGCAGCACCTGGCTCAAGGGCAGCGCTGCGTCGTCCCAGCGCAGGTAAAGCCGATGGTTGGACAGGTTCAGGCGCGCTTCAGCCACGGCGGGCAAGGTTCTCAGATGACGCTCGATCAGCCAGCCGCAGGCCGCGCAGCTGACGCCTTCGATCAGCAGCGTGGTTTCGGCCAGATCGCTTGCATGGCTGACGAAAGGCGCCTGCACATCGGGGCGGTCATACAACGCCTGCTCGTCGAGCAATTGCGCGGGCAAGGCGCCAGGATTGATCGAGGCTTCGCTGCGATGGCGGTAGTAGCTTTCCAGGCCGCCATCGACAATGGCCTGCGCCACCGCCTGGCAGCCCAGGCAACAGAACGAACGGGATTCACCGAGCACGACGGCCTTGAAACGATCACCGGGTGGAACGGGCAGGGCGCAATGAAAGCAGAGGATCGGAGCGTTCACGTCATCACTTCTTTTCGGCACCCTGAAGCGGCTCGTCACCCAGGATCAGGTCCTTGTCGCGGCTGATGGCTTCTTCTTCAAACAGGCGCCAGGTCTGGCTGTTCTCCACGCCCAGCAACTCGACGAAGCGGCGGCCTTCGACCCGGTCGCTCATTTGCCCGACATACCGCCCCGGTTGTGCCGGGTTGCGCGCCAGGATGATCTTGCGGTCCTTTTCCGGCTGGGTCGGGCTGATCAGATTGAGGATCAGGGTCTCCGGCTGGCTGTTGCCGGTCAGGCGCAGGTCGGTCTCGCCGGTCACGTCATCCAGGCTCACGGTGGCGCGCAGTTTCAGGCTTTGTGCCAGCAGCTCGCGGTCCAGCGAGCGGTTGATGCCTTTGCCGGCCTCGTAATAGTTGTCGTTGACCAGATTGTCCGGGTTGTCCACGGCGATGGTCACCATGGCCACGGTCAGGCTGACCGAGCAGGCCAGCATGCCGATGATGATCCAGGGCCAGCGGTGGCGGTACCAGGGGCTCGAAGCGGTGACTGCACTCATGTCGGGTTGCTCTTGAACATAAAGGGCTCAACGAACCTGCGGCCCGATGAACCGGCTCTTGGCCTGGACTTCGGTGCCGCTGTTCTCGATATCCTTGAGGATAAAATGAATCTCGTTGGTGCTGGACGGCAGTTGCTCCGGCGACACCGACAGCTCCACCGGCATGGTGAAAATCTCGCCCGCAGCCACCTTGATCTCGCGCCGTCCTTGCAGCTTGAGGTCCGGCAGGCCGGTGGCGTCAAGGACGTAGGTGTGGTCGACCTGATCCTTGTTCATCACCTTGAGGCTGTAGACGTTTTCGATCCGGCCCTCGGCGTTTTCCCGGTACAGCACGCGGTCCTTGCTGACGTCGAAGCCCACCAGCGAGCGCATGAAGAACGCGCTGGTCAGCACGCCGATCATCACCAGCAGCACCGCCGCGTAGCCGATCAGGCGCGGGCGCAGCTTGTGGGTCTTCTGCCCTGACAGGTTGTGCTCGGTGGTGTAGCTGATCAGGCCGCGCGGGTAATTCATCTTGTCCATGATGGTGTCACAGGCGTCGATGCAGGCCGCGCAGCCGATGCACTCAATTTGCAGGCCGTCGCGGATGTCGATGCCGGTGGGGCAGACCTGTACGCACATGGTGCAGTCGATGCAGTCGCCCAGCCCCTGAGCCTTGTAGTCCAGATCCTTTTTGCGCGGGCCGCGTTGCTCGCCACGACGTGGGTCGTAGGAGACGATCATGGTGTCCTTGTCGAACATCACGCTCTGGAACCGCGCATAAGGGCACATGTAGATGCACACCTGCTCGCGCAGCCAGCCGGCGTTGCCGTAGGTGGCCAGGGTGAAGAAGCCGACCCAGAAATAGGCCCAGCCATCGGCTTGCCCTGTGAAGAAATCGATGACCAGTTCGCGGATCGGCGAGAAGTAGCCGACGAAGGTCAGCCCGGTCACCAGCCCGATCAGCAGCCACAGGCTGTGCTTGGCGAACTTGCGTGCGAACTTGTTGGCGCTCATGGGCGCCTTGTCCAGTTTCATGCGCTGGTTGCGATCGCCTTCTGTGACCTTCTCGCACCACATGAACACCCAGGTCCACACGCTTTGCGGGCAGGTATAACCACACCAGACGCGTCCGGCGTAGACCGTGATGAAGAACAGGCCGAAGGCCGCCACGATCAGAATGCCCGACAGCAGGATGAAATCCTGCGGCCAGAAGGTGGCGCCGAAGATGTAGAACTTGCGCTCGGGCAGATTCCACCAGACCGCCTGATGGCCACCCCAGTCGAGCCAGACCGTGCCGAAGTACAGCAAGAACAGCACGATCCCGCCGCCGATCCGCAGATTGCGGAAGATCCCGGTGAACGCCCGGGTGTAGATCTTCTCCCGTGACGCGTAGAGATCGACCGTGTCACTCTCTTGTTTGGTCGGTGGGGTGACGTTGTGCACCGGTATTTGCTTGCTCATCGCAGCGTGCTCATTCAAGCGTGCTCATTCATGCGTCACACGGCAGTGGACGTGTGCCCGGGCCAGTACGTGCCGATCCGGGTCAGTGATGGTTGTGTTACCGCTCATGATACCCCTGTGACTTTAGTCGGTCCCTTGGAGTATCGGCGGGGTGAAACTTTAAATCTCAGGGCTGCGCTCAATGGATCCGCAGGCGCTGACGTTACTGCGAAGCCTCAACTACGTAGGGCGCGCGATCTTCGTTCAACTGGCTGAACCAGGGATTGATCACCTCAACGCCGCTTTCCACAAAGTCAGCAGTATTGCGGGTCACAACCGCCATGCCATGTACCAACGCCGTCGCCGCAATCATCGCGTCATATTCACTGCGCGGATCTGGCACATGAAGGCCAGCGCAGCGGATGGCGACAGCGGCGTCGACCGGCAGGATTCGCCCCGCGAACGCCGGTAGCAGACTGTGCTCCATCCATCTTCTGAGTAACTTCGACTGAGCCGAATCGCGTCGCTCCACCCTGAGAATCCCGGTCTCCAGCTCCAGCACCGTAATGGCGCTGATATAAAGGCTGGGAGTTGGGATCTGTCTGGCCCATCTCAGTACACTGGGCTCTGCCTTGTGGCTTTTTCGCAGTTCAGAAACCACGTTGGTATCGAGCAGATACATCAGAAGAGATCCACTTCACGAGATACGACAATGGTCCGCTCTGGCTCGAAATCGATGTCTTCGATGCCCGGCATGGCGAGCATGTCGACAATGCTGACCGACCCGCCCGCAAGCTTTTGATAATCCTCTATGGTCAACAGCACGTGGGCTGGGCGTCCTCGGTCTGTAATAAACACCGGGCCTTCCTTGGTGGCTTTCTTGGCGCCGCTCGTGTCCTGGTTGAACTCGCGGCTGGAGATCGTCGTTATCATCGGCATTTCCTCCTCATGCATGTAGCAATGTTTCTACTTCGTGAATGAAGAGGGATCCTATCGCTGTTACGACCATCTCTCAACGTCGAAAATGTAACCAGGGAAAGCGCCGTTCTCTTGTCGCAGCGAGAGGCTGTAACCCCTCGCTCCTGTCACTGCGCATCCGCCCCTTTGTCCCCCTGCGACAGGCTATACACATACGCCGCCAGCAAATGCACCTTGTCGTTCCCTTGCAGCAATTCCTGCGCAGGCATCTGGCCCTGGCGGCCGTAGCGGATGGTCTGCTGCAACTGCGCAAAGCTCGATCCATAGATGAACGCTGCCGGGTGGGTCAGGTTCGGCGCGCCCAGAGCGGCGGTGCCCTTGCCTTCGGGGCCGTGGCAGGCGACGCAGTTGGCGGCGAAGATTTTCTGGCCGTTGGCAGGGTCCGCCTTGGCGTCTTCCGGCAGCTTGCGCCCGTCCAGTTGAGTCAGCACGAACGCCGCCACATCCCGCACACCCTGATCACCGACCACTTCACCCCAGGCCGGCATCACCGCGTGGCGGCCGCCCATGATGGTGGTCTTGATGGTCTGCGGATCGCCGCCCCAGCGCCAGTCCTGGTCGGTCAGGTTGGGGAAGCCGTAGGCGCCCTTGGCGTCGGAGCCGTGGCAGACCGAGCAGTTGGAGGCGAACAGGCGGCCGCCCATTTTCAGCGCTTGCGGATCTTTGGCCACTTCTTCGATGGGCATGGCCGCGAATTTGGCGAAGATCGGACCGAAACGCGCGTCCGAACGGGCCATCTCTTTCTCCCACTCATGCACGCCGGTCCAGCCGGTCTGGCCGTTGGAGAAGGCGATCTTCTTGTCGTTGTCGACGTAGTCGTAACCCGGCAGCAGGCCTTTCCAGTTGCCCAGGCCCGGGTACAACGCCAGATAACCCAGGGCGAAGATGATGGTGGCGATGAACAGCATGAACCACCATTTGGGCAACGGGTTGTCGTACTCCTCGATGCCGTCGAAGGAGTGGCCGACGGTCTCGTCGGTGGTGTCGGCGCGCTGGCCCTTGCGGGTCGCCAGCAGCAGCCAGGTCAGGCAGAAGATCGTGCCCAGCGACAGTACGGTGACGTACAGGCTCCAAAACGTAGTCATTCTTTGTGGCTCCCGGAATCTTGCTCGAGGTGCTTGATGGCCTCGGGGTCATCGGCAAAGGGCAGCAGGGTCGCATCGTCGAACTCGGCCTTGCGCTTGGGGCTGAACACCCACAACGCCAGACCGATAAAGGCCACCATCACCACGACGGTGCCCAGGCCGCGAATCATCCCGATATCCATGGCGATCACCGTTTGCTCTTGATGATGGTGCCCAGGCCCTGAAGGTAGGCCACCAGTGCGTCCATCTCGGTCTTGCCCTTGACGGCGTCGCCGGCGCCGGCGATGTCGGCGTCGGTGTAGGGCACGCCCAGATTGCGCAGCACTTCCATCTTGCGTCCGGTCAGCTTGCCGTCGAGCTTGTTCTCCACCAGGAACGGATAGGCCGGCATGATCGATTCCGGTACCACGTTGCGCGGGTTGTACAGGTGCGCGCGGTGCCAGTCGTCCGAGTAGCGTCCGCCGACCCGGGCCAGGTCCGGCCCGGTGCGCTTGGAACCCCACAGGAACGGGTGATCCCAGACGCTTTCACCGGCCACCGAGTAATGGCCGTAACGTTCGGTTTCGGCGCGGAACGGCCGGATCATCTGCGAGTGGCAGCCCACGCAGCCGTTGGCGATGAACACGTCGCGGCCTTCGAGCTCCAGTGCCGTGCGCGGCTTCATGCCTTCGACCGGCTTGTTGGTGACGTCCTGGAAGAACAGCGGGACGATCTGGGTCAGGCCACCCACCGCCACGGCGATGACCATGAAGATCGACAGCAGGCCGATGTTCTTTTCGAGTGATTCGTGCTTGATCATCAGTGCGCTCCCATGACAGCGATCTGGGCGGCTTCTTCGGCTTCTTCAACGTTGGACGCACGCACGGTGCGGAACACGTTGTAGGCCATGAACAGCATGCCGCTGGCAAAGAACGCACCGCCCAGGGCGCGGACGATGTAGCCCGGATGGCTGGCTTGCAGCGCTTCGACGAAGGAATAGGTGAGGGTGCCGTCATCGTTGATCGCACGCCACATCAGGCCCTGCGTGATGCCGTTGACCCACATCGAGGCGATATAAAGGACGGTACCGATGGTCGCCAGCCAGAAGTGTGCGTTGATCAGCGCAATGCTGTGCATCTGCGGCCGGCCATACAGGCGCGGGATCATGTGGTACACCGCGCCGATGGAAATCATCGCCACCCAGCCCAAAGCGCCTGCGTGAACGTGGCCGATGGTCCAGTCGGTGTAGTGCGAGAGCGAGTTGACGGTCTTGATCGCCATCATCGGCCCTTCGAAGGTTGACATGCCGTAGAACGCCAGCGACACCACGAGAAAGCGCAGGATCGGGTCGGTGCGCAATTTATGCCAGGCACCGGAGAGGGTCATCATGCCGTTGATCATGCCGCCCCAGCTGGGCGCCAGCAGGATGATCGACATCACCATGCCCAGCGACTGCGCCCAGTCCGGCAGCGCGGTGTAATGCAGGTGGTGCGGGCCGGCCCAGATGTACAGGGTAATCAGCGCCCAGAAGTGCACGATTGACAGGCGATAGGAGTAGATCGGCCGCTCGGCCTGCTTGGGCACGAAGTAGTACATCATCCCCAGAAAGCCCGTGGTGAGGAAAAAACCTACGGCGTTGTGCCCGTACCACCACTGGATCATCGCGTCGGTGGCGCCCGAGTAGGCCGAATAGGACTTGAACAGGCTCACCGGCAGCGACATGTGGTTGACGATGTGCAGCATCGCTGTCACCACGATGAACGCACCGTAGAACCAGTTGCCGACATAGATGTGCTTGGTCTTGCGCTTGACGATGGTGCCGAAGAACACCATCGCGTAGGTGATCCAGACGATGGCCAGCAAAATGGCGATCGGCCACTCAAGCTCGGCGTATTCCTTGGTGGTGGTGTAACCCATCGGCAGGGTGACGAGCGCGCCGATGATCACCGCCTGCCAGCCCCAGAAGTGAAAGGCCGCCATGCCGTCGCTGATCAGCCGCGTCTGGCAGGTTCGCTGCACCACGTAATAAGAGGTGGCGAACAGCGCGCAGCCGCCGAAGGCGAAGATCACAAGGTTGGTATGCAGCGGGCGAAGGCGTCCGAACGTGGTCCAGGGAAGACCGAAGTTCAGGTCAGGCCACACGAGTTGTGAGGCGATGAAGACACCGAGCCCCATGCCAAGGATGCCCCAGACCACCGTCATGATGGCGAACTGGCGGACTACCTTATAGTTATAAGCAGTCGGACTGATTGCTGTGCTCATTCTAAGGTTCCACGGTTTGGGTATTTTATTAGAGTGGTAACGGCCGCAACATCGACTAAAGCGTAGACGTTTTGCCGCGCAACAAGCGCGAGACGGGGGCTACGCAAAGACGGGATGCGGTATTTCTGCGACTCGCTGCGCAATAGGGCGACAGGCGGAGTTGCCGGAGTGGGCCGAAAGGGCGGGGAAACAGGTCGAGTGAGGCGGCGCGCGTGAATGCCGTTAGTTGTATACAACCCTGCGGGTGACAAACCGGGCCCTGCGGTCTGCCTGCAAGAGGGTGTGGAGGTCGTGCACAATCCTTTCACTGATCCTGTGGCCAGCTGTCGCCGGACCACCGTGGACGCAAGCTTAGACGCGAACGGCTCGCGATGAAAGCCCCAAGAGAGAGAAGTTTGACACCTCGCGCTGTGCAAGGAGTTAACCGCCGCACCCCGTTGCAGGGTGCGGCGCACATCGATTTCCGGCATGGGCTGAAACGATTCTCTCCCTACTTTCCCTGTACTTCGGTAGAGTGTTTTTACGCCGAAAGTTGTATACAAAATCCGCTGACGATTGCGCTTTTCAACTGCCCAGAAATTTGGCCCGAGCTGGCAAATGAGGCCGGCGATCGTCGCGGTTGATCGGCCGGCGCCGGAAAAAAGTCCTGTTCGGTCACTGAAACCGCCCGGTTGCGTGCGGGTTGGGGCGCTCAGGGTATCGCTGGTTTTCTCCGAAAGCTCTGGCAGGGTAGAGTCGCCATCCTGAACCGCGGCTGTCGGGCGGGCTATTGAGAGAGGGCTGTTGTGCCAGCAGTGCTTGGGCATAATGGCGTCCCGCAAGGACTTTTCTGGACTGAGACCAGCATGAGCAAAGAACACCCGGCGCGTATTGATGCCGATCAATGTGCGCAACTGGCGCACTTGCATGGCTGGTTGTGGAACGCCCCGGCCACCGTGGCCGATCAGGCGGCAACACTGATTCTGGCCCACGGCGCAGGCGCGCCGATGGACAGCGACTTCATGAACGACATCGCCCGGCGCCTGGCTGCACTGGGCGTTGGCGTGCTGCGTTTCGAATTCCCCTACATGGCCCAGCGCCGCATCGATGGCGGCAAACGCCCGCCCAATCCCAAGGCCAAGTTGCTGGAAAGCTGGCGCGAGGTGTACGAGGCCGTGCGGCCGGTGGTCAAAGGCCGCCTGGCCATCGGTGGCAAATCCATGGGCGGGCGCATGGCCAGTATCTCGGCCGATGAACTGGGGGCCGACGCGCTGATCTGCCTGGGCTATCCGTTCTACGCCGCCGGCAAGCCGGAGAAGCCCCGGGTCGAGCACCTGGCCGAATTGCGCACGCCCACGCTTATCGTCCAGGGCGAGCGCGATGCGCTGGGCAATCGCGAGACCGTCGAAGGCTATACGCTATCACCCGCCATCGAGGTGCATTGGCTGCCCACCGCCAACCATGACCTCAAGCCGTTGAAAGCGGCGGGCGTGAGTTATGAGCAGTGTCTGCAGGACACCGCCGAGTGCATCGCCCGCCGACTACTGGGGTGACGAGGCGGGCGGCGCAACCTGCGCGCAAAACAGATCGAACCCGCCATCGGTGATCTCGAGTCCTGCATGGGGCATGCTCATCGCAAAGGTGCCGCGCAACCGGCCGCTTTGTACATCGCATTCGAGCAGGGTCACGCTGCCGCTTTGCAGATCCCGGGCGTGATACAGCTGGAAAAACTGCGCAGGGGTGACGTGATAGACCATGGCCAGACGCTCGTCGTGCACCAGGTCATACGTGCCGGGCGCCAGGGTCTGATCGATGAACAACCCCAGCACCGTGCGGTGGTGTGCAACCTTGCCCACCGCATGAATCTTCCAGATGGGGCGGGTGCCGGGCGCTTCCAGTTCCGAGCGCAGGCACGCCACTGCCGACAATTGAGACAGTACGAAAGGCTTGCCGCTGATCATGGCCTGCAGGCTCGATGGGTGATCAGGTGTCGAATGAGTAACGTCAGTCATGGTCATTCCAGTCCGTGGGAAATATGAAAAAACCTGAGTGAAGGCGCCGCCACCACGCAGACGCCTTCAGGTGTGATCTGGCCAGCCGGGCATCGGCTGGTGCAGGCGAACATCAACGAATCGCGACGCCCAGGCTGGCGTTGTGGTGCAGCAACATGAAGTCCTTGCCGGTGTTGAGGTTCTTCACGTAATACCACTTGGCGCCGAGCACGTTCTTGGCCACCGTCGACGACCAATAGTTGCCATTGCCCATCGGCCAGCGGTTGCCGTAGGTGTTGTAGATCTCGATCAGCTCCTGAATCGTCGGTACACGCCCGCCGATCCCCGAAGCGGCGTTCGACACCTGGGTCAGGCTGCCCGAGCCTACGCCGTGGCATTCGATGACCCCCGTGACCGACACCGTGTAGCTTTTGCTCTCGCCCGAAGCGTCGGTCACCGTAATCGTCGCGCTGCCATTGCTTCGTACCGAGGTCAGCCCCTCGGCATCGACCTGCGCCACCTGCGGGTTACTGCTGGCGTAGGTATAAGGAGGGCGGCCGCCAGTGGCTGTTCGCCTGACCGTGGTGCCGCTGGGAAACGCCGGCAGCAGCTCGGGAGAACCCGGCAACAGGTAGACCTTGCCGTTCAGCGCCGCTGGCGAGGTGTCCAGCTTCATGCCCTCGCGAACGGTCAACTGCAAGGGTTGCGATTCGGATTCGCTGCCATTGCGCGTCACCCGATAGGTCACCGTCGCGTCGCCACCTTCGGCCTCGTCGATGTAGTTTCTGGGGATGGCGAACTGCAGATGGCTGCTGTCGCCAACGGTCTGCGGCGGGCCGTCGTAAGTGGTTTTACCCACCCAACGAATGCGCGCCGTGTCCTCTGGCGCCATGCCGCGATAGCTGGCCCGGGCAGTGGCTTGCGGGCCGATGATCAGCGAAGGCCGCAGCACGCCGTCAGGCCCCACGGTGTCCACGGTCGGCGCTGGCAAGTCCAGCGTCGCACTCATGATGCGCACCGCCACCGTCTCCGAATCCTGCACCACGCCGCTGCGCCGGATCACGCTGTACCCCACCTCGACCGTCTGCCCATCATTGACCGTCACCAGCGCACTGGCAAACACCAGCGAAACTTCTGTACCTGCCTGCTCGGCCGACACCGTCAGCTCTTTCACATCACTGCCCTTGGGCCCGTCCCAACGCGCGGAGAGTTTCTCACCCTCACGCAAATTGGCCGACGCCTGGACCACCAGCGTTGCGCCGTTCAGGGCGTTGGCCGGGTCGAGGATGTTGGCCGGGGCTTCCTTGATGGTGGGGTTGGGGAGGGGCGTGAGGACGGACAGCTTTAAATCGACGGCTGTAACCTCAGCCTCCTTCGACACATTGCCCGCGAGGTCAGTCACGGTGTAATGCACCGCCTGCTGCCCGTCACCGATCTGTTCCAGCAAAGCGCGGGGGAAATCCACCATTACTCGCTGCAACCCCATGTCATTGGCGTCGACCACGACTAGCGGACCTTCCACCACGCCCCAATAGGTACGGATCACGTCGCCTGCTGTCATACCGGTGTACCCGGCGATGCGGCCTGGCAGGACGTTGTTCATCGCTTCCAGTTCGTCCGAGGTCAGACCGTCCTGGACTTCCGGGGGGAGGAGGATAGGTCCGAGGTCGGGGGCGCCGGGGGCGGTTTTGTCGATTTGGATGGGAGTACTTTCTGAAAAAACCTCAATCTCGGTATTTGGACTGAAGACGCGATACGCAACAGAATGAAAGCCCTCGGTCACAAGCTCGACTGGAATTTCCACCTCCAGTGGGTCTCCCGGTTTATGCGAATCCAGAATATCTTTTTCCGGTGGCACAGGTTGACCATCAAATACCAATTGATACGTATACCCAGGCTCAGCAGCAGGCCAGACGAGGAAGTTTACCGTGATGGGAGAAGCATAGTGCTCGATTGGAATCAATCCGCCTTCCTGTGCAACGGGAACAGTGGGGCGATCCAATTGCATGTTGTTAAGTGTTCCGTCATCTTGTTGTTTCATTTTATTTTCCTTCGGCTTTAAAGAGGGCAGGGCGACAACTGTCGCGCCTGCCGGGTTGCTGGTCTTTGTTATGGACGAAGTCTGCAGAAATTCTCGCTTGGGTCTCGCATGTCAACACGGACTCGAGTAATTCGCGAGGTGACTGCACTTTGGTTACTGCCTGGCGCGGGTTCAATTCGGACGTACGCCTCGCAGAAACCCGTGCAGATGGTGCTGAGGTTGTTATGCGGAACTTTAAAGCTGTAGCCGTTGACAATGTCCACGTCATCCAGTTCGCGGGTGGCCGTGAGTGTCGCGGCCTCAATAGGATTGTTGCCCAGATCGAAGCCTTTAAATGTGAAAAGAAGCCTCTGGTTTTCGGCGATGTTCACATAGGGTGCTACAAGACCGCTAGTTCCATCAGGCGCCACGGCGAGGGAGATATATCCGTTAGCAGTGAGTTTGAATACCGGACCGTCGATGCCTTCCGTACCTCCTGGCAGTTCCTCTTTAGAGCGAACAGTGACATTTTGCGAAGGTGAGGTCGCCGGATTTGGGTTGCCGAGTCGGATCACGGTATAGCGAACGGGGATCTGTGCTCCTGTTCCCTGGGTCTTCATGATGGAATTGGCGATCGGGATAATCAGATCTTTTTTTGCAGCCATGTCCTGTTCATTGATCTGATGCCACTGCAGCCGTTGCTGGTCTCCCCAATACAGATTGATATCATCGTTTAGTCGGAACGCGTCGCTCCAGGCGACAATCGCGCGGCTATTGAGCTCGTAGTCATCCTCGTCAATGAAGTTGTCGGTGACGTCCGGGTTTTCAAGACTGGTGCCCTGGATGACGGGCGCTGTCATCGGCTCTGGAATAGGCAACGTAATATATACATCAATCGCCGAGGGCAGTGACGTACCGTTCAATTGGTTCTGGCGAGTGACGGTGTAGCTGACGGAGACTTCACCAATCGGTTTGAGTGCAATGGTTTCATAGGGGACTCGTAATGACAGTACGATGTCCTCGTTCTCGTTTCCTGGTGGCAGTTGCACCGGAAACATCGGAGTTTCTGCGCCCCAGTAAAGGGTGATCTGGTCAAACTCCTTCGCACCGGGGTAATGAGGAATATCAACCTGGACACCCGGCTTCGCTTCGGCATAGTCAATCAATTCGCCCAGTGTCGGATCGATGATCGGCGCTGGATAGTTAGCCGGGATTTCTTCTAGCAACAGCAGGATATCCGCGGCCAGCGAATCGTCCGATACGTTCCCCGCACGATCGGTTACTGTGTATTTGACAGGGTGGGGGCCGTTCGCAATGGACTCCAGAAACTCTCTGGAGAAGTCGAACGTCACCTTGTTCAGGCCCATGTCGTCTTCGTCCACGGTGGCGGTCGGACCTTCGATCTCGCCCCAGTACGTCCGGACGGTGTCGTGCTTCGCCATGCCGGTGTAGCCCGCAATTTGAGCAGGCAGCTTATTGCCCAATTGTTCCAGTTCGGCGAGCGTCAGTCCGTTCTGTACTTCGACCGGAAAGTGAATGGCCGAGAGTTGCGGTTTGCCAGGTGCGGTTCGGTCAATGATCACCGGAAACGGCTCGGAGAAAGTTTCAATTTCCGTGTTTGGACTATAAACACGGTAAGCCAGGATATGACGCCCTTCGGTCTGCAGTTCCACCGGAAGTTCAAGTGTCAGAGGGTCTCCTGGTTTATCGGTTTCCAGAATGACTTTTTCTTCTCCATAACCACTTCCATTCCAGGCTAACTGGTACAGGTAATCTTTTTCAGCCGCTTCCCATACTTTCAAATCCACGACGATGGGAGCGCCAAGTGCCGATACTGGAATCAGTCCCATGCTGTCTTCATCATGAAATGCAACCGCGATATCTGGCGCTTCGAGAGGAGCGAGTGCCTGATTCTTACGGCTGCGAATGATGACAGGTGTTTGCTTGATGTCGTTCATGACAAGTCCTTTGAGTGTATCCGATTTCCACGAGCGGGGGCGTTCGGTAAACCCCTGCGCGTCGTGCTGAACAGGTGTTTTCCAGTTCTCATTCAAACTAATCGCAAATTTTGCGGCCGGTCAATGCCGTGATTTCTGGCCGGTTGTAGGAATATTTTAGGTATGTAGGAAGTTGTAAAAAAATTCGAGCAGCAAGTGCTGCATGCTTTTCTCGATCAACCCCAGCAAAACCTCGGTTTTTCGCGATTTTTGAGTAGGACGAAACTTGCAGGCAGTGGGGAAAATTCCTACTTTTATTTTTTTTCAATTTTTCTGAATTTTTTTTGACTGGTCTTCAACATGGCGCCCCCATGTACAGGAGGGGATAAGGTGTCTACGAAGAAAGTCATATCAAGCCAGTGCAAGAGAAGCCTGCTTGCATTATCTATTGGGTTGTTCTCGCCGTTGCTATCAGCCAAGCAGGCGGTGCTCGGGAGAGATGAGGGCACGGGGTTAATTGAGGCTGACGCTGTTGTAGAAAGTCACGCACCCGATAACCGCGACTCCGACACAGTCGATGTCGACGGTATTTCGCATACCGTGAGCGCCTCTACAGAGGCATTCAATTATCGGGTTTCAAATAACGGCACGCTGAATGTGGTTGAGGGAGCTGTCGTCAAGAACATTGATGTATCAAGCTCCAGCGTGAATATCGATTCGGGTGAAGTGCGCGGGAGGGTTAGTATCAGTATTGGTGAGGCCCGATTAAAACAGGCAACCATTCTCAACGAAAATGAAAGTGGCCTACGGTTGATTACGAGGTCAACTGATCCGGTCGCCCGCTCAACAGCCCGCGTTGAAGACAGCCTTATCAAAGGGAGGGGATTTGGAGTCGGTGTGGGGGCTACAGGGGAGATATGGTTGGTGCGTTCGTACGTTGAAGGCAGCGGAAGGCCAACCTCTACCAGTGATAATGGAGGCTTGAACCTGGCGGGTGGAATTGCGCACGTCCTGGACAAGAGCCACGTCGTTGGCGATGAGAAAGGAGTTCGTATCATTCATCACGGGGAAAAGGCGCTGGATCTGATCAATCGCCTGCACATCGATGACTCCACTATCACTGCCAGATCGGGCGCAGCAATCGAAGTCCGACGGGAGATAGAGGGCTTGGAGTACAAGACCTTTGCAGACATTCTGATCGCCAATGGCTCTACTCTTGAAGCGGGTAACGGCCGTCTGATCGATGTCATGCAGGAAAGTACTGCGACTGTAGAAGTCAACGACAGCCGCCTGACCGGCGATATGGTCGCCGATGACACCAGCACCCTGAACATTGCCCTGCGCAATCACGCCCGCCTGGATGGCAACATCATCAACGGCAACGCCGTGGTGATCGATTCCAGTGGGCACTGGCAACTGGCGGGCGACAATTCGGTCAATTCGCTGGCGATGGATGGCGGCAGTGTCGGGTTCGCTGAAGACGGCTTCCATACCTTGACGGTCGGGCAGTTGTCCGGTCGCGGCTTGTTCCACATGGGCATCAACCTCGATAACGGTACGGGCGACTTGCTGAATGTAGCGGGGCAAGCTTCTGGCCGGCATCTGCTGAATGTCCGCAACACCGGGCAGGAAGTGGTGCCCGCCGAGTTCGAAGGCTTGCGAGTGGTGCACACCGAAGGCGGCGATGCGCAGTTCGGCCTTAGGGGTGGCCGCGCCGATCTGGGCGTTTATTCCTACGCCCTTGAACAACAAGGCAACGACTGGTTCATCGTCGGTTCCGGCAAGACCATCAGCCCTTCGACCCAAAGCGCGCTGGCGCTGTTCAATGTCGGGCCGACGATCTGGAACAGCGAGCTGACCACCCTGCGCAGCCGCATGGGCGAGGTGCGTGGGCGCGAGGAGGGCGGTGGCTGGATGCGCAGCTATGGCAGCCGCTTCAAGGCGTCGCTGGATGCCGGGGTGGATTATCAGCAGAAGCAGCACGGGCTGTCGTTCGGTGCCGATGCGCCGGTGCCGGTCAGTGCCGGGCATCTGCTGGTCGGCCTGATGGGCGGTTACAGCAAGTCGAGCCTGGACCTGAGCCGGGGCAGTTCCGGTGAGGTCGACAGCTACTACCTGGGCGCGTATGGCACCTGGCTGTCGGAGGAGGGCTACTATCTGGACGGCGTGCTCAAGGTCAACCAGTTCCACAACACCTCCAAGGTGGCAATGAGCGACGGCGAGAAGGCCAAGGGTGACTACAGCAACATGGCCGTGGGCGGTTCGCTGGAGTTCGGCAAGCACATCAAGCTAGCGGATGACTATTTCGTCGAGCCCTATGCGCAGCTGTCGAGCGTGTGGATCGATGGCGACAGCTACCGGCTGGACAACGGCCTGCAGGCGAAAACCGCGCAGACCCAGTCGATCCTCGGCAAGCTCGGCACCTCTGTCGGGCGGCAGTTCACCCTCAAGGATGGCGGTGTGGTGCAGCCTTATGTGCGCGTGGCGGCTGCCCACGAGTTCTCCCGCAGCAATGACGTGAAGGTCAACGACCAGCGCTTCGACAACGACCTGTTCGGCTCGCGGGCCGAACTCGGCGCTGGCGTTTCGGTGTCGCTGTCCGAGCGCCTGCAGCTGCACGCCGACTTCGATTACATGAAGGGCGAGCATGTGGAGCAGCCGTGGGGGGCCAATCTGGGCTTGCGGTTGACGTTCTGATACCGCGAAGCGCTGATTGACTGCGTGACGAGCCCCGGCGACAGCCTTGTCGCCGGGGCTTTTTCATGCCGATGTGGACGAGATCAGTGCCGGGCTTATTGGAAGCGCTGGCGCCGGCGAATTGCACGGAGCCGCGCTTGTTCCTTTGAGAGATGATCGACTTTCATTTCGCCGATCAGCATCAGGGTCAGGGACTCGGAGATGCCCACCAGCCGCGAGCGACGGAACACCTCGTAGCTCACTTCGATCAGGCCGTTGTGGCTGCGGCTCAGGTGCCGGCCGCTGAGCCAGCGGATTTCCCGCGGGCCCTTGCGGCTTTTCGGTTCGCCCACCGGGCTGCAATAGGTGCCGGAGCCCCAGCGCAGTCGCAGCTGGTCGCCCGTCCAGAGTTTCGACGAGCGCGGAATGTTGATGCGCACCCCGGACAACAGATGTTCCCGGGCCAGAAACTGACCCTCTGCCTGCATCACGGACGGCGCGGCGAAGATCGGATCGACTTCCATGTCTTCGGCGCTCTGGCAGATCAACTGCGGAACATACCGTACGAAGGGCGAATAATGGGCGATGACTTCCCGGGTTATATCTTCTCTGGAACGGCTTGCCTGTAAGCCTTCGAACAATGGCACGGACGAATAATCCAGCGTAGAGGGATCGAACGCTTCACTGTCAGCCATTATCGGATGTGCCGTCTGTTTATTATCGACTTTGACAGTGCCTTGAGCAGAACTGTCGAGCGGCGAGATATCCTTGTCGTCTTCCATGGAAGCTCCTTGAAGTATTGGCGATTTGCAGCGTTTAAAGCATCGGGCGATACAGCGGTTGCGGCAGGTGCCGATGTTTTGGGGCGGCTATGTTCGAGTTGAAAGTGGCAGATGTCAATCATCGGGGTTGCAGCGGTTATGCATGGCGTTCCGAGAAAATCCGGCCCTTGAAAAAAGTGGGTAATTGTGAATCTGTCGGATTTTCCGCTGTTTTTTCGCATTTGTGACTACATATGTATTGCGCCGGGGAGGATGACTTTTGCTAGTGTCTGACGCGCTTCTGAAAATGTTGTAGGAATAGAGGAAATAAGCCGGGAAAAATAATTTTTCCACTGGGCTGAAAGTATTGAATATCACAAGTTCTCCATGCATATGCATGGAGAACTTGCTGGCTGTGTATTCAAACGAATTGCATAGTATGCAGTTACAATTTAACGGTCATCAGCACCGGCAGCGAGGTCACCGACGGATTGCCGGCACGGTCTGTCACCACGTACTCGATGACCACGCTGTCGGTGGCCAGGTCCTGTAGAAACGCCCGTTCAAAGGCGATTTCGACGGGGCGCAGGGTCAGTTCATCGGCCTGCACGGTGTGCGCGGGTCCGTGAATGCCGTTGCACAGGGTCTGGATCACGTCACCCGATTCCATGCCGGCGTAACCCGGGACCAGGCCGATGAGCTGATCGCCGAAGCTTGCGCTGGGGAAGATCATCGGGGCGAGGAGGGTTGCGCCGGGTGGGGTGCGGTCGACTTTCAAAGGTGTGGTGGGAGAGAAGTCACGAACCCCAGTGATTGGGCTATGCGTTCCGTAACTCAGCAGATAGATCCCGTTTCTATCTAGCAGAGTTGCATTTAGGTGAAAGATCATTATGTCACCAACTTGGTCGTCTGCGGTGATTACACGAACGTCCCCAACGGTTTTGCCATCAAGGATTAGTTGGCATTCATAGCCGATATCCGACCCTTCCCATACATGAATTTGGACGGTAATAGGTGTTTCCAGATCGGCGGTTTTAAGCAATCCATCTGTTGGATCTGCGATGCCGACAAAAGGAGGTTGGAAGGGAATTGGTTCTCGCATGTTCATAATATTTTCCTTGAGGCACTAATCCGAATTCTTGGGCCGAACGAGCGCTCGTTTAGTTAAGTTTTGTAGATAGACTCAAATACCATCGTGGTATTAATTATTTATCACCTACCTGGAAAATCACGTAATAGCGATTCGCTCTCGCTGTCAATCCACTCATCCGCAGCCCCCCCAAAAAAACCGAAACTTCAGAAACTTCCTACATATTCGCCCCAATAAAAAAGCCCCGGCAGTTTCGCTGCCGGGGCTTTGGGGTCGTGCAGAGCGTGTGTTAGCGGTTGAAGCGTTCCACCAGCGAGTACTGGCTGTGGGCGGTGCTGGTCAGTTCGGCGCTGAGGTTGGCGGAGCGGCGGGCTTCGTCGGAGGTCTGGTCGGCCAGTTCGGCGATGTTGCGGATGTTGCGGCTGACTTCCTCGGCCACCGAGCTTTGCTCCTCGGTGGCGGCGGCTATCTGGGTGGCCATGTCGGTGATGTTGGCCACGGCGTCGCTGATGCCCACCAGCGCGCGGTCGGCTTCGAGCACTTGCTCGACGCCTTCTTCGGCCTGGCGGCGGCCGTGCTCCATGGTCTGCACGGCGTTGTTGGCGGTCTGCTGCAGCTTGGCGATCAGGGCGTGGATCTGCCCGGTGGATTCGGCGGTGCGCTGTGCCAGTTGGCGGACTTCGTCGGCCACCACCGCAAAGCCACGGCCCATCTCTCCGGCACGGGCGGCTTCGATGGCGGCGTTCAGGGCCAGCAGGTTGGTCTGGTCGGCGATGCCTTTGATGACGTCGACTACGCCACCGATTTCATCGCTGTCCTTGGCCAGTTGGGTCACGGTGAGGCCGGTGTCGCCCACCGAGGCCGAGAGGCGCTCGATGGCTTCGCGGGTTTCGCTGGCGATGTCGCGGCCACGGCGGGTCAGTTCGTTGGCCTGCTGGGTGGCGTCGGCGGTGCGCTGCACGTGGGTCGCGACTTCCTGGGTGGTGGAGGCCATCTGGTTGATGGCGGTGGCCACCTGATCGGTTTCCACGCGCTGGCGTTCCAGGCCCAGGGAGCTGGCCTGGGCCAAGCTGTCGGACTGTTTGGCCTGCGAATTGAGATGCTCGGCGGTGTCCTGCAGGCGGGTCAGGCAGGTTTTCAGGCGCGCTTCCTGGCTGAGGATGGACATTTCCAGGCGCGCTTGCGGGCCGCGGCTGTCGGTGTACATCTGGGCGATCAGCGGGTCGGAGGTGGTCTGTTCGGCCAGGCGCAGCAGGCGCTTGATGCCGCGCTGTTGCCAGCTCAGGCCCAACAGGCCCAGCGGCACTGAAAGTGCGGCGGCCAGCGCGAAGCCCCACTCGGAATTGAGCCAGATGCCGATCAAGAAGCTCAGCTGGCTGACCAGGATGAACGGCAGCCAGTCCTGCAGCACCGGCAGCCACTTGTCGCGGCTCGGCACGGCACTCTTGCCGGTATTGAGGCGCTGATACAGCGCTTCGGCGCGGCGGATCTGCTCGGCCGTGGGCTTGATGCGCACCGACTCGAAACCCACCACCTGATTGCTCTCGAAGATCGGCGTGACGTAGGCGTTGACCCAGTAATGGTCGCCGTTCTTGCAGCGGTTCTTGACGATGCCCATCCACGGCAGTCCCTGCTTGAGCGTGGCCCACATGTGCTCGAACACGGCCGACGGCACGTCGGGGTGGCGCACGGTGTTGTGGGGCGCCTTGATCAGTTCGTCGCGGGAGAAGCCGCTGATGTCGACGAAGGCGTCGTTGCAGTAGGTGATCACGCCGCGCGCATCGGTGGTCGAGATCAACCGTTGCTGCGCCGGGAAGGTCCGTTCGCGTTGGGTGATGGGCTGGTTATTGCGCATAAGCTGTTCAATCCGGGAAGGCTTTGAGCAGTTATCGGCGGCGCCAGCCGGAAATTAAGCATTTTGTGAACTGCGTCATGGGACGCTTTGTCGCAGATCAAGGCTCAGCGGTTGAACATGGGGTAGGTGAACAGCGCGAAATGCGCAAGATTGAGCCCGAAATGGGTGATCAACGCCGCCGGCAGCCCGCCGAACCGGTAGGCGATGCCGTAGCCGACGCCCGCCACGCCTGCCAGCACTGTCCACTCCCAGCCCGCGCCGAGGTGCGCAACGCCGAAGGCCAGCGAGGCCAGTGCGATCGCCAGCGCCTGGTGATACGGCATCCGATGCAGCAGTCGCGCCAGGCCGCCCTGAATGTAGCCACGAAACAGCAGCTCTTCGGTGAGGGTGACCAGCAGCAGGTTGTTGAGCGCCCAGATCAGGCCTTGCTCGGGCCATTTCGGTGCCCAGCCGACGATCCCCAGCCCCACGGCGCCGGTCAGGCAGACCAGCGTGGTCACCGGCAGGGTGAAGCTTGCGACGGTCAACGAGCGGCGCACGCTGATGGCGCTGAACACCCAGGGGCAGGCCAGGGCGATCCAGAAGCCGATCAGGGGCTTGTCCAGGTTGAGAAACATGGAAAACGGCGCCGCTTCCTGAGTGAAGCGCACGGCGGCGATGACCCGCGCATTGATGAAGCCGGGCAGCCAGTGGCTGGCGAGGCCTGCCGCGAGGGCGATGAACAGGGCGTGGCCGAACAGGCGGATCGCTTGGTGGTGGAAGTGGCTGACGCAGATACCCGCCATGATCAGCAGGCCGAAGGTGACCGCGACCGGCAGGGTCAGTTGGCCGTAGGCCAGGGCAATGCAATAACCCAGAGTGAGCAGCGCAAGCGCCGTCCAGCGAAACGCTGGCATGTTGTCGTCCTTGAGCGTGGGATAAGGCCGGGGATTCTAGCGTCGATTAAACGTGAGCGTATGTAGGAAGAGGATGAAAGTTGCCGGTGTAGGGACGAGGTGCAACACAACCCTGTAGGAGCGAATTCATTCGCGATTGGCCGGTACAGGCAATGCATTTGCAGCGCCTGTCCGATTTTCGCGAATGAATTCGCTCCCACAGGGAATCTACGTCATGAGGCAATCAACTGCCGCAACACGTAGTGCAGGATCCCCCCGGCCTTGAAATATTCAACCTCGTTCAGGGTATCGATCCTGCACAGCACATCGACGTTTTCCTGCTTGCCGTCTTCCCGGGTGATCTGCAGGGTCAGGCTCATGCCCGGTTGCAGGGTGGCGCCGGTCAGCCCGGTGATGTTCAGCACTTCTTTGCCGGTCAACGCCAGAGTCTTGCGGTTCTGACCGCTTTTGAACTGCAGCGGCAGCACGCCCATGCCCACCAGGTTGGAGCGGTGGATGCGTTCGAAGCTCTCGGCGATCACCGCCTTGACCCCCAGCAGGTTGGTGCCCTTGGCCGCCCAGTCGCGGCTGGAGCCGGTGCCGTATTCCTGCCCGGCGATCACCACCAGCGGCGTGCCTTCCTGCTGATAGCGCATGGCCGCGTCGTAGATCGGCAGTTTTTCATCGGTAGGCACGTGCAGGGTGTAGCCGCCTTCTTCATTGCCGAGCATCTCGTTGCGAATGCGGATGTTGGCGAAGGTGCCGCGCATCATCACTTCATGGTTACCGCGCCGCGAACCGTAGGAGTTGAAGTCCTTGGGCTCCACGCCCTTGCTGCGCAGGTAGCGGCCGGCCGGGCTGTCGGCCTTGATGTTGCCGGCGGGGGAGATGTGGTCGGTGGTCACCGAGTCGCCGAGGATCGCCAGCACCCGTGCCTTCTGCACGTCGGCGATGACCGGCAGCGGGCCTGCCACGTCGTCGAAGAACGGCGGATGCTGAATGTAGGTCGAGTCGTCCTGCCAGACGTAAGTCGGGTCTTTCGAGACCTGGATCGCCTGCCACTGCTCGTCACCGGCGAACACCTCGGCGTATTCCTTGTGGAACATGCCGGTGCTGACTTTCAGCACCGCGTCGGCGATTTCCTGCTGGGTCGGCCAGATGTCGCGCAAATACACCGGCTGGCCATCCTTGCCTTCGCCCAGCGGTTCGCTGGAAAGGTCCACGCGCACGCTGCCGGCCAGGGCATAGGCCACCACCAGCGGCGGCGAGGCCAGCCAGTTGGTTTTCACCAGCGGGTGCACCCGGCCTTCGAAGTTGCGGTTGCCCGACAACACCGAGGCCACGGTCAGATCCGACTGCTGAATGGCTTTTTCAATCGGATCACGCAGCGGGCCCGAGTTGCCGATGCAGGTGGTGCAGCCGTAGCCCACCAGATCGAAGCCGAGTGCGTCGAGGTATTCGGTCAGCCCTGCGGCCTTGTAATAATCCGTGACCACCTTGGAGCCGGGCGCCAGCGAACTCTTGACCCACGGCTTGCGCTGCAGGCCTTTCTCGACCGCTTTTTTCGCCAGCAGCCCGGCGGCCATCATCACGCTGGGGTTAGACGTATTGGTGCAGGAAGTGATCGCGGCGATCACCACGGCGCCGTTTTTCAGGCGATAGGTGTTGCCCTCGTAGGTGTATTCCGCTTCGCCCACCTGCTCGGCATTGCCCACCGCCACGCCACCACCGCCTTCACTCTCCAGGCGACCTTCTTCGTGTTTGCTTGGTTTGAGCGCCAGGCCGAGAAAATCGCTGAAGGCCTGGGAAACGTCCGGCAGTGCGACGCGATCCTGCGGGCGTTTCGGCCCGGCGAGGCTGGCGACCACCGAGCCCATGTCCAGCTCCAGCGCGTCGGTGAACACCGGCTCCTGGCCGGGCAGGCGCCACAAACCCTGAGCCTTGCAATAAGCTTCGACCAGTTTCACGGTGTCATCCGGGCGGCCCGACAGGCGCAGGTATTCCAGGGTCACTTCATCGACCGGAAAGAAGCCGCAGGTGGCGCCGTATTCCGGGGCCATGTTGGCGATGGTGGCGCGGTCGGCCAGCGGCAGATCGGCCAGGCCATCGCCGTAGAATTCGACGAACTTGCCCACCACGCCTTTCTTGCGCAGCATCTGGGTCACGGTCAGCACCAGGTCGGTGGCGGTGATGCCTTCCTTGAGCTTGCCGGTGAGCTTGAAGCCGATCACCTCCGGAATCAGCATCGACACCGGCTGGCCGAGCATGGCTGCTTCCGCTTCGATGCCGCCCACGCCCCAGCCCAGCACGCCCAGGCCGTTGATCATGGTGGTGTGCGAATCGGTGCCCACCAGGGTGTCGGGGAAGGCGTAGGTGCGGCCGTCTTCTTCCTTGGTCCAGACTGTGCGGCCCAGGTATTCCAGGTTGACCTGGTGACAGATGCCGGTGCCCGGCGGCACTACGCTGAAGTTGTCGAACGCGCCCTGGCCCCAGCGCAGGAACGCATAACGCTCGCCGTTGCGCTGCATTTCGATGTCGACGTTCTCGCCGAACGCCTGCTGGTCGCCGAATTTGTCGACCATCACCGAGTGGTCGATCACCAGATCCACCGGCGAGAGCGGGTTGATCCGCTGCGGATCGCCTCCGGCCTTGGCCACGGCGGCGCGCATGGCGGCCAGGTCGACCACCGCAGGCACCCCGGTGAAGTCCTGCATCAGGACACGGGCGGGGCGGTACTGGATTTCCCGGTCCGACTTGCGCTCGGTCAGCCAAGCGGCCAGGGCCTTGAGGTCATCGCCGCTGACGGTCTGGTTGTCTTCCCAGCGCAGCAGGTTTTCCAGCAGTACCTTGAGCGACATCGGCAGTTTGCTCAGGTCGCCCAGGGTTTTCGCGGCATCGGGCAGGCTGAAGTAGTGGTAGGTTTTGTTGTCGATGTCCAGTGTCTTGAGGCTTTTCAGGCTATCGAGGGAAGGCATTGGTTCACTCCTTGACGGGTCCGCACGGTTACGGACGGGTGAAACGGACAGATTGGTAAGACGTTTCGTCGAGCGCTCTGATCGGCGCTTTTCATCAACATTGAGTACTACTGGACCCCCAGGCTGCGCCCGTGGTTCCTGATTCAGCTATCATGCGCCGTTTTTGAGACGTTGAAATTACGCCTCGGTATGGTTGCGCCGCAGACGCCGGTGTGCTCGGAGAAGAATCAGTGAATACCCTGTTTATGCATTGCCGCCCCGGTTTCGAAGGCGAGGTCTGTTCGGAGATCAGTGAACATGCCGCGCGTCTGGACGTCTCCGGCTACGCAAAGGCCAAGCCTGATACGGCCTGCGCGGAATTCGTCTGCACCGAACCTGACGGCGCCGAGCGGCTGATGAACGGCGTGCGCTTCATGGACCTGATCTTCCCCCGGCAGTGGGCGCGCGGGGTGTTCGTCAGCCTGCCGGAAACCGACCGCATCAGCGTGATTCTCGAGCACATGGCCGAATTTCCGCTGTGCGGCAGTCTGTGGCTGGAAGTGGTCGACACCAACGACGGCAAGGAAGTCTCGACCTTCTGCCGCAAGTTTGAAGCGCCGCTGCGCAAGGCGCTGGAAAAGGCCGGCAAGCTGGCGGACAACCCGAAATTGCCGCGCCTGTTGCTGACCTTCAAGAGCGGTCGCGAAGTGTTCCTGGGCCTGGCCGATGCCGATAATTCGGCGATGTGGCCGATGGGCATCCCGCGCCTGAAATTCCCCCGCGAGGCGCCCAGCCGTTCGACGCTGAAGCTGGAAGAGGCCTGGCACCATTTCATTCCCCGCGATCAGTGGGACAAGCGTCTGTCCGAGGACATGACCGGCGTCGACCTGGGCGCCTCGCCCGGCGGCTGGACCTACCAGCTGGTCAAGCGCGGCATGCTGGTGACCGCCATCGACAACGGCCCGATGGCCGAGAGCCTGATGGACACAGGCCTGGTGCAGCACCTGATGGCCGACGGTTTCACCTGGAAGCCGCGCCAGACCGTGGACTGGATGGTCTGCGACATCGTCGAAAAGCCTGCACGCAACGCCGCGCTGCTGGAAACCTGGCTGGGCGAAGGGCTGTGCCGCGAGGCGGTGGTCAACCTCAAGTTGCCGATGAAGCAGCGGTATGCCGAGGTGCGGCGTTTGCTCGACCGCATCGAAGAAGGATTCAAGGCCCGTGGGGTCAAGGTGTCGATCGGCTGCAAACAGCTGTACCACGACCGCGAGGAAGTGACCTGCCACTTGCGTCGGCTGGATCTCAAACCCAAGGCGTGAGGTAGCGGTACGGCTTGCCGGCGATGGCGATCACATGGGCACCGACGCCGTCACGCTCGAACGGCAGGTGCTCATTCGCAAAAAGGGCAATATAGTGCGCAGGATGCGAAGGGGACTGATCCAATGGAAAAACACACACCGCCACGCGCCTCGGTGCTGCAACACGTCAGCCACAACGTGCGCCGCCTGCGTCACGACGCCGGGTTTAGCCAGACCGCGCTTTCGGAGCGTTCGGGGGTGAGCCGGCGCATGCTGGTGGCCATCGAGGCCGGGGAGAAGAACGTCAGCCTGGCCACCCTCGACCGGGTCGCCGAGGCGCTGGAGGTGGCGTTCAGCGACCTGATCCAGGCGCCGGACCTGCGCGATTCGAGCCGCATCAATGAGTTGGCCTGGGCTGGCGAATCGGCGGGCAGCAAGGCCGTGCTTCTGGCCCGTGCGGCGGCGCGTCAGGGCGTCGAGTTGTGGGAGTTCAGCCTGGCGCCGGGCGAGGCCTATCTTTCCGAGGCCGATCCCGAAGGCTGGAGCGAGCAGGTCTATGTGATCGAGGGGCGTCTGACCGTCGCGCTGCCGGACGCCCGTCAGCAGGTGGCGACCGGGGAGTTCTACATGTTCGCCAGCGACCGGCCCCACGCCTATCGCAACGAGGGCGACGCCTTGCTGCGCTTCGTCAGAAACGTCGTGTCCTGATCCCTCAAGTGTTGATCCATCAACAATGGATCAACACTTTGCGCACATCCGCACCACCTGCGCCTGATCAAACCCGGCACGCGCCGTGCCTTGCATCCTTCGTACCGCAACAGGCCGACCAATGTCCTGTTTGAATCCATTGGCACGCTCTGCATAATCGGGCGTGCGGGCCCACCGGGCGAAGAAAAAAGGCGAAACCACAATGACCGCAGACAACAGCCGAGCTGACGCAGACATTCTCATCATCGGCGGTGGCCTGAGCGGCACCATGCTGGCCGTGCAACTGCTGCGCCTTGCGGGGCGGCGCAGGATCCTGATCATCGAGTCGCGCAGCGAACTGGGGCGTGGCGAGGCCTACAGCGCCACTGAGCTGGGCCACACCCTCAACGGTAACGCGGCGCGCATGAGCGTCGACCCGGACAACGCCGACGACCTGACCCAATGGTTGAGCGATTTCATCGCCGCCGGTGGCTGGCCTGAATCCGATGACGAACATGTACCGGTGGCCGAGTTGTTCCCGCCGCGCGGAATCTTCGGGCTGTACGTGCAGCAGCGTCTGGCCGAGGCCCAGACCACAGGCGCGCGCCATGGCTCGACGGTCGAGCATGTGCGTGGCGAGGCCAGCGACCTTGCGCAGGATGCGAGCGGCGTGCGCGTGACCCTGGCCGATGGCCGCGAACTGCGCGGGCATTTCGCCGTGCTCGCCACTGGCATGTTCGCCGCCGCGCGCACTCCGCAACGCGACTCCAACGCCCTGAACGCCGCCGCTGTCGACCCTTGGGACGTGCAGGCCATGTCCCGGCTCGATCCGGCTGGCCGCGTGCTGATCATCGGCTCGGGCCTGACCATGGTCGATGCCGTGGTGTCGCTGGAAAAGGCCGGGCATCGCGGGCCCATCGACGTGTTTTCCCGCCATGGCCTGCTGCCCCATGTGCGACGCCAGCCGCCGGCCTGGCCGGACTTTCTCGGCGCCGATCAGAGCATTCGCAGTACGCGGCAACTGGTGCGCGCCTTGCGTGAGCAGTGCGCGCTGGCCGTCGCCCAGGGGATCGACTGGCAGGCGCCGCTGGACACCGTGCGGGTGCACATCGGCCGGCTGTGGAGCCAGGCCAGTGATCTGCAGCGGCGCCAGTTCGTGCGCCACGTGCGGCCCTGGTGGGAGAGCCATCACCACCGCTCGCCGCCGCCCAGCGCCCGCTTGCTGGAGCGTCTGGTGCAGGAGGGAAGGCTGAACATTCACGCGGCGTCGCTGGTCGGTGTCGAGTCTGCCGAGGCAGGCCAGGTGCGGATTCGCGTGCGCAGGCGCGGGGAGGATCAGCCGAGCCTGATCGAGGGGGCGGCGCTGATCAATTCCACCGGCATTCAATACGACTGGCGCCGCGTCGACCGTGCCTTGCCGCGTAACCTGCTCGACCGTGGGCTGGTGCAGCCGGGGCCTCTGGCGCTGGGCATCGCGGCCGATGCCGGTGGCGCGGTGCTGGATGCCCAAGGCCAGGTCAGCGACCGCCTGTTCGCCATGGGCCCGCCACTGCGCGGCCTGTGGTGGGAAAGCACGGCAGTGACCGACGTGGCGCTGCAGGCCAAGGCCTTGGCGGCGCGGTTGGCTTCGCTCGGCTGAACATCCTTGTGGGAGCCGGCTTGCTGGCGAATACGGGGTGTCAGACACCATCATTTTGAATGACCCACCGCATTCGCCAGCAAGCCGGCTCCCACAGGGGTGTGCGGCTTGAGATTGTGTCGACTCCGACACAATTTCGCCGCGCGGCCCTAAAGCACTCTCCGAACGCGCCGACACCCCGGCATGACCCGCTCAATCCGCCTGGACCTCGTGGGTGACATCGAGCTATGGAGGCGCACCCATGTTGAGTCTGAACTTCAGAAACCCGGCCGATGCGGCCACGCTGCTGCAGCAGACGATCACCCGCAACCCGCAGCCCGACGATGACCCGGGCGCCTTGCCCACGGCCGCCGACATGATGCGTCAGAGCGTCGAGGTGCTGCTGTCTCCCGAAGCACAGAAGGCGGCGAAAACCGGCGACAAGAACGCCGACATCGACGCCACCCATCTGCCGGACCGGATCAAGGATCAGCTCAAGATGATCCGCGCGTTGCAGGAGCGCATCGCCAAACGCATGCAGGACATGCAGGCGTTCATGAACGATCGTTCGCTGTCGAAAAGGGCACGCGAAGCCAAGATTCGTCAGTTGCAGATGGAGATCATGGCCATGAACAACTCGCTGATCCAGGCCACCAACCAGCTCAATCAGGCCATGCAACAGATCCAGCTGTCAGACAGCGACCGGGTGCTCGCCGCGACCCTGGTCGGCCCGCAGCATATTCAATCCTGATCCAGCAACACCGGGCCCACGCCGCTTTCACCCAGGGTGTCGCCGTGGTTGCGCAGCGGGCAGGCCTGCATCGACAGGCAGCCACAGCCGATGCAGCCGTTGAGCTGGTCGCGCAGGGCGGTGAGGCGGTGGATGCGCTCGTTCAGGTCGGCTTTCCAGCGGTTGGACAGGGTGTTCCAGTCTTCCAGGGTGGGCGGGTGATCCTTGGGCAGGCTCTGGAAGGCCTGCTCGATGCTCGCCAGCGGAATGCCCAGCCGCTGCGCGGTCTTGATCAGCGCCACGCGGCGCAACACGTCCCTTGAATAGCGGCGCTGATTGCCGGCATTGCGCTGGCTGCTGATCAGCCCTTTGGCTTCATAGAAGCGCAGCGCAGTGATGGCCACGCCGCTGCGGGCGGCGAGCTGGCCGACGGTCAGTTCGCGGGCAAGGTGATTGGCGTCTTGAGCGATGTTCATGAGCAAATGCTGCTTGACCTCTAGTTAAGTGGAGGTTTTACCCTTCGGGGCCTCGGCTTGCAACAAACCTTTACGACCTGTGTGCAGCCCGACAGACGCAGCGCAAGAAACGTAGTTCGCAACAACCGGCTGTGGCGCATTCTGCCCGGCAACATCTTGTCATCAGTGGAGAGCGTTCATGACGTCACAAGACTCAAATCTTCCGTTCAGCCAGTTCGTCGAGTTCACCGTCAATCCACCGCACCATGAGGGGCTGATCAGCGCCTTGAACGAGCACTTCGAGCGCTTCACCCGCACCTATCCCGGCTTTATCCGCGCCAGCGTGCACGTCAGCGAAGACCAGCGTCGGGTCCTGAGCCATGTGCTGTGGCAAACCCGCAGCGACTGTGAAAACGCCTTTGCCAATGCCGAGAAGGGCGAGGGGGATCTGTGGAATCTGATTCGGGCGTACCGGACCACGGCGATGGCCTTCAATGCCTATGAGCAGGTGGGAGAAATCATCGGGCCGCGCTGAATACGCGGCCTGTTTTTTTGCGGTTTACACCGACAGCTGCACCATGCGGTCACCCTGAAGCTGTTCACCGGGGCGACGCTTGTTCACCGCCAGCTCACCGATCTTGATCAGGCGCGCGCGAATCACGTTACGGCTCAGCCCCAGCAGCTGCGCGGTATGCACCTGGTTGTAATGGCTGAAGCGATAGGCTGCCCGCAGCAAGGTGTCCTCGACCTTTTCATGCAGTGCGCCGGCCTGCTCCTCGAACAACTTCTGAAACGCACGGCCGAGCAAGGCTTCGGTGGAGTCGTCCAGCGCGGTCACGGCGTCCTCCTGGCGCTCCAGACGCAGGTTGGACAAGCGCAGATCCGCCGGTTGAATCACGCCATTGCGGCAGATCAGCAGCGTGTGGTGAATGACGTTTTCCAGCTCACGGATATTGCCCGGCCAGCTGTAGGTGCGCAGCTTGTGCTCGGCGTCCTCGCTGACCTGGATCGGCCCGCAGCCCAGACGCTGGCTGTAGACCTCGATGAAGTGCCGGGTCAGCGGCATGATGTCGCCCGGTCGCTCACGCAAGGTGTGCAGCACCAGGTTGACCACGTTCAGGCGATAGAACAGGTCTTCACGAAAATGCCCGGCGTTGATCGCCTGCTCCAGTTGCACGTTGGTGGCCGCCAGCACCCGCACGTTGATCGGCGTGCTCTTGCGCGACCCCAGGCGCACCACCTCGCGCTCCTGCAGGACCCGCAGCAACTTGACCTGAATGGCCATCGGCAGGTCGCCGATTTCGTCGAGGAACAGCGTGCCGCCGTTGGCTTCCTCGAACCAGCCGGCCTTGGCGGTCAGGGCGCCGGTGAAGGCGCCTTTTTCGTGGCCGAACAGCTCGGCTTCCACCAGCGATTCGGAGAACGCGCCGCAGTTCACCGCCACGAACGGCTGGTGCCGGCGGGCGGAGAGGTTGTGGATGTGGCGCGCCACCAGCTCCTTGCCGGTGCCGGTCTCGCCGATGATCAGCACGCTGGCGTCACTGGGCGCGACCTGTTGCACGTGGGCCAGCAGAGCCCGCGACTTGGGATCCTCGAACACCTGCGCGGTGGCACGGATCGAGGTGGCCAGGGCCGGGGAGGGCGGTAGGGTCAGTAGCTGCATGGGATGCCTTATTTCTGCGGCGGCAAATCATTGGCGATCATCTCGCCGAACGGCCCGGTCAGGTTGGTGATGCCGCGTCCGGCCAGGCTGCGATAGGGCTCGGGCAGCAGCGGGAACACCAGCTCGGCGAAACGGTAGGCCTCTTCCAGATGCGGGTAGCCGGAGAAGATAAAGCTCTCGATGCCAAGATCGGCGTATTCCTTGATTCGCGCCGCGACTTCTTCGGGGTTGCCCACCAGCGCCGTGCCGGCACCGCCACGCACCAGGCCGACACCGGCCCACAGGTTGGGGGCGATTTCCAGGTTGTCGCGGCGCCCGTCATGCAAGGCGGCCATGCGCCGCTGGCCTTCGGAGTCGAAGCGGGCGAAGGATTTCTGCGCGGCGGCGATGGTGTCGTCGCTGATGTGTTCGATCAGGGTGTCGGCGGCTTTCCAGGCTTCTTCGCTGGTTTCACGCACGATCACATGCAGGCGAATGCCGAACTTGACGGTGCGGCCATTGCGCGCGGCGCGCTCGCGGATGTCGGCCAGTTTCTCGGCCACGGCGGCCGGCGGCTCGCCCCAGGTCAGGTACACGTCCACCTGCTCGGCGGCCAGTTCGTGGGCAGCTTGCGACGACCCACCGAAATACAGCGGCGGGTAGGGCTTCTGGATCGGCGGGTACAGCGCCTTGGCGTTTTGCACTTTCAGGTGCTTGCCTTCGAAGTCCACCGCTTCGCCCTGCAACACGCGGCGCCAGATTTTCAGGAATTCGTCGGTGACCTCATAACGCTCGCTGTGATCGAGGAAGCTGCCGTCGCCGCGGTTTTCGTCAGGATCGCCCCCGGTCACCACGTTGATCAGCAAGCGCCCGCCCGACAGCCGATCCAGGGTTGCGGCCATGCGCGCCGAAACGGTGGGCGAGATGATCCCCGGACGAATCGCCACCAGATAACGCAGGCGCTCGGTCAGCGGCACCAGCGCCGAGGCGATCACCCAGGAGTCTTCGCAGGAGCGACCGGTGGGGATCAGCACGCCGTGGTAACCCAGATCGTCGGCGGCCTGAGCCACTTGCTTCAGGTAATTGAGCGTGACCGGGCGTGCGCCCTTGGTGGTGCCCAGAAAGTGGCCGTCGCCGTGGGTGGGTAGGAACCAGAAAACATCCATGAGAAATCCTTCGCGCAGAATCAGTGGCTTTTGGAATAAGTGGGGCTATTTATAGAGGTTGTGATTTATTCCGTAAAAGAACCGAATTCCATATTTTTATAACTTAAATGGATATGCGGGTTTTTACCTTTTGAAACGGGTGATGGGGAAGCGGTGATATTGTTGTGCACATTCCTGTTGTGGGAGCCGGCTTGCTGGCGAATGCGGTATGGCGGATACGACGATGTTGAATGACACACCGCATTCGCCAGCAAGCCGGCTCCCACAGGTCGTCTAACGCTTGAATGACAGAACCTGCATGACCTCAAAAAAAGAAGTGGCCCCGCTGCCCGAAGACCTGCGGGTATTCCTCACCGTGATCCGCAAGGCCGGTTTCGCCGCTGCGGCCGAAGAACTCGGCCTGTCGCCGGCCTACGTCAGCAAGCGCATCCAGATCCTCGAATCGACCCTGGCCACGCGGCTGTTGCATCGCACCAGCCGCAAGGTCGCGCTGACCGAGGACGGCGAGCGGGTGCAGCGCTGGGCGGTGCGCATCCTCGAAGACTTCCAGTTATTGCACGACGAATTGTCCGAGGCCCATCAGGCGCCACGGGGCAAATTGCACCTGTGCAGCTCCTTCGGTTTCGGGCGTAACCACGTCGCCCCGGCCATCTCGAAACTGGCAGCGGCCTACCCGGATCTGGAAGTGCGGCTGGATGTCTTCGACCGCGTGGTGGACATCGTCGCCGAAGGCTTCGACCTGGAAATCTGCGTCGGTGACGACATCCCCGGCCAGCACATCGGCCGGCAACTGGCGAGCAACCAGCGGGTGCTGTGCGCCGCGCCGGAGTATCTGGCCCGGCGTGGCACGCCTGCGCAACTGGCCGATCTCGAACAGCACGATTGCCTGGTGATCAAGGAGCGCGACAACGCCTTCGGCATCTGGCACGTCGAGCGTGACGGGGTGCGGGAAACGGTGCGGGTCAGCGGGCCGCTGTCGTCCAACAGCGGCGAGATCGTCCTGCAATGGGCGCTGGACGGGCGCGGGGTGTTGCAGCGTTCGCTGTGGGATGTGCGGCCGTACCTGCAAGCGGGCAGCCTGGTGCAGGTGCTGCCCGAGTACACCGAGAGCGCGAACGTGTGGGCGGTCTACCCGACGCGTTTGGCCAACTCGGGCAAGCTGCGTGCCTGCGTGGAGTTCTTGCAGGCGCATTTTCAGGGGATGGCGTTGTAAGCGGCGTGGCGCAGACCCTGTAGGAGCGAATTCATTCGCGAAAATCGGACAGGCGAAACAGATATGTCGTCTATGCCGGCCAATCGCGAATGAATTCGCTCCTACAGTGTGATCGCGTTTCGTCAGCGAATTAGCTCAGCCACGGATTCTCGGCCAGATGCCGCTGTTGAAACGCCAGAATCTGCTCACGTTTCTGCAAGGTACTGCCAATCGCGTCGAGCCCCAGCAGCAGCGCATCCTTGCGCAGTGCGTCGATCTTGAACGGCATCACTCGCCCGTCGTGCAGGCGGATTTCCTGCGCGGGCAGGTCCACTTCGATCTGCGCGCTGTCAGGCTGGCTGATCAATCGCCCCAGTTCCTGAACCTGCTCTTCTTCCAGGACGATGGTCAGCACGCCGTTGCGCTGGCAGTTGTCGTAGAAAATCCCCGCGAAGCTGCTGCCGATCAGTGCCTGAATGCCCATTTGCTTGAGCCCCCAGACCGCGTGCTCGCGGCTCGAGCCGCAGCCGAAATTCGGCCCGGTGACCAGGAATTTCGCGCCCTGCCAGCCGGGCTGGTTGAGGATGAATGCCGGGTTCGGCTCGCCGGACGGCAAAAAGCGCAGGTCGAAAAACAGCCCGCGATCCAGCCCGGCGCGGTCGATGCCCTTGAGGAACTGCTTGGGCATGATCACGTCGGTGTCGATGTTGGCGGCGAGCATCGGTGCGGCCTTGCCGCTGACAGTGTTGAACGGTTGCATGTCACAGGCTCCCTTGCAGGCGGCGGACGTCGGTCAGGCGGCCGGTGATCGCGGCAGCGGCGACCATCGCCGGGCTCATCAGGTGGGTGCGCGCACCGGCGCCCTGGCGGCCTTCGAAATTGCGGTTGGTGCTGGAGGCGCAGCGATCGCCGGGGGCGAGCACGTCGTCGTTCATGGCAAGACACATCGAACAGCCGGACTGGCGCCACTCGAAACCGGCATCACGGAATATCGTCGCCAGCCCCTCGGCCTCGGCCTGATCGCGCACGGCGGTGGAGCCGGGGACGATCATTGCTCGCACATGGTTGGCCACGTGCTTGCCCCGCACCACCTGCGCGGCGTCACGCAAATCCTCGATCCGGGCGTTGGTGCAAGAGCCAATGAAGGCATGGCTGATGACGATGTCGCTCAGCGGCATCCCGGCGGTGAGCCCCATGTAGCTCAGGGCGCGGCGCATGTCCTGGCGCAGGATCGGGTCTTCGATATTGTCCGGGTCCGGCACATGGGCGTTGATCGCGGCGGCCTGATCGGGGCTGGTGCCCCAGGTGACCATGGGTTGCAGGTCGCTGGCGTCGAGATGGATTTCCCGGTCGAACAGCGCGCCGTCGTCGCTGCGCAGCTGCTGCCAGCGTGCCAGCGCCTGATCCCACAGCTCGCCCTTCGGTGCGCGGGGTTTGTCCTTGAGGTAGGCGAACACCTTGTCGTCCGGCGCCATGAACGCGCCTCGCGCACCGGCCTCCACGGCCATGTTGCAGATGGTCATGCGCGCTTCGACGCTCAGTTGCGCGATGGTCTGGCCGGTGAACTCGATGGCGTAACCGGTAGCGCCCGATGCGCCGATTTTGCCGATCAGGGCCATGATCACGTCCTTGGAGGTCAGGCCCTTGGCAAGCCCGCCGTCGACGGTCACGCGCAGGGTTTTCAGGCGCTTGTAGACCAGCGTCTGCGAGGCCAGCAGGTGCTCGATTTCCGAGGTGCCGATGCCGAAACCGAACGCGCCCAGCGCGCCGTAGGTGGTGGTGTGGCTGTCACCGGCGGCGATCACCATGCCGGGCAGAATGAACCCTTGTTCGGGGGCGATCACGTGCTCGATGCCCTGACGCTGGTCGAGCACATCGAACAGCTCGATGCCGAATTTTTCGCAGTTGTCGGCCAGATACGAGACCTGCAGCGCACCGCCCGGATCGGCCATCGCCGCTACGCGTTGCGGTGCGGTGGGGTTGACGTGATCGACCACCGCCAGCGCGGTTTCCGGCCGCCACACCTCACGCCCGGCCTCGCGCAGGCCGCTGAACGCCTGGGGACTGGTGTATTCGTTGATGACCTGGCGATCGATGTACAGCAGCACATGGCCCTGATCGTCAAGGGTGCACACGGTGTGCGAGTCGATGTGCTTGTCGTAGAGGGTTCTGGGTCTGGTCATGGCAGGCTCACGGTTGTGCTCGTTGTGGCCTCATCTTTAGGCAGGCGGCGCAGGCCATCAACGGCGCAACGGTGAAGGCTTGGCACATGGATCGTGTTTGATCGGGTGATATGGTTTTGCACGAACGTAGCAGCACGGCTTGCCGGCGGGAGCGATCTTGAGGGCGTCCCCGCCGGCAAGCCGTGCTGCTACGGGGGGAGCGGTGCGGCTGAAATCCGGGCAAAAAAACAGGCGCCGGAGCGCCTGTGAAGGAGAGTCAGGAGACTCCAAAAGCATCAGAAAATCTGGGTGAACAGCCAGTACAGCCCGCCCGACAGCAGGATCGCCGCAGGCAGGGTCAGCACCCAGGCCATGGCCAGGTTGCGCAGGGTGCGCATTTGCAGGCCCGAGCCGTTGGCGGTCATGCTGCCGGCCACGCCCGAGGACAACACGTGGGTCGTCGACACCGGCAGGCCGTACATGTCGGCCGCGCCGATGGTCAGCATGGCCACCACTTCGGCCGAGGCGCCCTGGGCGTAGGTCATGTGGGTCTTGCCGATCTTTTCACCGACCGTGACCACGATGCGCTTCCAGCCCACCATGGTGCCCAGGCCCAGCGCGATGGCCACGGAAATCTTCACCCACAGCGGGATGAAGCGGGTGGCGTCGTCGATCTGCTGCTTGAACTTCATCACCTTGCCCTGGGTGTCGGCGTCGAAGTTGCCGACCTTGTTCTTGTCCATCAGGCGAATGGCTTCGGACGTCAGGTACATGTCGTTACGCACGTTGGCGGTGGCCTCGGCCGGCACCTTGGCCAGCGAGCCGTAGCCGGCCACGTCGATGCCGATCTTGCTGGCCATCACGGCCACGGCCGGTACCAGCTCGGGCGTCGGCTGTTTGTCGCGGATGTATTCGGAGAGCGTCTTGCGCGGGTCCGCCGGCGCAGGCAGCGGCGCGGATTTCATCAGGGCCTGGGAGGTGACTTCAGCCACCGCGGCGAATTGCACCGACTGATCGGCCGGCATGGTGCGGTTCAGCGCGTAGGCCATCGGCAGGGTGCCAACCAGGATCAGCATGATCAGGCCCATGCCTTTCTGGCCGTCGTTGGAGCCGTGGGCGAAGGACACGCCGGTGCAGGTCAGGATCAGCAGGCCGCGAATCCACAGCGGTGGCGGGGTGTTGCCTTCCGGCGCCTTGTACAGCGCACGGTTTTTCACGAAGGCGCGCAGGGCCAGCAGCAACAGCGCGGCGCAGGTGAAACCCACCAGCGGCGAGAGCAGCAGCGAGTAGCCGATCTTGGTCGCCTGGGACCAGTCCACACCGCTGGTGCCATCACGGCCGTGCATCAGCGCGTTGGCCACGCCCACGCCGATGATCGAACCGATCAGGGTGTGCGAGGACGACGCCGGCAAACCCAGCCACCAGGTGCCCAGGTTCCACAGGATGGCCGCGATCAACAGGGCGAAGATCATCGCGTAACCGGCCGAGGAACCGACCTGCAGGATCAGCTCGACCGGCAGCAGGGCGATGATGCCGAAGGCCACTGCACCGCTGGAAAACAGCACGCCGAGGAAGTTGAACGCACCCGACCAGACCACCGCGAAGTTCGGCGGCAGCGAGTGGGTGTAGATGACCGTGGCCACCGCGTTGGCGGTGTCGTGGAAGCCGTTGACGAACTCGAAACCCAGGGCGATCAGCAGCGCGACGCCCAGCAGCAGAAACGGCACCCAGGTGGTGACCACCGTGCCCAGATCATCCATGTCCGATTTCAGGCTGTAGGCCGTGTAGAGCAGGCCCAGGCCGAGAATGGCGAAGAAGATCACCATCGTCAGAACACCAGGCTTGCGCCCGAATTGAGAACTCAGGCCCGAGGAGCCTTGAGTCAGTGAAGGGGTCGCCATGATTCACATACCTGTTGAGATGGGATGACCCACACATTTTCATTACAGAATGTGACAGAGATACGACGCAGATCAGCAAGGCCGCGTATTTATTGGCTGTAAGCGATTAATGGCATTGGCAAAATCGGTTTCTGCACAATTGCTTTGAAGAATGCAGACTGCTTTTGATTCTGCCGAAGGCGTGGGAGTCCAGCTTGCTGACGATCTGGCGCGAAGCGACAGCAAAATCAGGCGACCTGATGGGATCAGTTAAACGGAGTTGTCAGGGTTTACTGCCGCTGCGCGCCAGATCGCCAGCAAGCTGGGCTCCCACGCCCTCCGGGCAGAATCAAAAGCAGGGCTCAGTAATCCCGACTCTTGCGAAACGCCCAGCGCCCCGCCAGAAAGGTAAAGGTCGCCACCAGCACCACCAGAATCCAGAACCCATGGGGATCGGTGGAAAGCGGAATGCCGCCCACGTTCATGCCGAAGAAACCGGCCACGATGTTGATCGGCAACGCCAGTACCGTGACCACGGTGAGGGTGAACAGCGTGCGGCTGCTCTGTTCGTTGAGGTTGGCGGCGATTTCTTCCTGCAGCAGTTTGATCCGCTCGCCGAGGGCCGTGAGGTCGCTGATCACCAGTGCCGATTCTTCGGTGGACTGGCGCAGCTCCTGCAAGTCTTCCTCCAGCAGCCATTGCGGCGGGCGGTGCAGCAGGCGCATCAGCGAGCCAGGCTCCAGTGCCAGCAGGCGTTGCAGGCGCACCAGCACCCGGCGCATGGTGCCCAGTTCGGTGCGGTTGCTGCTCAGGCGCTGGGACAGCAGTTCGTCTTCGATCTTGTCGACGCTGATGCTGGTCTTGCGCATGAACTGCGCCAGCACTTCGCTCTGGTCACGCAGCAGGTGGGCCAGCAGCTCCAGCGGCGAGCGGAAGGTTTCGCCGTGCTTGACCGACGAGCGCAGCTTGTCCACCGAGCGCAACGGCTGATGGCGCGCCGAAATCATCAGGTTGCTGCGCACGCAGACCCACATCGTGGCGATGTCGGTGGACACACGGTTGAAGTCGAACACCACGTCGTTGACCACCGCCAGCAGGGCAGAGTCGACGTGCTCGATGCGGGTCGAACGCGAGCCCTCGTGCAGGGCTTCGAGAAACTCGTCCGGCAGTTCCAGGTTGGTCTTGAGCCAGCGCTCGCAGCTGGCGTGGGCCAGGTTCAGGTGCAGCCAGACGAACTCGCCAGGCTCGGCGGGGTTGTGCAGAAATTCAAGGGCCGTGGCGGCGTCGATCTCACGGCCCGGTTCATCGGCGCGGAAGCGGAATCCATACAGCAAACCGAAAAGGTCAGAATCCTGATGCCGGGCAATGCTTTGGTTCATGGGCGCTCGCAGGCCAGAGGTGCCGCGTGGGCACGGGGCTGAAAGCGGCATCATCGCAAGCGGTTTTGACAGTTTTGTGACGGTTTGTAGCAGCAGATTACGATTTCATGGTGTGGGAGAGAGCTTGCTCGCGAATGCGGTGTGTCAGCTACGAATATTTCGTCTGACACACCGCATTCGCGAGCAAGCTCACTCCTATAGGGACGGAGAAACGTTCAGACCATCGCCAGATGCCGCTTGCGAATTGGCGCAGGCCACGACAGGTCGATCAGCCGTTCATCCTCGGCACTCAGCTCGATCTCGGCCGCTGCGGCATTGAGCTGGATATGCAGCGGGTCCACGGCCTTGGGAATGGCGATCACCCCTGGCTGGCGGATGACCCAGGCCAATGCGATCTGTGCCGGCGTGGCGTTGCGCTGTTCGGCGATGTGCAGCAGGGCAGGGTTCATCAGCAAGTCACCGGCCTGGCCGATAGGGCAGTAGGCCATGAGCGGCATCTGGGCGGTGTTCATCCACGGCAGCAGGTCGTACTCGATGCCTCGTTTGGCCGGGTTGTAGAGCACCTGATTGGTGGCGCAGACGCTGGGGGATGCCACCGATTCGAGCTCCAGCAGATCCGCGACGTCGAAATTCGACACGCCCCAGCGCCCGATCTTGCCGGCCGCCCGCAGGCCTTCGAAGGCTTGAACGGTTTCCTTCAGCGGGTAGGAGCCGGGCCAGTGCAGCAGATACAGGTCGATATGATCGGTCTTCAGGCGCTGCAGGCTGCGCTCGCAGGCGGCGGGGATGCCATTGCGGCTGGCGTTGTGCGGATAGACCTTGCTCACCAGCGTGACCTGATCGCGACGGCCGGCGATGGCCTGGCCGACCACTTCCTCGGCGCCGCCTTCGCCGTACATCTCGGCGGTGTCGATCAGACTCAGGCCCCGCTCGATGCCCTGTTGCAGCGCCGCCACTTCGGCTTGGCGCTGCGAACGGTCTTCACCCATGTGCCAGGTGCCCTGGCCGATGACGGGAACGGTGTTGTCTGCCAGTTGCAGTGTGCGCATGGGGAGCCTCCTGCCGAGGGATGGGGGTAAAGGTCTGGCAGTGTAGATGGCGGCAGGTTCCCTGTGCATTCGTCGGATGCGCGCCTCGGGGGCTCGAATCGGATCTATACCGAGAAATGGGAGCTCATGCGCAACCCACGTGTTCACGCCGAAGGATTACGGCCATTCCATTCGTTTTGCAGTCGATTGATACCTGCCTGTCCGGTGCGCGCTTTGCGAAGGGTTATGCATGCGAAGTGCATCGACTCTCGCACAAGGATGGTCGCCGAAGGTCAGGTCCAATGATGTGGAAGCGACCATGGACGTGAATTTTTCAGGGATGTGAACATGAAAAAGCAGCTACCGATCGTTTTGGCCGTGATTTCGCTGTCCGGCTTTGCCGCCTCCGCCATCGCGTTGGCACCCTCCACGGAAAATGCGGGTTCTTCGCAGGACCCCGCGCCACAGACCTCGCTTGTGTCGAACCAGCTTGATGTGCCGGAGGTTGTGCCTCCAGAGATGATTCTGGCCAATGCAGGTGTGGAATCTGCTGACTTTATCGTCCAAGCCAGCGATTTCACGAATCAGGCGGCAAGCGGCCAGCCTGCTCCCGTCATGCGTTTGCAGACAATCCAGTGGCGGGCCACGCGATATTCCGGCTACAAAGATGAGCGGATACAGTTGTGTTATTACCCGCCCGGAACCGAGATGAGTGAGTTCCCCGACATCGATGACGATGCCTGTGTGGGAGTGCTGGGACAGAAGGGAGAGTCCACTCAATTTGCCGATAAGGCGTTCGGTGCCGGTGCCAAAGCCAGGATCGTACACATCACGAGGGATGGGCAGGTGACACGCAATGCCCCGAACAAGCGGCCCGATGGTGCCGATGACCTGACATTTGTCTATCAGACCGGCCAGTAACCGACCTCTGTAGCGGCACGGCTTGCCGGAGGTAGCGGTATGCCAGCCAGAGATGTTTTGACTGACACACCGCCTCGCCGGCAAGCCGTGCTGCTACGGCCTTCGGCCAGAAGCCGTGCAGCGGAGGAGGTTGGCGTTACGGTTTGGTTTTGGTCTGCGCCGCGCTACTTGTTACGGGGCGGCTACCTTCCCAACCGCCGCCCAAGGCCAGGAACAGGTCGATCTGCCCCATCGCCACCTGGGTGTTGGCCGCGGCCAGTTGCGCGGTCACGTCGGTGTAGGTGCGGGTCGCCTGCAGGTCGGCGAGGAAGGATTCGCGACCGGCCATGAAGAAGCGATGGGTCTGGTCGGCGGCTTGCTTGGCCGATTGCTCGGCATCAGCCAACGCGTCGCGACGCTCCAGCAGGGCGGTGTATTGCGACAGGCTGGTCTGGGCCTCACGAACGGCGTTCAAAACCACGCCATCGAAATGCGCCAGTGCCGCCTGATTCGACGCTTCGGCCATGTGAATGCGCGCGCGGGCGCCGTTGGACGGGATGGTCCAGTTGATCACGCCGCCAAAGCCCCAGCGGTTGGTGGACGGCTCGCCCAATTCCTTGAGGATACCGACCGTGCCCACGGTGGCGCCGATGCTGATGTCCGGGTACAGCTCGCCGGTGGCCACGCCGATGGCGGCGCTGGACACCGCCAGGCGGCGTTCAGCCTGACGCACATCGGGGCGGCGTTTGAGCAGCGCGGTGCCATCTCCGACCGGCATCACCTGAGCGATGCGCGGCAGCTCGGCGCATTCGGCCACGCCTTTGGGCAATTGATTGAGCGGACGGGCCAGCAGCATCGACAGCTTGTACAAGCCGGCCTGACGCGCCGCCTCGTAACGTGGCAATTCGGCGCGCAGCGACTTGAACTGGGTCTGCGAGCGGGTGACCTGGGTTTCGTCACCACGCCCGGCGTCGCGCAGGCGCTGAACCAGGTCGACACCTTGTTTTTGCAGGGCCAGCGAATGCTCGGCGATCTCGCGTTCTTCGTTGGCGGCGCAGATTTGCGTGTAGGAACGCACGACATCCGCCACCAGGGTGATGCGCGCGGTATCGGCGGCCGCCTGGGCAGCATCGGTGTTGGCTTCGGCCGCTTCGATACCGCGTTGCAGCACGCCGAACAGGTCGAACTGATAGGAGGTGGTCAGGCTGGCGTCGCCGATGTTGGCCACCGGCACCTTTTCCGGCAACAGGAATGCCTGCCCGGCTTCCTGCAGGCGCTGCACACCGGCCTTGGCGGTGTTGGTGAAGCCGCCTGCCGCTTCGGCCTCGTTGGTCTGATAGCGAGCGCGCTGCAGGTTGGCGGCGGCCACTTTCAGGTCGGTGCTCGACACCAGCGCCTGGGCCACCAGCTCATCGAGTTTCGGGTCGTTGTACAGCCGCCACCAGTCGGCAGGGACCGGCGCCGAGACCACGTTGGACGACGTCCCGGCGATCTCGCCCTGCAGGTCGGGGCGGTTGACGGCAGCGTCCTTGGGCAGCTTGTAATCCGGCCCGACCACGGTGCACGCAGAAAGCAGCATGGCCGTCCCCGCAGCAAGCAGACCAACGCTCAGTAGACGCGCAGGGCGTTTCATTGCGCGGCTCCTTTATCGCGGGCGGTGACGTTATCGATGATCGACACCGTCGCGGTGCGCCCGGCGATCATGCGGAAGTCGTCCGGCACTTCGTCGAAGGCGATGCGCACCGGAATCCGCTGGGCCAGACGCACCCAGCTGAACGCCGGGTTGACGTTGGGCAGCAGGTTGTTGCCGCTGGTGCGGTCGCGGTCTTCGATACCGGCGACGATGCTCACCACATGGCCGGTCAGGCGTGCGTTGTCGCCGATCACGCGGATGTCCACCTTCGAGCCAATGTGAATGCCGTCCAGCTTGGTTTCTTCGAAATAGCCATCGATGTGGAACGACGCACGGTCCACCACCGACAACACCGGGCGCCCGGCGCTGACGAACTCGCGATCACGCGGGGCGCGGTCGTTCAGATAACCATCGACCGGGCTTCTGATCACCGAGCGGTTCAGGTTCAGTTGCGCGGCATCCACCGCCACCTGCGCTTCATTCAACGCCGACAGCGCGCGGGCTTCCTTGGACTGGCTTTCTTCCAGTTGCTCGCGGGCCACCAGGTTGCCCAGGCCACGGTTGCGCTTGTTCTCGCGCTGGGCCTGCTCCCAGGTTTCCTTGCGCTCGGCCACGGTCGCCTGGGCCTGGCGCAGCGCCAGACGGAAACGGTCCTGGTCGATGGTGAACAGCACCTGGCCCTTGCTGATGGCCTGGTTGTCGGTGACCGCCACCTTTTCGATCAGCCCGGAAACGTCCGGGGCGATCTGGATCACGTCGGCACGGATGTGGCCGTCGCGGGTCCAGGGCGCGTACATGTAATACATCACCATGCGCCAGACGACGACGGCGGCGAGGATGACGACCAGCAGTGTCAGGACCACTCGGCCCAAAGTCAGTAGAGGTTTTTTCATTTCAGCTCATCAGGTAGCGACTGAGGGTATCCACAACGCCGAGCAGCAGGGCGTACAGACCGACGTTGAACAAAGCCCGGTGCCAGACCAGGCGGTAGAAGTGGACACGCGACAGCACGGCGTGGACCACCAGGAAAATCACATAAGCGATGCCCATCAGCACCAGAAAGGTCGGCAGGAAAATCCCGCTGATGTCCAGATCACCAATCACAATGGCGCTCCATCGATGCCGTACGGCGGTTGTTCTTCCTGCTCGGCGAGCACGTCGACGATCTCCACGCCCGGCAGCAGGGCCAGGCGCAGGCCGCTCAGGGCATGCAGCAGGTGCAGGCGCGATTCGTCCTCGCCCATCCAGTCGAAGGTCAGCGAGCGACGGGCGCGGTCCATGGTCATCAACAGGCCTTTGGGGGCGGGCAGACGCTCACCGGCCTTGAGGCAGGCGCGGAAATACGTACCGACTTCCGTGATCACCTGGCGCAACAGTTGATGCGGCACGGCCTGCACCCGCGGCATATAGGCCAGCAGATCGAGCATGTTCAGCGCCACGCGCACTTCGCGCACGGCGATACTGGTGTCCTGGGCGGTGATGGTCAGGCGCGGCAGATGCTGCATCAGGCGGTCGAGCATGCGCACGCCCATGCGCCGGTGTTCGGCCAAGGTGGCGTCGTCACACAGGCTGACGATGTCGCGCCAGGCCGAACGGGTCAGACGTTTGGACGCCACTTCGGTGCCGAACGGCCGCACCACCAGGGTCCAGACAAACGCAAAGGCCAGCCCGGCAGGCCCCGCCAGGTTCGAGTTGAGGAAGTTCAGGAAGTCCGCGTCGTAGGCGCTCTGGATACTGATGAAGGACGAGGTGTTGACGATGGTCAGCAGCGTGCCCAGATAGAACTTCGGTTGCACGGTCAGCGTGCCGACCACGATGAACGGCACGGCGAAGGCCAGCACCAGCATCGGGAAGTCGTGCAGGTTGGGCAGCACCACGAACAGATAGAGGCTGGCGAAGATCACCGACATCATGGTCCAGAAGAAGAACCGGTAGATCTGCGGCGCCGGGTCGTCCATCGCGGCGAAGAAGCTGCACGACACCGCCGCCAGCGCCACGGCACTGGCGCCGTCCTGCCAGCCCAGCAGAATCCACAGCACCGAGGCGACGATAATCGCGCCCACCGAGGTGGCCACCGAGTACAGCATCATGCCCTTGTCCAGGTACGGCGACAGTCGGCCCAGACGCCAGTGGCGATACACCGCTCGCCACGGCGAGTGGTCGTCGGTTTCGATGGCCAGTTGCAGCGTGCGGCAGTCCTGCCACAGGTCGATGAATTCGCGCAGGCGATAGAGCACCGTGGACAGCAGCAACTGGCGACGGTCGTCCACTTGCGCGTCGGTGGGTTGCAGGCGATCAAGTTCGGCGTGCAGCGCCTGCCAGTATTTCTCCGGGGCGCTGTTTGCGGTTTTTTCCAGCCAGTCGCGGCACTCGATGATCAGCGGCGCGACGTCGGCCACCAGTTCCGGGGTGCGCCGTTCCAGTGCCCAGAGTGCGTCGTCCAGCGCGTCGATCACCGGCAACAGGTGAATCATCCGCCCGCGCAGTTCACGGATGTTGCGCATGGTCTGCGGGTGGGCGCCTTCGTGGGGCAACTGGCCGATCATCAGCTCCAGGGTGTTGAAGGTGCCGACCATCGATGTACGCAGCCCACCGACAGCCTCGGGCGTGGCGCTGCGCGAGAGGAACAGGTCGCTGTAGGTCGAGGCGTCCTTGAACCATTTGCTCATGGAGTCGACCAGTACCGGCGCCAGCCGGCGCGGCCAGAACATCGCGCCGATCACCGCGGCGCAGACGATGCCCAGGAAGATCTCTTCGGTACGCGAAACGGCGATGTCGAACACCGCCTGCGGGTTGTCCACCACCGGGAAGGAAATCAGCGGCATGGTGTAGCCGGCGAGCATCAGCGCGTAGCTGTTGGCGGTGCGCAGGTGCAGCGACAGAAAGAGCAGGGTGCCGGTCCACAGGGCAATGACCACTGCCAGCAGAAACGGCGTCTGCACGAACATCGGCACCACCAGCACCGAGGCTGCGGCGCCGAGCAAGGTGCCTGCCGCGCGATACAGCGCTTTGGAGCTGGTGGGCGCCACGAACGGGCTGGAAACGATGTACACCGTGGCCATCGCCCAGTACGGGCGCGGCAGTTCGAAGATCAGCGCCAGGTACAGCGCGACCATCGAGGCGGCGAAGGTACGCACGCCGTAGAACCAGTCGCGCGAGGGCGGTACGCCTTGAAAAAAGCCTTTGAACAGTGCGCTCAAGATGACGACTCCGGCGTGATCGACGTGGCCCGGGCGATGGCCTTGAACACCCGTTGGGTGGCTTCCAGGTCGGCCGGGTCGATGTCGGCGAAGACTTCGCGGCGCAGGCGGATCAGCTCGGCTTCGATGGAGTTGGCCAGCGCACGGCCTTCGTCGGTCAGGCTCAGGGCCTTGGCGCGGCGGTCGGTGGGGTCTTCGGTGCGCTGCACCAGATTGGCCTTGCCCAACTGATCGAGCAGGCGCACCAGCGACGGGCTTTCCAGGCCGCAGGCCTGGGCCACGGTGACCTGACGCACGCCTTCACCCAGACGCGCGATCATCAGCAGGGGCCCCGCGCAGGCCTCGGACACGCCGCTGTTCATCAGCGTGGTCTGACACACCCGGCGCCATTGGCGGGAGGCTGCGACCACGCCGCCGGTGATGTGCATTTGCAGGGAGTCTAGAGTCATGGAAGGTGCCACTGGTTGATCGATTGAAAAAAGCTTTTGGTTAGGCTGTGAATGATTAGTCGCTGTATTATTAGCTTGCTAACTATTAATATCCAGTAACAAAGTTCTGCCGTCAAATGAAAATTGGATGAACGAGACAGGTGGAGTCCCTGTAGGAGCGAATTTATTCGCGAATGGCCAGCACAGACGATGCATCTCTGTCGCCTGAGCGATTTTCGCGAATGAATTCGCTCCTACAGAGAATCCAGGCGTACCGGCTGTCGGAGTTTTCTGCGGATTTTGGAGAAATTCCGAAGAAATCCATCAAAAAAATGACGCCAATCAAATGCCGAATTCGCGCCACTTTGATCAAAAAATGCACAACTTTCCGTTTGCATTACATGATGTCCAGATAATGGCCAATAGGGTTTTTCGAGTGATTCCGGCGGTTTCTTGACTGGGGAGGGGGGCTAAAGATCAACCGTTTCAGCCGATAGCAAAGGCGACAGGAAACAGCGCGCAAAGCACTGTTCCAGACACCTCCCTTTGCTGGTGCGCACGTCGCACCCACGAGCGCAATATGATCGATCTCGCCACCTGGAATCTTTCGGTACCCGTCGGCACGCCGGCCATCACGGTCGACACCGCCAAACTGGTCAGCGGTTATCAGGACGGGTATTTCCGTTCTGGCGACACGCTGTTCTTCTGGGCACCGGTGACCGGTTCCAAGACCGACAACGCCATCTACCCGCGCACCGAACTGCGCGAGACCTACGCCAATGGCGCAGTGCACAACTGGACCTACAACCAGGCCGACAACTTCCTGCGCGCGGCCCTGACGGTCGACCAGGTGCCTTCTTCGGGCAAGATCGTCATCGGCCAGATTCACTGCTACGGCAGCACCGAGCCCTTGATCAAGCTTGAGTACCAGTACAAGGAGAAGACCGCGACCGGCAACATCGTCGCCAAGTTTCGCCTGACGCCGACCTCAGAGCCTGAGGTGATCCAGATCGCCACTGGGGTGAAGCTCAAGGAGCGCTTTACCTACACCATCCACCTCACGCCCACCGGCAACCTGACGGTCAACGCCTACGACATGCAGTGGGGCAGCAAGCTGGACCCGAGCTGGAACGGCAAGCAGCTGTATTTCAAGGCGGGGGTCTACACCCAGGACAACACCGGGTACGCGACGGAAGGCGGCGCGGCGACGTTCTACAAGTTGCAGATCGCCCACGACAAGAAAGCGTGAAAGCAGCGGCAAGCTGCAAGCTGCAAGCGACAAGATGAGCCGCGACACCTGCCCCGTAGCACTCCGGCTTGCCGGAGGAGGCGTCCACCAGATCGCTGCCGCCGGCAAGCCGTGCTGCTACGAGGGCGCGGTTGTTTGCTGATTCCCGGCACACCGGAAATCTCGTAGCAGCCGGGCTTGCCCGCGGGTGGCCCTCAAGATCGCTGCTGCCGGCAAGCCGTGCTGCTACGAGGGGGTTTCGGAGGTTTTGAAAACCAGGGCAAAACAGATTCGGCCAGGGACAGGCTGGCTGACGGTCGCCTCACCCCCATGCAGCTGCATGATCGCCGTGACGATCGCCAACCCCAGCCCGTTGGAGTCCGAGCGTTGATGGCGCGAGGCGTCGGCGCGGTAGAAGCGGTCGAACAGTTTGCTCAAGGCCGACTCGCTGAGCACCGGCCCCTGATTCTCCACTTCGATGCGGCACTGATCGCGCCCATCGACCACCCGGATATCGATCTGGCTGCCTTCATCGGCGTAGCGAATCGCATTGGCCACTAGATTGCTCAAGGCCCGGCGCAGCAGCAGCGGATCGGCCTCAAGCTGGCCGTCACCGGCGATGTTCAGGGTCATTTGCCGCTCTTCGGCCAGCCCCTCAAAATACCCGGTTACCCGCTGTAGCTCGTCATGCAGATCCAGCGGCTGGCGATTCACTGCCGCCTGGGCGTCGTCGGCGCGGGCGAGGAACAGAATGCTTTCGACCATCCTCGAGATGCGTTCCAGCTCTTCCAGGTTGGACGCCAGCAGCGCCTGGTATTCATCGGCGCTGCGCGGCTGGCGCAACGCGACCTGGCAGTGCCCCATCAGCGAACCCACCGGCGTGCGAATCTCATGGGCCAGGTCTGCCGAAAACTGGGTCAGGCGCTGATAACCGTCGGCCAGCCGGTCGAGCATGGCGTTGTAGGCCTCGCTCAATTGCTGCAGTTCCACCGGCGTGTCGTGGCTGTCCATGCGGCTGTCCAGCCGCGCCGGGGTGATGGCGGTGGCGTGGGCGGCCATGCGCCGCAGCGGGCGCAGGCCCCGGCGCAGCAGCAGGTAGCCGAGCAGGGCAGTCAAGGCAAAGGCCAGCGCCACGGCAAACAGGATACGGTTGCGAAAGTTGGCCAGCGTGGCCATTTCCTTGACCGCCAGATGCGCGGCAGTCAGCTGCACCAACTTGCCGCCGGAGATCGCCTGGGCCGTGGCGGCGCGCATGGGGATGGCGTCCGGGCCGACGCTGGCGCTGCGCATGTCGTCGGTGCTCAAGGGCTGATCGACGCCGATCACCGGCATTTCGGGCAGCGGCGCCTTGAGCGGGTTGACCAGGATCACCGCAGGCTTGCCGGGCTCCTGGATGATGAAAATGTCGTCCTCGCTGTCGAGCATGTTTTCGAACAACTGCGGGCTGCCACGCAGGGTCTCCAGCGTCAGGTCGTACTGCAAGAGTTTGCGAAAATGATCCAGCCGCGCCAGCACCGCGTGGTCGCTGCGGGTCATGACCGAGGCTTTCATGGTCTCGTACAGGTACATCCCGGCGCTGGCCACGGCGAGCATCGCCACCACCGCAAAGGCCAGGGTCGAGCGCAGGGTCAGGGATGGCTGGCGTCGGGCTCGCATGGCCGCACCTCGCAGACATAACCGATGCCGCGCACGGTGTGGATCAGTTTGACCGGAAAGGGCAGGTCGACCTTGCTGCGCAGGCGCTTGATCGCCACGTCCACCACGTTGGTGTCGCTGTCGAAATTCATGTCCCAGACTTCCGAGGCGATCTGCGCCCGTGACAGCACATCGCCTTCGCGGCGTAGCAGCAGATGCAGCAGGGCGAATTCCTTGTTGGTCAGGGTGATGACTTGTTGCTGGCGAGTGACGCGGCGGCGCAGCAGGTCCAGCTCCAGGTCGGCCAGATGAAAGTGATCGGCCTCGCGCACCACGCCTCGGCGCAGGATGGTGCGGATGCGCAGCAGCAGTTCGGTGAAGGAAAACGGCTTGATCAAATAGTCGTCGGCACCCAGTTCCAGCCCGCGAATGCGGTCGTGCAGCTGATCGCGGGCAGTGAGAAACAGCACCGGCACGTCCTGCTTGCGCCGCACAATCTCGATGATCTGCCAGCCGTCGATACCCGGCAGCATGACATCCAGCACCAGCAGGTCGTAGCGCTGCTCCAGCGCCAGGTGCAGGCCGTCGGTGCCGTGCTGCGCCCAGTCGACCTTGTAGCCGGACTCGCTCAGGCCTTTCTTCAGGTACTCGCCGGTCTTGGTGTCGTCTTCGATCAGCAGGATGTGCATGGCAGGGAATTGCTCGTGAAATAGGGCGCGAGGCCGCGTCGAACCTGGAGTTTAACCAAGTGACGGTGCGCGGTCGGTTACATTTTTGTCATTGAACCAGGCGAAGGCGAGGCGCACAGCGAATGACAAAAATGTCATCCCCCGGTCATGGTCCAGTGCCGGTTGGCGGTCAACCATGGTGCTCAGCAACGCTCCTTCGTTCTCAAACCTGTCTCAAGGAATGCTTCGATGAAGATCAAACATGCACTGTCCACCACGTTCGGCCTGCTGATGCTCAGCGCCGCGGTCATGGCTCAGGCCGCCGACATGCCGGTGGTCAAGCCGCTGCGCGGCACGGTCGACAGCGTCGAAAACAACACCCTGAACTTCACCACCCGCGCAGGCGCCCACCAGAGCATCGGCCTGACCGACAAGACCGGCGTGCGCCTGGTGTCCAAGGCGGACATCGCCTCGATCAAGTCCGACAGCTTCATCGGCTCGGCCGCCACGCCCCAGGCTGACGGCACGCTCAAGGCGCTGGAAGTCACCGTGTTCGAAGCCAGCCTCAAAGGCAGCGGCGAGGGCCACTACGGCTGGCAGAACGCCGACGGCAGCACCGGTACCATGACCAACGGCACCGTGGGCAAACTGACCAACGCCAATGGCCGTACCCTGAGCGTGAGCTACAAGGGCGGTGAGAAACAGCTGGTGGTGCCGGAAGACGTGCCGATTGCCTATGTCGAAGCGGGCAAGGTCGATGAGTTGGTCAAAGGCGCCAAGGTCGTGGTGTTCCCGGCCGAAGACGGCAAGACCGCCCGGGGTGTTGCGGTGGGCAAGGACGGGTTCCAGCCGCCGATGTAAGGTGTTGCGGTGTACCTGTCGCACCGCGTCGCTGCATTCGCCAGCAAGCTGACTCCCACAGGTGCGAGGTTGTTCCGGATTTTGTGAACGCCCCCGCACCCTGTGGGAGCCAGCTTGCTGGCGAAGAGGTCCGGTCAGGCACCATCGTATTCCGCGATTGATACCAGCTCAGCTCCGCTGTGAAGGGGTAAACATGAAAAAAACCAGAATCCACCCATGGCCCATCCGCCTCACGCACTGGATCAACGCCTTTGGCATGGTCTGCATGTTCATGAGCGGCTGGGGCATCTACAACGCCTCGCCCTTGTTTCGCTTTTCCTTCCCCCGGGATTTCACCCTCGGTGGCTGGCTCGGCGGGGCGCTGGCCTGGCATTTCGCGGTGATGTGGCTGTTGGTGATCAACGGCCTGATCTACGTGCTGTACGGCCTGTTGAGCAAACACTTCAAGCGCGACCTGTTGCCCGTCAGCGCAACGGCGGTGAAGCGCGATCTGCTCGACGCCCTGCGCTTTCGCCTCAAGCACGAGAAGGGCGTGTACAACGCCGTGCAGCGCTTGATGTATTGGCTGGTGCTGGCGGCGGGCGTGCTGATCGTCGTATCAGGGCTGGCGATCTGGAAGCCGGTTCAACTGCAGGAGCTCACTGCACTGTTCGGCGGCTACGACTTCGCGCGCTTCGTGCATTTCGGCGCGATGGCGGCGATCGGCGCGTTCGTCGTCGTGCACCTGGCGCTGGTGTTGCTGGTGCCCAAGACCCTGTTGCCGATGATTACCGGCGGAGTGCGGACCGTCCAAAGCGGGAAGGTTGACCATGATTGAACCGAAAAAACGCGCCATCCAGCGCCTCAAACTGGAACCTGCGCAGCAGACCCAACTGGAAAACCTGCAACGCCGGCACTTCCTCAAGGGCGGCCTGACCGTGGGCGCCATGGCAATGCTCAGCGGTTGCAACCTGCAGGACGGCGATCAGGTCGACAAGGTGCTGTGGAGCATGTCGCGCTGGAACGACCGGGTGCAGGCCTGGCTGTTCAGCGGGCAGAAACTGGCGCCCACCTTCAGCAAGGAGCAGATCCGCAATCCGTTCCCGTTCAACGCCTATTACGCCGAGGACGACATTCCCGATCTGGATGTGGCGGACTGGAAACTCGGCGTCTCGGGGCTGGTGCGCGACAAGGCGCCGTGGACGCTGGAAGGCTTGCGCAAACTGCCGCAGCGCACCGACATCACCCGGCTGATCTGCGTCGAAGGCTGGAGCGCGATCGGGCAGTGGGGCGGGGTGCCACTGAGGACTTTTCTCGAACACGTGGGTGCTGACACCACGGCCAAGTTCGTCGGCTTCAAATGCGCCGACCGCTATTACTCGAGCCTGGACATGCCCACCGCGCTGCACCCGCAAACCCTGCTGGCGCTGGACTTCGGCGAAGTGGCCTTGCCACCGAGCTACGGCTACCCGCTGCGCATCCGCGTGCCGACCAAACTGGGTTTCAAGAACCCCAAGCACATCGTCGAGATCTTCGTGAGCAACGACTATCCGGGCGGGTATTGGGAGGATCAGGGGTATAACTGGTTCAGCGGGATTTGATGGCAGGTCTGGGGGTCAATGCAACCTGTGGGAGCCGGCTTGCTGGCGAATGCGGCGTGTCATTCAACACATCCGTGTGTGGCACATTGCATTCGCCAGCAAGCCGGCTCCCACGCCCTCCGGGCAGAAGCAGATTGCATTGCCCATCGCGTTTTGTAGTGCGCCGAATAAAAATCCCGCCTGCCGATCTCTCGGCTGGCGGGATTTTTTGTTCGCCGTCGTAGCAGCACGGCTTGCCGGCGGGCGGTCTGTCTGTGACGAATATTTCGCCTGACACACCGCCCCGCCGGCAAGCCGTGCTGCTACAGGACTGTGGTTACTCAGTTCAGACCGAGCTTGCCACGCATCTGCGACAGGTCTTCAGCCAGGGTGTTGACCGGGCCGGCCAGGGCCTTGCGGTCGGCTTCCTTGACCTTGTCGTAGGTCTCGTAGCCGCCGTCCTTGGTCTTGTACTTGGCCAGGATCTTGTCCACGGTGGCGAAGTTCTTGTCGACCTTGGCTACGAAGGCTGCATCAGACTTCTGCAGTTGCGGCTTGAACAGGTCGACGATTTTCTTCGAGCCGTCGACGTTGCCCTGGAAGTCATACAGGTCGGTGTGGCTGTAACGGTCTTCTTCACCGGACAGCTTGGTCGCAGCGACTTCTTCCATCAGCGCGGCGGCGCCGCCCACCACTTTCTCCGGCGGGAAGGTCATGTCGGCGATGCGCGATTGCAGCTCTTTGACGTCAGCCAGCAGCTTGTCGGCGAACTTTTCCTGATCCTTGGTGGTGTTCTGCGAGAACAGCGCGTACTCCAGGCGGTGGAAGCCGGTGAAATCATCGGCCTTCACGCCGTTTTCGTGGTCGTCTTCGCGCGAGTCGATCGACGCGTCCAGGTCACTGAACAGCTCGGCGATCGGCTCGATGGACTCGTAGGAAACGCGAGTGGTCGGGAAAAGTTTCTTGGCGGTGGCCACGTCGCCTTTCTTCACGGCGTCGGTGAACTTCTGGGTGTCCACGACCAGCTTGTCGACGTTTTCCGACACGTAGATCTTGTAGTCCGAAACCGGGGTCACCAGATCCAGTGGCGCGGTGGCCGCGAACACGGAGGGGGTCTGCAACAAGCCAAGGGTAACCAACAGCGCGAGAGGCGACTTTTTCATGGAGCTCTTCCTGTGAGGTAAGGGTTGTCAGGCAGTTTTTGTTTTTACAGCGGCGGCAGCGGCCAGCAGCGACCGGCCAATGAAATCGTTGTTGTCCTTGACGCCCGGCAAGGTGAAGAAATAACCGCCGCCGGTGGGCTTGAGGTATTCCTCCAGCGGCTCGCCGTTCAGGCGCGTCTGCACGGCGATGAAGCCTTTTTCCAGATCCTGCTGGTAGCAGATGAACAGCAGGCCCATGTCCAGCTGGCCGTTCTTGTTGACCCCGTTGGAGTAGTTGAACGGGCGACGCAGGATCAGGTTCTTCTGGGTCTCTGCGGTGCGCGGATTGGCCAGGCGAATGTGCGAATCGAGCTTGGTGATTTTGCCTTCCGGGTCCTTGGTGTAGTCCGGTACGTCGGTCTCTTTCTTGCCGTCCATCGGCGCACCGGCGGCCTTGGTTCGACCGAAGATCGATTCCTGTTCCTGCAGTGGCGTGCGGTCCCAGCGCTCGACGAAGTTGCGGATGATCCGCACCGCCTGATAAGTGCCGTTGACTGCCCAGGCTGGCTCGTCGCTGCCCGGCTGGACCCAGACCACTTCGTTCATGGTCTTCTGGCTGTTGGAGTCCGGGTTGGCCGAGCCGTCACGGAAGCCCAGGAAGTTACGTGCGCTTTCCGGCGTCTGGCCCGGCTTGAGCGGCGGCTGGGCAGGTACGGTACCTTCCTGTTTCCAGCGCACCAGCAGAAGGTCCGGCAGGTTTTTCACGATGTCGCGCAGGGCGTGGATGTTGCTGTCCGGGGCGTTGGAGCAGAACTGAATGCTCAGGTCGCCGTGGCAGCAGGCCGCTTCCAGCGCGTCGTTGGGAAAGCCGACCATGCGCTGCAGGCGCTTGGGCTTGACGTGTTCCAGGCCAAAGCGCTCATCGAACAGCGAGTCGCCTACCGACACGGTGATGGTCAGGTTGTCCGGGGTCACCACCGGGCCGAGGATGCCGGAATCCAGTGGCGGCAGCTTCGGGTCGACCTGGGGCACGGCGCCGCCGGTCATCAGGAAGGCGATGCGCTCGTTGAGGGTGCGGAACAGGCGCTCAAGGTCTTCACGGTCCTGGGCCAGTACGTCGAAGGACACCATCATGCCGGCGACCGGACGCGGCGTGACGATCCCGCTCTGGTGGATGCCGTGGAATTCGTTGTGGTCCTGGGTCTTGTCGCTTTTCGGCGCTTCGGTCACTTGTGCAGGCGCGGTTGCTGCCAGCGCATTGCCGCTGATGCTGGCACCGGCAATGGCGGCGCCGGCAGCGCCCAGACCGAGCAGGACACGACGGCGTTCAGCGGAAATCGGGGCGTTGGTTGAATCGAACTCTTTCATGGTGAATGCTTACTTCGCTCGGGTTTCAAGAGGCCAGGCGGGCGCATTGGGCACCCGCCCGGGCACGCTTACAGGCCGGTGAGGCCCAGGGCCGGATCGATTCCATCGAGTGCATCGGCCAGTGCCTTGGCCTTGTCGGAAATCTGTTTCTTCTGCTCGCTGCTGACCTGGTCATACGGCTTGTAGCCGTCGTCGCTCTTGAGCATCAGCAACTGATCGTCCAGCGCGGTGGCCGCGTCGTCGATCTTCTTCAGCACATCGTTCGAGGTCTTGGCCAGCAATGGACGCAGCAGGTCGACAACCTTGCGCGTACCTTCCAGGTTGGCGGCGAAACCGCCGACATCGATGTGGCTGTAGCGCTCTTCCTCGCCGTTGCTGCGGATCTCGGCCAGGCTTCTGATGTTGCGTACCACCATGCTTGCCAGCTGCTCGGGGGCAATGGTCTGGGCCAGCAGTTGCTCTTTCAGCGAAGCGATGTCGCTCTGCAGCTTCTGCACCACTGGTGCCAGGCCATCGACCGACTTCTGCGAGAACAGGCCAAATTCGATGCGGTGGAAGCCGCCGAAAGCAGGATCCTGCTCGCGTTTTTCGAAGTAGTCGGCGCGGGCGTTGATGGCGTTGTCCAGTTCGGCCAGGCGCTGGGCGGCCGGGGCGATGCGTTGGTACGCAGCACGCGCAGGGGCGTAGGCTTTCTGGGCGGCGGCGAGGTCACCGCCTTCGATGGCCTGCTGCAAGTCGTTGACAGCGCGGATCAATGCGCTGCTGCGAGTGCTCAGGTACACGCGGTACTCCGACAGCGGGCCGATGAAGGCCACCATCGAAGGACGGGCCTTGGCCGCCGCTTCCGACTCGGCGGTCGGGGTCACGTGCAGGGTGCCGCGCGGGTTGCTCAGCAGGCCGCAGGTGATCGCGTAGTCGCCCGGTTGCAGGTTGGCGTTGATGATCTGGCTCAGGCCGGGCGCGATGTTCTCGCGCTCTTCGATCACCAGTACGCCGTCGAGGATTTCCCATTCCACGGCGCGTTCGGAGGCGTTGACGATACGGAACGCGTTCTTGCCCGCAGGCACGGTCAGGGCGTTGGGTTCGCAGTTTTTGGCGTGGATGGTCACCACGGTTTCGTTGCCCGCGTTGGCGATGCGCTTTTTCTGCGCCGCCTGGGACGCGTAATAGAACAGGCCGCCTGCGGCGATCATCAGAATCACGGAGCCCGCGACCGCGAATTGCAGGGCGCGTTTAGGCTTGGCTTTCTCGGGAAGGCCGGTGGGACTGGTGGTCATGGTTGCCCTTATTTATTCGTAACTGAAGAAGAGTGGCCGTGTTCATGGGCCGGGCGGGTAGGCAGACTAACTACCCGTGGTTGCGGCAGGAAGAACAGCACCAGCGCGAACACCAGATACGCCAGGTAGACGGTCAGCACGCTGACGGTCGGGGCATCCTGATAGCCGAACATGCCGGCCAGCACCGAGCCGGTCGGGCCGTCCATGGGCAGAATCGTGCTGATGTCGAAGACCACGGTCTGGAAGTGGTTCCACAGGCCGGCTTCGTGCAGCGCCTGCACCGAGTTGGCGAGAATGCCTGCTGCCACCACGAGGATGAACAGGCCGGTCCAGCGGAAGAACCGGCCCAGGTTCAGGCGCATGCTGCCGCTGTAGATGGCAAAGCCGATGGCTACTGCGATGAGCAGCCCCAGCAGGGCGCCCAGCGGTGCCGAGGCCCCTTCGCTCTGCTGAAAGATCGCCAGCAGGAAGAACACGGTTTCAAGACCCTCGCGGGCCACGGCGAAGAACACCATGGCGATCAGCGCGTAGGTCTGGTTTTTCGAACCGGCCAATGCGGCATCGAGGGAGGCGTGCAGCTCGTGTTTGATGGAGCGCGCCACCTTGCGCATCCAGAACACCATGGAGCTTAGAATGATCACGGCCACCAGGCCCACCAGGCCTTCGAACAGTTCCTGTTGCTTCTGCGGGAATTCGGCGCTGACCATTTCCAGACCACCGCCGACGAACAGCGCCAGGGCCGCTGCGAGGAAAACCCCGATCCACACGGCGGGCATCCACTCGCCACGGCCGGTCTGACGCAGGTAACTGGCAATGATGCCAACGATAAGCGCGGCTTCAATCCCCTCGCGCAACATGATCAAGAATGGAACAAGCATTTATCACCGGAGCAAATCTGATAGGGTGTGCGGCGTGAACGCAGCCAGAAGCATTCGCATTCAGCCAGTGGTAACATAATGATACTCATTATTGAATGAGCATACTTGTTTTTTTGCAATTTCTGGGATTTGTGCAGGTGTTCAGGTCGCGTTCAGCCACATCAGAAACCGACCCGTAGCAGCATGGCTTGCCAGCGGGAGCGATCTTGAGAATGTCCCCGCCGGCAAGCCGTGCTGCTACGGGGCGCAAGTTGGCAACTCATTCTTCATCACCTCGACAAACCGCTGCGCCGCCGGGCTCAACCCGTAGCCCGTCCGGGTGATCAAACCGATCTCCCGATTCACCCCCGCATGCTCGATGCGCACCTGCGCCAGATCACCGCGGCCTTCGTCGGCAGATTCCGGTAGCAGGGTCATCCCCAGCCCCTGGCGCACCAGGGCCATGACCGTCGACATGTAGTTGGCTTCCAGCCCCGGCGTCAGCGCCAATCCCTCTTCAGCGAACAGCCGTTCCACCCGCTCGCGCACGCTGCTGTCGCGGCCGGTGAGGATGATCGGTTGCCCGGCCAGTTCCGCCAAGGCAATGGACTGGCGTGAAGCCAGCGGATGGTCCAGCGGCACGAACAGGCTCAGGCGGTCCATCATCACCACCTCGAACTCCAGCCCGTGGCCCAGTCGTGCCCGCACGCCCAGGCCGAAATCCACTTCCCCTTCGCGCACCAGCGCATCGATGCGCTGGGCCACCACATCGCGCAGGCGCACCTCGACGCCGGGGAACTGCTGGCGAAAGCGCTTGAGGATCGGTGGCAACGCGCCGGAGCACATCGAGGGCAGGGCAGCGATGGTCACCACGCCACGGCGCAGGGCGGCGAGATCGCGGGAGCCGCTGACGATGTTGTCCAGGTCCAGCAGCAGTTTTTCCATCGGCCCGCGTGCGCTCTGCCCGGCGGCGGTCAGGGCGACATGGCGCGGGCTGCGTTCGAGCAGGGCAACGCCCAGCCAGTCTTCCAGTTGCTGGATCTGCACGGTGAGCGCCGAGGGCGAGAGGTTCAGCTCCACCGCTGCCTTGGCGAAGCTGGCGCTGTGGGCCACGGCCAGGAAGGCGCGGATGTGCTGGATCGAGTTTTTCATGGTGCCTCTCTTGTTCTATTTACACCGTCCGTAGCAGCACGGCTTGCCGGCGGGAGCGATATGTCTGTGACGAAAATGTTGCCTGACACAACGCTCCCGCCGGCAAGCCGTGCTGCTACGGGGTAAATCATGCCCTGCGTTCTGTTTTTCCGAACATGAGCCTGTGAACATTTCAATTTACAAAGCATACCCCCGTTTCGATACTCGCTGAAAACAACAACAGCTCGTTCCGCCGCCCGCCGGAGAGGAATGACGAAGGATCAGCCCATGCCCGCCACACTCGGTGTCATCACCATTCTCTGTTTGCTCGCCGCCGTCATGAGCAAGCGCCTGTCGCCTCTGGTTGCCCTGATCGCCTTGCCGATCATCGCCGCGCTGATCGGCGGTTTCGGCCTGCAGACCAGCGCCTTCATCATCACCGGTATCAAGAACGTCGCCCCCGTGGTCGGCATGTTCGTGTTCGCCATTCTGTTTTTCGGGGTGATGACCGACGCCGGGATGCTCGACCCGATCATCGACCGCATCCTGCGCACGGTCGGTACGCGCCCGACGCGGATCGTGGTGGGTACCGCGCTGCTGGCGCTGTTGGTGCATCTGGACGGCTCCGGCGCGGTGACTTTTCTGGTGACGGTGCCGGCGATGCTGCCGCTGTACACGCGGCTGGGTATCGACCGGCGGATTCTGGCGTGCGTCGCGGCGATGGCGGCGGGGGTGAATTTCCTGCCCTGGACCGGACCGGTGCTGCGTTCGTCGGCAGCCCTGCATGTGCCGGTGGCCGAGCTGTTCCAGCCGTTGATTCCGGTGCAGATCGTCGGCCTGGCTTTTGTGTTCGCCACGGCCTGGTGGCTGGGGCGTCGTGAAGAAAAACGCCTGGGCCTGGGTGCCGGTGTAAAAGTGGATGTCGTCCCCGAGCGCGTGCTGACCGAGCAGGAAGAAGTGCTGCGCCGCCCGCGTCTGTTCTGGCTCAACCTGCTGCTGACGGTCGTGGTCATGGCGGTGATGATCGCCGGTTGGGTCGACCCGGTGGTGATGTTCATGGTCGGCACCGTGCTGGCGCTGTGCATCAATTACCCGAACGTCGACGCCCAGCGGGCGCGGATCGATGCCCACGCAAAAACCGCGCTGACCATGGCCAGCATTCTTCTGGCGGCCGGGGTGTTCACCGGCATCATGCAGGGCACCGGCATGCTCAAGGCCATGGCCGAGGTGGCCGTGGCGCAGATTCCCGCCGGGCACGGCAAGCTGATTCCGATGGTGGTGGGTTTCCTGTCCATGCCATTGAGCCTGTTGTTCGACCCGGATTCCTTCTATTTCGGGGTGATGCCGGTGATCGCCGAAGTCGGTCGCGCCCTGGGCGTCGACCCGCTGCAAGTGGCCCAGGCTTCCTTGCTGGGCGTACACACCACCGGCTTTCCGGTCAGCCCGCTGACGCCTGCGACCTTCCTGCTGGTGGGCCTGTGCAAGATCGAACTGGCCGACCATCAGCGTTTCACCATCCCGTTTCTGTTTGCCGCATCGGTGCTGATGACCCTGACCGCACTGCTGCTGGGAGTGTTCTGAATGAAAACCTTACGTATCGGCTCTGGCGCCGGTTATTCGGGCGACCGCATCGAGCCTGCGGTGGAGCTGGCCGGCAAGGGCGGGCTGGATTATCTGGTGTTCGAATGCCTGGCCGAGCGCACCATCGCCCTGGCGCAACAGGCGCGGTTGGGCGATCCCGAGTCCGGTTTTGACCCGCTGCTCGGTGAACGCATGCGCCGTGTGCTGCCATTCGTGGCCCGTGGGCGGCAAACCGGTCAGCGGCGCCTGCGGCTGATCAGCAACATGGGCGCGGCCAACCCGCTGTCGGCGGCCAGAGAAGTACGGCGCATTGCTGCCGAGCTGGGGCTGCATGGCCTGAAGGTCGCGGCGCTGACCGGCGATGACGTGCTCGCCCGCCTCGATCCCGAGCAGTTGCTGGACAACGGCGCCACGGTCGGCTCGCTGGGCGAGCGGCTGATTTCTGCCAACGCTTATCTCGGCGCCGAGGGCATCGTCGATGCGCTCAGGGCCGACGCCGATGTGGTGATCACCGGGCGGGTGGCCGATCCCTCGCTGTTTCTCGCCCCGCAGCTGTTCGAGTTCGGCTGGGCCGCAGACGACTGGACCCGCCTGGGGCGCGGCACGCTGATCGGTCATCTGCTCGAATGCGCCGGGCAGATCACCGGCGGCTACTTCGCCGATCCCGGTTACAAGGATGTGCCGGATCTGGCGCGACTGGGCTTTCCGCTGGCCGAAGTCGACCCTGAAGGGCACGCAGTGATCGCCAAGGTCGCAGGCTCTGGCGGGCGCATCGACACGGCGACCTGCACCGAGCAGATGATCTACGAGGTGCATGATCCGAAGGCGTATCTGACGCCGGACGTGACGGCGGATTTTTCCGGGGTGTCGTTCAGCGCCATTGCCGAGAATCAGGTCAGGGCCTCCGGTGCCGAGGGCCGCGCGCGCCCGGACACGCTGAAAGTCTCGGTGGGCTATCTGGATGGCTGGATCGGTGAAGGACAGATTTCCTACGGCGGGCCCGGCGCGCTGGCCCGCGCGCGACTGGCCCGGGAGGTGGTGCTGGAGCGGCTGAAAATCATTGGCGTGGTCTGCGATGACGTGCGGGCCGAGCTGATTGGCGTGGATTCGCTGCACGGCGCTGAACTGGGTTCCCGGGCCCAGGCCGAGCCCTGGGAAGTGCGCTTGCGGGTGGCTGCCCGTTGCGCGGACAAGGCCTGCGCCGTGCGCATCGGCAGTGAAGTGGAAACCCTTTACACCAACGGCCCCTATGGCGGCGGCGGGGCGACCAAGGGCGTGCGCCAGGTGGTGGCGGTGGCGTCGCTGTTGCTCGATCGCGATGCGGTCAAGCCACAGGTTCATCTGGAGGATGCATCGTGAGTGCAGTCAAATTGCGTGAGCTGGCCCATTCCCGTACTGGGGACAAGGGCGATACCTCGAATGTCTCGGTGATCGCCTTCAAGGCGGAGGATTATCCGCGTCTGTGTGAGCAACTGACGATCGAGCGGGTAACGGCACATTTTGCCGGCTTGCTCGACCCGAGCGCCGGGCCGGTGCGGCGCTATGAGTTGCCCAATGTCCATGCGCTGAACTTCGTGCTGCCGGGCATCCTCAAGGGCGGCGTGACCCGCTCGCTGGCCCTGGATGCCCACGGCAAGGCGCTGGGCGCGGCGTTGCTGGATATCGACATCTGATTGAAAGCACGCCGCTGTCTGCATTTGATTCTGGCCGCAGGCCGTGGGAGCCGGCTTGCTGGCGAATGCAGTGTGTCAGACATCAAAAGGTTGAATGACACACCGCATTCGCCAGCAAGCCGGCTCCCACAGGTGTGAAGCTCGCACGCTTGCGCTATTCATTTTCGATTCTGCAAAAACACCACATACCCGCGAAACCATGGGCTGTGCTGCAGAAAATCCGGCGCATTCCAGTCCCCGCCCTGAATCAGCCCCACCTTGAACGGCAGCCCCAGGCGGCTCATGCGTGGCAGGTAGGCGGCGTAGTCGGGGATGCTGTGGCGGCCCTGGTAGGTCTGCACGACCACTTCATCCACCACGCCGCGCAACTGGCCGATGGCCTGCGGATCGGCGTTGCTGCTCCAGTCCATGAGCCCGGTGATGCTCAGCTTGTAGCGGGCGGGCAGGCGCTGGCGCAGGTCTTTGAGGAAGGTCACGTAATCCTGCAGGTAGCGGGTGCGGGCGTCGAAGTCGATCTGCACGCCGGCGACCGCATTGCCCGCCTGTTGCCAGCGCGAAACCTGCCCCAGCATCTGGCGGTAGACCGACTCCGGCCAGCGCAGGGTATGGGCGCGGTAGACGATCCAAAGCTCCTGTTGCTGCAGGCGACTGACGCTCATGCCCTGTGCGATGAAATCCACCCGCTGGCGGTCGCGGCGCGGGGCGAAGATCTGGCCCTGCAACACATACAGGGTTTTGGCCTGCTCCAGCACCGGCTGCGAGGCCACGCCGCTCCACAGCCAGAATGCGTCGTGATCCCGCGCATCCACTCCCGCCCAAGCCGGACTCACGCCGAGCCAGGCGATCAACAGCGCACACAGCCGTGTTTTCATTGCCAAGCGCAACGGCGTATTCACTACCAGTAATACTGCAGCGACTTGCCCCACGACGTCTGGGCGTAGGTGCTCTTGAGCTGCCTGAACCAGCCCTTGCGTACCGACGGCGCCACGTCCTTGCCGCCGCAACTGTTGTAGCCCGACGGCGCATAGCAGTTGATCGCGCGGTACAGCGCGTAGGCCTTGTCGTCGCGGGGGGCGGCGTTGTTGGCGATCACGCTCTGATAGCCGTCCAGACGGGAGAACACCTCACCCTTGAAACCCGGTTCGCTGCTGGCCAGTTGTGGCGAAGCCGGGCGTTGATCCAGCGGCATGCTGTCCAGACCGTTGCGCAGAATGAATTCGCCCAGGCAGTTCAGGCCTTTTGGGTCCTTGCCGTTGGCCTGCAAGGCTGCGGCGGTGTCGGCGATGCTCGGACAGCTGTAACTGGACTCAGCCTTGTCGCCGTTCCAGCGGAACAACTGCAGGCTCTGGCCCGCGCCATAGACATAGCCCAGGCTGGTGCCGAGCTTGTCGTCGGCAGGCTTTTGCGGCAGCGCCTTGAGGTCCTCGGCGAAGTCGGCGTACTGGCCGCGCAGCAGGTCCTTGTACAGCAACACGAACTGCGCAGTAGCCTTCTCGCTGGCGCTGATGCCCTGGGTGATCTGCTGCTGCAACAACTCGCGGCCGGCCAGCTTGCCCAGCAGAATCAGCCGCACTTGCGCTGACTGAACGGGTGAGTCGGCGGCGAACACCTTGGCGAGCTGGCCGCTGTGCTCATAGTTGATGGCCAGCGCCAGTTCCAGTTGCTCCCGTTGCAGCGGCTGCTTCGCCTGCGGCAAAAGTTTCAGCCACAGCGCCTGGGCGCCCGGCAAGTCGTTGCTCGCTTCCAGCGCCAGGCCGCGCAGGGTCTGCTGGCTGAAGCTGAAGTAATCAAGGCTTGCGGGGACGTCCTTGGGCAGCGACTTCAGCGCCTCGCCGGGATTGTGCTCGATGTAAAAGGCGAACACCGCCTGCAGGTAATCGAACAGCGCGGGTTGCTCGGCGAACACGTCCTTCTGCGCCAGCAATTGCTCGCGGGTCAGCTTCGCCGAGCCGTCCGGACGCATCAGCATCAGGTCGTTGGTCGCGGTCAGCAGCGGGGTGGCGAGGTTGCCAGACGAAGTGATCAGCAGCTTGTTGTCGACTTCCTGAATCAGCGCATCCATCGACCCATTGCGCTGCTGGTCGTCGGCCTGAGTCAATTGCCAGACGTAGTCGCCCGCCAGTTTGTCGCTTTCGCCCGCCAGCCAGTGCACGCGGCGCAGCAGGCCCTTGGCGGACACGGCGTAGGTGCCTTTCGGGTAGGCGTTCAGATACTGCTCGAAGGCCTGTGCGACGTTGGCGTAGGGCGCCGGATCAAGGTCGTCCTTGCGCGTACCGTACTCGTCGAACGCGTTCTGCTGGGCGTCGTTGAGCAGGGTGCGGGCGACCATATACAGCGAGATTTCCTTGAGCCACGGCTGGGCGCTGTCGCTCAGGCTGGCAAAGCCTTTTTCGGCGTCGGCGAAACGGCCGCTGTAGAAATCCGTGGCGGCTTTGAGGTAGGTGAGAAAGCCCTGGCCCTCGGCCGACTGGATGTCGGTGGGCAGCAGCGCGGTCAGTTTCTCGCCTTCCCAGGTACAGGCGTCGAGCAATTGTACGCGGCTACGCGCCAGGCTCTTGCGCTCGGCGTCGGGGAGGGTGGCGCTGCCCAGCAACTGGCCGACAAACTGCGCGGCGCTATCATCGCGGTTGCTGCGGCAGCGGCTGCCTTCGCCTTGCAGAAAGGCCTGGCCCGCGCTGTCGGTGGAATCGCGCTTGATGCCGAGTTTTTCCAGCAGATCGCTCAGCGCCGCCTTGCCCGATTCCTCGCTCTCGTCACCCTCAATCTCGGCAATGTCCAGCCGCGCCACCGGGAACGGCACGGGGCCGAAACCTTCGGACAGTTCGTCCTCGGTCAGCGCAGCGGGTTTGATTTCCAGCGCCTTGCGGTCGGCCAGCAGCAATCGCAGGTTGACCCGGCTGTCATTGCCGGGTGTCAGGAAAGCCAGGTTGTTGCAGACATCCAGCGAGTCGCGCAGCAGCGACCACGTGGGGTAGCAGGAGTCGTCACCGCTGGCCTGAACCTGGCCAGAAAGCGTCGCGCCGATGATCAATGCAAGAGGCGTCAGGGAGCGGGTACGCATGAACAATCCTTGATTTCGCTACGTAGGAGGAGGGTGAGGCGCGGCGAATGATACAGCTTGTTTCAGCAAAACCGGATTGATGGCACTTTGAACTAGATCATGAAGTCACCGCAAATCCCGTAGCAGCACGGCTTGCCGGCGGGAGCGTTGTGTCAGGCAATATCGTCGTCACAGACATATCGCTCCCGCCGGCAAGCCGTGCTGCTACGGGTTGTGCGCGAAACGGAAAATTTTTCAGAAAAGAGGTGAGGTAAATCCCCGCGGCATCCGTGTAGTGAGAATCAGATTCGTTTTCAGCGAACGCCACCACCACTCGACACCCCAGGATTTACCACCCATGACCGGTTCCTTCGCCCGTTTCGCTTCACGTCCCGCCTCCTTGCTGAGCGTCTGTTCGGCCACCGCGCTGTGGTGTTCGCTGGGCGCAAGCCCATTAGCGCTCGCTGAAGAGATGCAACTGGACGCCACCAATATCGACGCCACCTCCCAGCGCGAAGTCAGCGAAACCGAGCACAGCCGCACCAGTTATCAGGCGCGCAAGGCCTCGGTCGCCACCCGCACCGAAACGCCGCTGGTGGAAGTGCCGCAGACGGTCAACGTGGTCACCAACCGGGTCATCGAAGACCGCCAGCCGACCAGTCTGGATGAAGCGATCAACGCAGTCAGCGGGGTCAAGCAGGGCAACACCCTGGGCGGCACCCAGGATGCGATTCAGAAGCGTGGCTTTGGCACCAACCGCGACAACTCGATCATGCGCGACGGTATGCAGTCGGTGCAGGCGCGCAATTTCACCCCGACCATCGAGCGCATCGAAGTGCTCAAAGGCCCGGCCTCGATGCTCTATGGCGTGCAGGACCCGGGCGGGGTGATCAACGTGGTGACCAAGAAACCGCAACTGGTCGACGCCCGTTCGATTTCGGTGTTCGGCAGCAGCTTCGGCGGCGGCGGCGAGCAGATCGACCTGACCGGCCCGATCGGCAGCAACGGCCTGGCCTACCGCTTCATCGCCGACAAGCAGAACTACGACTACTGGCGCAATTTCGGCAGCATCGACCAGTCGGTAATCGCGCCGTCGCTGGCCTGGTACGGCGACGACACCACCGTTTCGGTGGCCTACGAGCACATGGAATACTCGGTGCCGTTCGACCGTGGCACACAGATCAACACCAAGACCGGCAAGGTGCTCGACATCCCACGCAATCGCCGTCTGGACGAGCCGTTCAACGTCACCACCGGGCGTTCCGATTCGCTGGACCTGCGCATGGACCATCGCCTGAACGACACCTGGACCCTGCGCACCGGTTACGCCTACAGCCGCAACTACTACAACGACTATCAGTCCCGCTTCATCTCGGCCAACTACAACACTGGCGCCGTCACCCGCCGTGGCGATGCCACCCGCGATGCCGTGCAGTACGCACACACCGCCACTGTGAACATGCTCGGCAACCTGTACTGGGGCGATGTGCGCCACGAGGTGCTGTTCGGCGCCGATTACATGAAGAACTACCGCGAACTGGGCGACCTGTATCGCAGCGCCAACCGCACCGATTTCAACTACAACAACCCGGTGTACGGCGTCACCCAGCAGCCGAGCACAGTCAGCGCTGCCAACAGCGACCAGACCGACCACCTACGCACCCATGCGTTCTTCGTGCAGGACGCCATTCATCTGAACGATCAATGGATTTTCCAGGCGGGCCTGCGTTACGACGCCTTTGACGAGATGACCGGCAAGGGCCGGCCGTTCGTGGTCGGCGCCGATGTGAAGGACAGCAAGGTGGTGCCGCGGGTCGGGCTGGTCTACCTGATTCAGCCGGACTGGTCGGTGTACGGCAGCTACACCGAGTCGTTCCGCCCCAACACCTCGATTGCCTCGCCGATTGGCGACTTGCCGCCGGAGGAGGGCAAGGCCTACGAGATCGGTACCAAGTTCCAGAACGATGCGATCACCGCCACCGTGGCGCTGTTCAACATCAACAAGCAGAACGTGCAGACCAGCGAGCCTTGCGGCGTGAATGGCAGCGAAACCTGCACGCGGGTATCGGGCGAGGTGCGTTCGCGTGGGCTTGAAGCGGACATCACCGGGCAACTGGACGCGTTCTGGAGCATCACCGCCAGCTACGCCTACACCGACACCAAGGTGCTGGAAGACCCGGTGCTCAAGGGCGAGCCGCTCGATGGCGTGTCCAAGCATACCGGCGCTGTGTACCTGACCCGCGACTTCGGCCATGTCGGCATCGGTGATCTGCGGGCCGGCGCCGGTGCGCGCTTTGCCAGCCGTTGGGGCGTGAACGACGGTTCCGGGACCGAGTACTACCTGCCGTCGTCGAAGGTGGCCGATGCGTTCGTGGCCTACAAGATGAAGCTCGACGAGCGCGACCTGACGCTGCAACTGAACTTGAAGAACATGTTCGACGAGAAGTACTACACCTCGGCCAGCGGCCTGGGTTCACCGGCCATTTCCATCGGCGAGCCACGGCAACTGGTGGCGCGGGCGAAGCTGGAGTTCTGATGTTCTGAATGACACCCCGCCCCGTAGCAGCACGGCTTGCCGGCGGGAGCGGTGTGTCAGGCAACATATTCGTCACAGTCATATCGCTCCCGCCGGCAAGCCGTGCTGCTACGGGTGAGGTTTACGCAACTTTCTATTTCACCGCCGCCGGCAAACTCAACTGCGCACACAACCCGCCGCCCTCGCGGTTGGACAAGCTCAGTGAGCCGCCCAGGGCGTGGGCCAGTTGCTGGGAAATCGCAAGGCCCAAGCCGGTGCCGCCGGTGTCGCGGTTGCGCGAGCTTTCCACGCGGTAGAAGGGCTTGAGCACTTCCGGCAACTCCGCCTCGGCAATCCCCGGCCCGCGGTCGAGCACCTGCACGGCCAGGCTCTGGTCGGCATTGACCTGCACCTTGATCTCGGCCGCACCGGCGAATTTCAGGGCGTTGTCGGTGAGGTTCACCAGCACCCGGCGCAAGGCATGAGGGCGGGTCTGGATCACCGCGCCGGTCTTGCCGCACAGCTCCACCTGCTTGTTCATGTCCTGATAGTCGAACATCAGGCTGTCGAGGAACGAATCCAGATCCACCCGGCGGCTGGCCTCAGTGGAGGTGTCCATGCTGCGGGCGTAGGCCACGCCTTCCTGCACCAGATGCTGCATCTCGGACAGATCGCTCCACAGCTTCTCTTTCTCGATGCCCTCGTCCATGAATTCGGCGCGCAGTTTCATGCGGGTGATCGGGGTTTGCAGGTCGTGGGAAATCGCCGCCAGCAACTGCATGCGCTCCTTCACGTAATTGGCGATGCGCTGCTGCATGGTGTTGAACGCCACGGCGGCATAGGCCACTTCGGTGGGGCCAGTTTCGTCCAGGCGAATGCCGTCGCCATTGGGGTCCAGGTTGTCCACCGCCTCGGACAGCCGGGTCAGCGGACGAATCGCCGTGCGTACCGCAAGCCAGGTGCACACGCCCAACAGCACCAGTTGCATGATCAACAGCAGCGGCAACCACGGCGACAGCGGGGTGATCGACGGACGCACGTCGATGGTCAGCGGCGTGCCGTCCTTGAGCGTCAGGTGTGCCTGATAGTGCGGGCGGCTGTCATTGATATTGTTGAAGCTCAGGGCGTAGTCGTTGCCCAGCGTGGCCTGCATCGACTTTACCGACACCGGCACCTTGCTCATGTCCATCGCCGGGCCGGTCTTGCCGGTGCCGAGCATGTACATGTAGTTGGGATGGGCGAAACGCGGCAGCCAGGCGGCGCGCTCGTCGGCGGGCAGGCGTTCGAGCACGGCGATGGTGGTGCTCAGGTCCTGTTCCAGGTTGCCCAGCATCAGGGTCATCGCGCTCTGGTAGCGCTCGTAGAACTGCAAGCCGAACGACATGCCATGGGCCAGCGCCAGGCTGATCAGAAAAATCAGCGACAGCCGCGAGGCCAGGGTGCGCGGCCAGCCGAAGCGAAATTTCATACCGCGTCCCCGAGAATTTCCACGGCGTAGGTGAACACATAGCCTTCACTGCGCACGGTCTTGATATAGGCCGGATCCCGTGCATCGTCGCCCAGGCGCTGGCGTAGGCGGCTGACCAGCAGGTCGATGGAGCGGTCGAAGAGGTCGGCGTCGCGGCCCTGGGTCAGGTTCAGCAACTGATCGCGGCTGAGCACACGCTGCGGGTGATCGACGAAGGTACGCAGCAGGCGGTATTCGGCGCCACTCAAGGCGACCACGGTGCCTTCGGCGTCCAGCAGGTGGCGGGCGGTGGTGTCCAGTTTCCATTTGCCGAACGCCAGCAGACGCCCGGCTTCGGTGACGATCAGGTTGGGCGGCAACATCCGCGTGCGGCGCAGCACCGAGTTGATCCGCGCCAGCAGTTCGCGGGCGGCGAAAGGTTTGACCAAGTAATCGTCGGCGCCCATTTCCAGGCCGATAATGCGGTCGGTTTCGTCGCTGCGGGCGGTGAGCATCAGCACCGGGGTGGTCTTGTGCTTGCCGGTGCGCAGTTCGCGACACAGCTGCAGACCGTCGTCGCCGGGCATCATGATGTCCAGCACGATCAGGTCGACCTGATTGGATTCGAGAAAGGCACGCATCTGCCGGCCATCGGCGACCACCGTCGAGCGCAGCCCGTTCTTCTTCAGGTAGTTGCCCACCAGTTCCCGGATCTCGCGATCGTCATCGACGATCAGAATGTGGTCCACGTGCTCCATTGCTCAACTCCCCGTATTCATTGACCTGTGGCGCATCTTAACGAGCCGCGCGCGGCTTGCCTGCCACCCTTTGTATTGCACTGTATCTGGCACCTGAATGCTTACATCCGGATGCAAAAACGGATTTTTCCAGCGCAAATGTATCGTTGTGTATCCAGACGGCGCTATGACACTTAGTGATTACTTTCCAGCGTTTGGCGACACATCCGGGATACCTGCCGGGCGTTCAATGGGACCCATCGAGACAACGCAAACACAGCGCCTCGAACCCCTTACTGAAAACCCTTGAATACCCGGAGACGAACATGAACGTGAAAAACCTGACTATCGCCGCCGTATTTTCCGTCCTCAGCCTCGCTGGCCTGTCGGCCCAGGCCCAGGACAACGTGCCAGCGCACAACTTCATGTACGGCGAGCACCTGGACATCGCCCGCAGCCTGTCTTCCGACTCGGACTCAAGCCCCGCCTGCGGCGTGGTCGGCAGCCACCTCAAGTACGTCGACTCCCACGGCCAGAAGCAGACCCTGAACTACCTGTCCGTCGCCCAGAGCTGCGACAACGACAACTGATTGCTGATTAAAGCCCCGTTTACCCACGAATCGAGGAATACGCCATGAAACGCTTGAAAATCGCCCTTACCGCCATCGGCTTCACCCTGGCAGGCATCGCCATCGACGCCGGCGCCGCCACCCAAAAAGCCTGCGCCGACCAGGGCCAGTGCTTCCAGCTGGCGCCGAAAGTCGCCGAAAACGGCTCCGACCAGACCCCGCTGGGCATGTGGCTTCAGAACCACGGCCAGACCGTGGCCGAGGGCGGGTCCGAGCACACGGCGATTGGCCGGTTGGCGTGAGGCTGATGCAGCGCGACGGTTCGGCTGGCTGGCAGCGGCGATTTCGAAGACGCCCCGCCGGCAAGCCTTGCTGCTACGTCGGGCTGTGGTGCTTATAGATTGCGTGACATACCCCGCCCCCGTAGCAGCACGGCTTGCCGGCGAGGCGTTCTTGAGGTCGCTGTCGCCGGCAGCCCTTGCACCTCCGCATATTCCAGTGCTTGTCCCCCCAAGCTTTGTTAAATTCCCCTCCTGCGCCGCTCACCTTTGGGCGGCGGCGTTTTTCATGGGTTGGAAGCGGAATTCTTCATGCCGAAAAAACCAGGCAAGCCTGCCGGGCACGAGTCGTCGACGGTGCCGAAGAAGGCGTCGAGTCTTACCTTGATCGATGTGTCCAAAGTGGCGGGCGTGTCGCCCATGACGGTGTCGCGGGCGTTGAACCGGCCCGATCTGGTCACCGAGGAGACGCGGGAGAAGGTGCGCGAGGCGGTGCGCAAGACCGGTTACGTGCCCAACATGCTGGCGGGCAGCCTGGCGAGCAATAAGAGCCGGCTGGTGGCGATCTTTCTGCCGACCATCGCCAACTCGATCTTCGCCGACACGGTGCAGGCCCTGATGGACCGGCTGACCCAGGCCGGCTACCAGACGCTGCTCGGCCTGACCGGCTACGACGCCGAGCAGGAAGAAAAACTCCTCGAAGCGGTGCTCGGGCGACGCCCGGACGGCATCGTGCTGACTGGTACCCTGCACACTGAGTCCAGCCGGGTGCGGCTGGCCCAGGCGGGAATTCCGGTGGTCGAGGCGTGGGACTTGAGTGAAGACCCGATCGACATGCTGGTGGGGTTCTCCCACGAGCAGGTCGGCATCGATACCGCGCGGCATTTGCTGGGCAAGGGCTACAAGCGTTTTTCCATCGTGGCCATCGGCGACCCTCGTGGTCTGCGCCGCCTGAACGCGCTGACGGCGGAGCTGAAAAAGCACGGCGTCGATGACGTGCCGATGCAGATTCTCGCGCCACCGGCCACGCTGCAGGTGGGCAGGGAAGGGCTGGCCGGGTTGCTCGATAGCGGCGTGACCACCGATGTGGTGGTGTGCAGTTCCGACACCGTCGCCCAGGGTGTGCTGGCCGAGGCGGCGAGCCGTGGCTTGCGCGTGCCCGAGGATCTGGCGGTGATGGGTTTTGGCGACCTGAGCAGCGCCGCGCAGGTGCACCCGGCGTTGTCCACCGTGCGCGTAGACGGCAATCGCATCGGCCTGCAGGTGGCTCAGGCCTTGCTCGACCGCTTCGCCGAGCGCAGCACCAGCGCCTCAGCCGTGCGGGTCGATACCGGCTTTACCCTGATCGATCGCGCCAGCACCTGATCCCCGATTTTTCAGATTCGCCGACAAACGTACTCTTGAATGATTGCGCAATCAGTGTAAGATCCGGCCCATGGTGATCGGCTTTTTCAGGCTGATTGCCTTTTTTACCGGTCTAGATGATTGCGCAATCATTGCCTTCCAATTTCGAATGCAGCACACAGATCAGGGGCGCGAATCCATGCTCGTACAACAAGAAAACAACCTGTCCGGCGACAACGACCAGATCACCTGGGTCAAGGTCTCCTCGGTGTTCCTGCCGCTGGCCAACCCGATCAGCGACGCCAAGGTGCTGACCGGTCGGCAGAAGCCGATGACCGAAATCGCCATTCTGGTGGCCGAGATCGAAACCAAAGACGGCCATCGCGGCCTGGGTTTCAGCTACTCCAAGCGTGCTGGCGGCCCGGGCCAGTTCGCCCATGCCAAGGAAATCGCCCCGGCGCTGATCGGCGAAAACCCCAGCGACATCGCCAAGCTGTGGACCAAGCTGTGCTGGGCCGGTGCCTCGGTGGGCCGCAGCGGCCTGTCGACCCAGGCGATCGGCGCCTTCGACGTGGCGCTGTGGGACCTCAAGGCCAAGCGCGCCAACCTGTCGGTGGCGCGACTGTTGGGCGCTCAGCGGGATTCGGTGCGCTGCTACAACACCTCCGGCGGCTTCCTGCACACGCCGCTGGAGCAATTGCTGCACAACACCGACATGTCCCGGGAGAAGGGCATCGGCGGCATCAAGCTGAAAGTCGGCCAGCCGGATTGCGCGATCGACCTGCACCGCGTCGCCACCGTGCGTAAACACCTGGGCGATGACTTCCCGCTGATGGTCGACGCCAACCAGCAATGGGATCGCCCGACTGCCCAGCGCATGTGCCGCCGCTTCGAGGAATTCAACCTGATCTGGATCGAGGAGCCGCTGGACTGCTACGACGCCGAGGGCCACGCCGCGCTGGCGCAGCAGTTCGACACGCCGATTGCCACCGGTGAAATGCTCACCAGCGTGGCCGAGCACGCCGAGTTCATCAAATTGCGCGGCGCCGATTTCCTGATGCCCGACGCGCCACGGGTCGGCGGTATCACCCCGTACCTGAAGGTCGCGGCGATGGCCGAGCAGGCCGGGCTGATGCTGGCGCCGCACTTTGCCATGGAGTTGCACGTGCACCTGGCCGCGGCCTATCCGACCGAGCCGTGGGTCGAGCATTTCGAGTGGATGGAGCCGCTGTTCAACGAGCGCCTGGAAACCCGCAACGGCCGCATGCTGGTGCCGACCCGTCCGGGCCTGGGCCTGTCGCTGAGCGAGCAGGTCAAGGCGTGGACTGCGCAAGTGGCCGAGGTGGGCACCCGCGCCTGACCGCTCCCCCCCAAAAAAAAGCAAAGCGTCTGTACATGACCGGGAGCGCCTCGCACGGGGCGCTCTTGCTGGCCGATCTATAAAAACAAGATGAGGGCTTTCATGTGGAAACTTCCAATGTTGCACATTCGGCGGCGCCCATAGCCGCCACCGCCACGCGCACCCGGGTGCGCTACGGCATTCTGGCGATGCTGTTCATTGTCACCGCCATCAACGTGGGCGACCGCGCCACGTTATCCATCACCGGCGCCGCCCTGACCGAGGTGCTGGGCATCAACTCCGTCACCCTGGGCTACATGTTTTCGGCGTTCGCCTGGGCCTACGTGATCGGTCAGTTGCCCGGTGGCTGGCTGCTCGACAAATTCGGATCGGTGAAGGTCTACGGCCTGTCGCTGTTTCTCTGGTCAACCATCACTGTCGCTCAGGGCATGATCGGCTTCTTCTCGGTGCCGGTGGCCATTGGCACGCTGTTCGTGCTGCGCTTCTTGCTGGGGCTGATCGAGGCGCCGGTGTACCCGGCCAACAGCCGGATCGTCGCGGCGTGGTTTCCGTTGCAGGAGCGCGGCCTGGCCACGGTGATCTTCAATTCCTCGATGTACATGTCGGTGGTGCTGTTGGCGCCGGCGATGGGTTTCATCGCGCACCGCTATGGCTGGGAGCATGTGTACTGGTTCATGGGCGGGCTGGGCATTCTGGTCAGCCTGGTCTGGTTCAAACTGGTCAAACCACCGACCGAGCATCCCATGGTCAACAGCGCCGAGCTTGAGCACTTGCGTGAGGGCGGGGCGCAGGTGGACCTGGACAAACCCAAGGCCAAGGGCGGTTTCCAGCCGCGTTTCTCGGACCTGAAGGTGCTGCTGAAAAGCCCGATGATGTGGTCCATCTACCTGGGCAAATACTGCGACACCTCGCTGCAGTATTTCTTCCTGACCTGGTTCCCGGTGTACCTGGTCAAGGGCCGTGGGTTGAACATCATGGAAGCGGGCGCCATTGCCGCGATTCCCGGCATCTGCGGCCTGCTCGGCGCCTTGTGTGGCGGTGCGGTGTGCGACTTCCTGATCCGCAAGGGCTGCTCGCTGTCGGTGGCGCGCAAGATCCCGCTGGTGTGCGGCATGACTATGGGCGCGACGCTTGTGTTCTGCAACTTCACCGAGTCGATGTGGGTGGTAACGGCGCTGATGTCCCTGGCGATCTTCGGCAAGGGCGTGGTGGCGGTGGACTGGACGCTGGTGTCGGACACCTCACCCAAGGAAATCACCGGCATGGCGGGTGGGCTGTTCAACATGTTCGGTAACTTCTCGGGCATCTTCACCCCGATCGTGATCGGCTACATCGTGCAGTCCACCGGCTCGTTCTCCGGGGCGATGTACGTGGTGGCGGCGCATGCACTGGTGGGCGCGCTGGCGTTTTTGAGCATGGGCCAGTTGAAGCGGTTGCAGTTGCAGCGCCAGGCGTGACGAAGAGCGGGATCTGGGGTAACCACGATCTCGCTTCTGGCCGAAGGCCGTGGGAGCCGGCTTGCCTGCGATCTGGCGCGCAGCGGCAGCAAAACCAGGCGACTCAATAGTGTCATTCGTACCGAGTGATCAGGGTTTACTGCCGCTACGCGCCAGATCGCTGGCAAGCCAAGCTCCCACGGCCTTCGGCCAGAATCAAAGGCGGGATCGTGTCGACTCCTCAACCCCGCCCCGGAATATCCAGCTCCACCTCCATGCGCTGGCCTTCTTGAAGAATATGCTCGCGCATCAACTCACTGGCGCCGGCGCTGTCCTTGTTGCGGATCGCGCGTACCAGCGCTTCGGTTTCCTTGAGCCGCGCGGCCAGGTGTTCCGGGGTGTTGCGCAGGGTCGGCGCGCATTGCTTCAAGGCCTGGCTGGTCTGCTGGACCATGCTGCTGAAAATCGGATTCGAGGTCAGGGCGAACAACTGCTCGTGGAAGGCGATGTAGGCGTTGCTGCCCGACTCGCTGTCCTGATCCTCCAGCGCATCGCGCATGTCCATCAGGGTCAGGCGCAGTTCGGCGATTTCCTTCTGGCTGATCGACTGCGCCAACAGGCTGACAATGAACGGCTCCAGCGTGTAACGCAGTTGCATGACATCGGCCAGCGTCGCGTCTGCCACGCCGCTGGCAACCACCGGCGCCACGGACTGCACCGAAGGTTCGTCCAGCACCACTACGCCCTTGCCCGGCATCGAGCGCACCAGGCCCAGGGTTTCCAGCACGATCACCGCTTCGCGCAGGCTCGGCCGGCTGATGCCCAGCTGTTCGGCCAGTTCGCGCTGGCCCGGCAGCATGTCGCCGGAGCGCCACTGCCCGCGGGCCAGTGCCTCGCGCAATTTTTCGACTACGCCGTTAACCACGGTCGATGAACTGATCATCCTGTCGTTCCTGCTCTGTCAGTGAAGCGTGCGAGCACGCTTCAGAATTCCTGTTGGTGGAGTGGGGCGGGGTTCTTCTTGGTTTGAAAGGCAAACCCCTGTTTGCTGGCCAGGACGTTGTTGGCCCGTTTGACGTCGATGTCGCGTTCCCAGCGAGCGATGGCGACGGTGGCCACGCAGTTGCCGATCAGGTTGGTCAGTGCCCGGCCGATGCCCATGAACCAGTCCACGGCCAGCACCAGCACCAGGCCCACCACCGGAATCGCCGGCACGGCAGTCAGGGTCGCGGCCAAAATCACCAGCGCCGAACCCGGGATGCCGTGAGCACCCTTGGAGGTGATCAGCGACACCAGCAGGATCGTCAACAGGTCGGTCAGCGCCAGCGGCGTGCCGGTGGCATTGGCGATGAAGACGATGGCCAGGGTCAGGTAGATCGAGAACCCGTCGAGGTTGAACGAATAGCCGGTGGGAATCACCAGGCCCACGGTGGAGCTGCCGATGCCCATGTGTTCCAGTTTGCGCATGATTTGTGGCAGCACGGCGTCGGAGGAGGCGGTGCCGAGCACGATCAGCAGTTCTTCGCGCAGGTACTTGAGAAACGGCAGGATCTTCAGCCCCGAAGCGCGCATCACGCCGCCCAGAATGATCAGCACGAACGCCGAGCAGGTCAGGTAGAACAGCGCCACCAGGCTGCCCAGGTGCTGCAGCGATTGCACGCCGTATTTGCTGGTGGTGAAGGCGATGGCGCCGAACACGCCGATCGGTGCCAGGCGCACGATCATGCCCATGATGCGAAACACCACGTGGCTCAGCTCGTTGATCAGCCGCGAGATGCCGCTGGCCGACTCACCCACCAGATTCAGCGCGCTGCCGAACAGCACGGCGAACAGCAGCACCTGAAGGATGTTGTTGTCGGCAAAGGCGCCGATCACCGAAGTCGGAATCAGGTCCATGAGAAAGGTCGACGCACCGTGGATCTGCTTGGTGCGCTCGGTGAGATCGCCCATGTCCGCTACGGAGAGCTGGTCCAGATGGATGTTGGCGCCGTTGCCCAGCCCCGTGCCGTAGGCCACGATCAGCCCGATGACCAGCGCGATGGTGGTCAGCACTTCGAAATACAGCACGGATTTGAGGCCGATGCGGCCGACCTTTTTCAGGTCGCCAGCGCCGGAGATGCCGCTGACCACCACGCAGAACACGATCACGCCGATCAGCATCTTGATCAGCTTGATGAAGCCGTCACCCAGGGGTTTGAGTTGCGAGGAGAATTCGGGAAGGGCCAGGCCGCAGATGATGCCGAGCATCAAACCAATGACAACCTGAAGGAAAATCGAACGGGAGCACCATTTGAGCATGATCAGGATCTCTAGTCGGTGTCCTGACCGGGCGTTAGCCTGCGGTCGGACTTAATTATTGTGGTCTTACCGGTATGTCCAATGCGGGGTCAGTCTAGGCCCGGGAAACGATTTGAAACAAGAGGCGAGCTGAAAAGATCTTACCGGTCTGACCAGTGGTCTTTCAGAAACACCGAAGATCAATGTGGGAGCCGGCTTGCTGGCGATTGCGGTGGGTCAGACGCTGCAACGGTGAATGGCACACCGCATTCGCCAGCAAGCCGGCTCCCACAGGGATCGCGGAGAGTCAGGGCAGATGGGTTACTCGCGCCACTGTTTCGGGCTGACCCCGAACCAGCGCTTGAACGCCCGGGAAAACGCGCTGGTTTCCGAGTAGCCGAGCAGGGAGGCCAGTTGCGTGACGCTGAGCTGGCCTTGTCTGAGATGGGCGATGGCCGAGTCCTGGCGGATCTGGTCCACCAGTTGGGTGAAGCTCAGGCCCAGGTCGCGCAGTTTGCGTTGCAGGGCCCATTCGGACAGGCCCAGATGGTGGGCGACTTCGTCGAGCACCGGTTCGCCCAGGTGCAGGGTGGCGAGGATCGATTGCCGGGCACGCTCCAGCAGCAAGGGTTCGCCGCCGGTATCGCCCAGCTGGCGAATCGCGTCCTTGATCAGCATCAGCAGGATCGGGTCGCTGCCGGGCATCGCCTTGGCGATGATGTCGGCCTTGGGCACCAGCAGCGAGTTGCAGCCCTGACCGAACAGCACGTCGGCATGAAAGGCTTCGCGGTGTTCCTGCCAGTCCTGCGGGCGGGCGTGTTCGAACGCCACCTGACGCGGCGCCCAGTCCGGGCCCAGCACATGACGCACCAGATTCAGCGCCATGCCCATGGTCAGTTCGGCGTCCTGGCGGCGTTCGTTGATCGCGCCGTGACGCACCTGATAATCAAAGCGGTAACACTCGCCCTGATCCACCAGCTCGATCAGCGTGCTGTGCTGATGAAAGGGAAAGGCCTGGGAGAAGTTGATCAGGGCTTCTTCCAGGGTGGCCGAGCACAGGCCGATGTAACCCAAGAGGCCCAGGGCCTGAGGCTGAAACTGCTGGCCGTAGCGCAGGCCGAAATTGTCGCAACCGGTCTGGCGCGCGGCTTCTTCCAGCACCTTGCAGTAATTGGGCAGCGGCAGGCTCAGGGTCGGGTGCAGCAGTTGCTCGGGGTCGATGCCGGAGCGGCCGAACACCCGGTCCAGATCGCCGCCATGCTGCACGATGAATCCGTCCAGACCATTGGCGGCAGCCGACAGCACGCCGCGATTGCTGGCGGCAGTGGTGCTGGAAGCCGGGGTCGGGATCAGGGTTTGAAACATCGTGATGAACGGCCGTCATGGTCTGTATGAATTTCTTTCAAGCAAATGTCGTACCTTGTTACAGATTACCCAGTGTTCGTCGCGGATGACCGCCTGTAGACCTGTGGGAGCGAGCTTGCTCGCGAAAGCTTTATTTCAGGCGCTGAAGGGGTGCTGGATGTCCCGGCCCCTTCGCGAGCAAGCTCACTCCCACAGGTCATGTGTCGGACTGAGCGATTGAGTGCATATCGTTGGACCTGCTACTTCACGACCCAACGCCATGGGTAACGCGGTGTCAGCCAACCTCATTTTTGACCCTCAATAAAGCACGCAGCCCAATCCGTGCGCCGCCTTGGCGCACCCCGCAAAATCAGTCGCAAAACTTGACCGCACAGGACAACTCCCGTGCCTTGCGGTCAAGCCTTGGCCGGCAATCGGTGGCTATTCTCGCTGGCAGACACATTCCGTCACCTGGCTTGCGGGGTAAACACACATGACTGTTACACAACTCAAACCGACTCTGGGCACCCTGCATCTGTGGGGGCTGGCCGTGGGCCTGGTGATTTCCGGCGAATATTTCGGCTGGAGTTACGGCTGGGGCGCGGCGGGTACGCTGGGCTTTTTGGTCACCACGCTGATGGTGGCGGTGATGTACACCTGCTTCATCTTCAGCTACACCGAACTCACCACGGCGATTCCTCACGCCGGTGGCCCGTTTGCTTACAGCTTGCGTGCATTTGGTCCTACAGGCGGGATGATCGCCGGCCTGGCCACACTGATCGAATTCGTCTTCGCGCCACCGGCCATCGCCATGGCCATCGGCGCCTATCTCAACGTGCAGTACCCGTCGCTTAATCCGCAGGTCGCGGCCATCGGCGCTTACTTCGTGTTCATGACCCTGAACATCCTCGGCGTGAGCATCGCCGCCACCTTCGAGCTGGTGGTCACCGTGCTGGCCGTCGCCGAGTTGCTGGTGTTTATGGGCGTGGTGGCGCCGGGCTTCAGCTTCAGCAATTTCGTCCTGGGTGGCTGGGCCGGTTCCGACACCTTCAGCCTGCCGGCGGTCAGCGGTATTTTTGCGGCGATCCCGTTCGCGATCTGGTTCTTCCTCGCCATCGAAGGCGCGGCCATGGCCGCCGAAGAGGCCAAGGATCCGAAGCGCACCATCCCTCGCGCCTACATCGCAGGCATTCTGACCCTGGTGGCGCTGGCCATCGGTGTGATGATCTTCGCCGGCGGCGTCGGTGACTGGCGCGCCCTGTCGAACATCAACGACCCGCTGCCGCAGGCGATGAAAACCGTGGTCGGCAACAACTCCAACTGGATGCACATGCTGGTGTGGATCGGCCTGTTCGGCCTGGTCGCCAGCTTCCACGGCATCATCCTGGGCTACTCGCGCCAGTTCTTCGCCCTGGCCCGTGCGGGCTTCCTGCCGCCGAGCCTGGCCAAACTGTCGCGCTTCCAGACCCCGCACCGCGCGATCATCGCCGGTGGCGTGATCGGTATCGCCGCGATCCTCAGCGACGGCCTGGTCAACCTGCAAGGCATGACCCTGACCGCCGCGATGATCACCATGTCGGTATTCGGCGCTATCGTGATGTACATCATCAGCATGCTCAGCCTGTTCAAGCTGCGTCGCAGCGAGCCGAATCTCGAACGTACGTTCATGGCGCCGGGCTACCCGATCGTGCCGGGCATCGCGCTGGTGCTGGCGGTGGTGTGCCTGATCGCCATGGTCTGGTTCAACGCGGTAATCTGCGGCATCTTCATCTGCCTGATGGCGGTGGGTGCACTGTTCTGCAAAGTGGTGCGCGGTCGCGACTCGGTTGCTGCCGTGGCCGGTTAAACGCGGATTGACGAAGGACGGGTGTGTATGAGCTTTTCCCATAGCATCGGTGGCATGGTCTGGCGCTTCGACAGCCTGCGCGAACTCATGGCCAAGGCCAGCCCGGCGCGGTCCGGCGACTTCCTCGCCGAGGTCGCCGCCGGCAGCGATGCCGAGCGTGCGGCGGCGCAGATGGCCCTGGCCGAGGTGCCGCTCAAGCGCTTCTTGAACGAGGCGCTGATCCCCTACGAGCAGGACGAAGTCACCCGGCTGATCGTCGACAGCCACGATGCCGCAGCCTTCGCCCCGGTCAGCCACCTGACCGTGGGCGGCTTTCGCGACTGGCTGCTGGGGGACGACGCCACCGAGGCCAGCCTCAAGGCGCTGGCCCCGGGGCTGACCCCGGAAATGGCGGCGGCGGTGTCGAAGATCATGCGCGTGCAGGACCTAGTGCTGGTGGCGCAAAAAATTCGCGTCGTCACCCGCTTTCGCAACACCGTGGGCCTGCGCGGGCGCATGTCGACCCGCCTGCAGCCCAACCACCCCACCGATGACCCGGCAGGCATCGCCGCCAGCGTGCTCGACGGCCTGCTGTACGGCAACGGCGATGCCATGATCGGCATCAACCCGGCCACCGACAGCATCAGCGCCATCAGCGAGTTGCTGAAGATGCTCGACGGCGTCATCAGCCATTACCAGATTCCCACTCAGTCCTGCGTGCTGACCCACGTCACCTCATCGGTGGCGGCGATCGAGAAGGGCGTGCCGCTGGACCTGGTGTTCCAGTCCATCGCCGGCACCGAAGCGGCCAACAGCAGCTTCGGCATCAGCCTGGAAATCCTGCGCGAAGGCTACGAAGCGGGCCTGAGCCTGAACCGCGGCACCTTGGGCAACAACCTGATGTATTTCGAGACTGGGCAGGGCAGTGCGCTGTCGGCCAACGCGCATCATGGCGTCGACCAGCAAACCTGCGAGGCCCGTGCCTACGCCGTGGCGCGGCATTTCAACCCGTTTCTGGTCAACACCGTGGTGGGTTTCATCGGCCCGGAATACCTGTACAACGGCAAGCAGATCATCCGCGCCGGGCTCGAAGACCACTTCTGCGGCAAGCTCTTGGGCGTGCCCATGGGTTGCGACATCTGCTACACCAACCACGCCGAAGCCGATCAGGACGACATGGACGTGCTGCTCACCTTGCTGGGCACGGCGGGGATCAATTTCATCATGGGCATTCCCGGCTCCGATGACGTGATGCTCAATTACCAGACCACCTCGTTCCACGACGCCCTGTATGCGCGCAAGACCATCGGCCTGCGCCCGGCGCCCGAGTTCGAGGAGTGGCTGACGCGCATGGACATCCTGCGCCAGGACGACGGCGGCGTGCGCCTGGGGCAGGGCGTGCCGCCGCTGTTCCGCCAGGCGCTGGCGCAGATCAAGTGATTCAGCAGGTGAAATAGCGGTTGCAGGTGTAAAGAAGGATTGGCCATGAAAGATGACAACAAGACCCCCGCCCAGCCTGATGCCTGGCGCCAACTGCGCTCGTTGACCTCGGCGCGCATTGCGTTGGGCCATGCCGGCACCAGCCTGCCGACCGCCGCGCAACTGGATTTCCAGTTCGCCCACGCCCAGGCGCGGGATGCGGTGCACCTGCCGTTCGATCACGCGGCGCTGAGCGAACAGCTCAAGGCCCGAGGGCGCGAAGTGTTGACCGTTCACAGCTCGGCGGCGGATCGCAACATTTACCTGCAACGGCCCGATCTGGGGCGGCGCTTGTCCGAAGAGTCGGCAGCGCGTTTGGGTGAGTACGCCCAGACACATGTCGAGGGCTTCGATCTGGCCGTGGTGGTGGCCGACGGTTTGTCGTCGTTGGCCGTGCAGCGTCACAGCCTGGCGATGCTCGAGCGCATCGACGAACTGGCCAGCGCCGAGGGCTGGAGCCTGGCGCCGGTGACGCTGGTGGAACAGGGCCGGGTGGCGGTGGCCGATGAAGTGGGGCAACTGCTCAAGGCACGCATGGTGGTGATCCTCATCGGCGAACGCCCGGGGCTCAGCTCGCCGGACAGCCTGGGGTTGTATTTCACCTACGCACCGAAAGTGGGGTTGAACGACGCAGCGCGCAACTGCATCTCCAACGTGCGGCTCGAAGGCATGAGCTATGCGATGGCCGCGCACAAACTGCTGTACCTGATGCGCGAGGCGTGGCGGCGGCAGTTGTCGGGGGTCAACCTCAAGGATGAGGCGCAGGTGCCGGTGCTGGAGGCGGGTTCCAGCGCGCGGCCGGGGAATTTCTTGATTGGGTCGTGAGCTGTGTGTCCAGCCTGCGATTTGCTTCTGGCCGAAGGCCGTGGGAGCCTGGCTTGCCGGCGATCTGCCGGGAACCGGCAGCAAAACCATGGGATTGGGTTGTGTCAGGTAAACCGCGTTATCAGGGTTTACTGCCGGTGCCCGGCAGATCGCTGGCAAGCCGAGCTCCCACGCCCTCCGGGCAGAATCAAAAGCAGATCGCGACAGAGTCTGATTACCGCTGCAGCACCAGAATCCGCGACAACAACTCATCCCGATCCACATAGCATCCCTGGAAATGCCGCGCGCCGCTGGCCGGGTCGAAGGCGTCGCGGGCGTGCAGGGTGCGGCGGTTGTCGAAGCACCACAGCTGGCCTGCCTCAAGACGCTGGCGGAACTGAAAACGCGGCTCACGGGTCATCTCGATGAAGCGTCGATAGGCCTGGTAATACGGCTGCATCAGCTCCGCAGGCATGCTGAACGGCCCGCGCAGGAAGTTCGCCATGCGAATCTCGGCCACCTCACCCCGCGCATCCAACGCGATCACCGGCGCCAGGCAGCGGTAGTCGCTGTGGCGATCCTTGTTGCGAAACTCCACCGGCACCTCGCACAGCAAACGATAAGCCTGCGGATCTTCCTCGCGCAGCGCCTGGGCAATGGCAAAGCCGTCGACGAAGCGGCTGTCGCCACCGCTGGCGTCGTTGACCAGGCAATGCAGGAACTGCAAGCCCGGTTGCAACTCGCGGGTCGGCAAGTCGCTGTGCAGCGGCAGGTTGAAAGCGGTGTAGGCGTTGCTGTCGGCGTTGGCCTTGGACTGCACGTTGAACAGCACGCCAAAGTTGCTCTCGCGAATGAACGAAATGCGTTTGGCCAGCTGGCTCAGCGAGCCCGGCTCAGTGGGCACGCCACGCACCTGGGTCAGGCCGACATCGCGCACGGCGAGCAGCCAGCCAAGCAGCGCCTGATCGTCGCTCATCACCGCCTCGTACTCGAACACCGGCAGTTGCAGCCCGGCGACCCAACGCTGTTTTCGCGGGCGACTGGCCTCTTGCTCGGCGCGGGACTCGTCGTCGTAGGAGTGCGCGCGCAGCCAGCCGGGGTCGAAGCGGCTTTCATGGCCGTCGCTCCAGCGCACGAACAGGGCGCCCGAGTCGTCGATGTCGGCATCCCGCGCGGCAAGGTCTTCCGGTACGTCGGCGATCTCGAACACCTGCTCGCGGGTGACGCTGTAGACGCATTTCGGGCAGGGGCAGTTGTCCCGCAACCACATGAGATGAAAAGGGCTGCAGCGTTGATCCGACCAGGTCACTTTGATCAGCTCCGGGTACGGCTGGACGCTGAGCAGCGGGCTGATCAGGGGATAGCTGCGGTAGTCGGCGATGGCGTTCATTCAGTGAGGCTCCTGGGTCGGGTCAGTGAAGAGGTGCGGGCGGGCGCCAGGATGATTCGCACCGAGCAGACGGCGCCGAACAGAATCAGCACCAGGCCGGTGGCTTCGAGCAGGCTCGGTGCGCGACCATGAAAGGCCAGGCCCAGTACGGTGGCGAAGAAGGATTCCAGGGCGATCAGTTGCCCCGAGAGCACCATCGGCAGGCGGCGGGAAGCGTGGTTCCAGGCCCAGGCGCCGATCACCGACGACAGCAGGGCGATCAGCGCCGCGCTGGCGTAAAGCTTCAACGCCGCGGGCGTGGCAAAGCCCTGGGCGGGCAGGCGCAAAAGATCATGGGACCAGGCCAGCGGTGTGAGCAGCAGCGCGGCCAGGCCGGCGCCGATCATCATCAGGCAGGTCCAGGCGCCGGTGGCTCCGGTGTGCAAGCGCTCGACCGAGCTTTGGTTGACCACGCTGAACGACAGCCACAGCAGCACCGCGCCCAAGGAGAACCCGAGACCGGTCCACAGTTGGGTGCCGGCTGCGGGCGAGTCGGTCAGCACCTGCAGGTTGATCAGCACCAGCCCCAGGCACAACAGGCCGAGCGGCATCGCCAACTGGCCCCAGCGCAGCGAGCGGTGTTGTGCGTTGCCCAGCAGCGCCTGCAACACCGGCACCGCGCCGATGAAAGCGGCGATCATCAGCGGCCCGCCGTAGATCACCCCGCCGGCGATGCAACTGCTGTAGGCCAGATAACCCAAGGCGCCGAGGGCCATGCCGGTCAGCCACTGGCGGGTTTTGAGGCCACGCAGTTGCCGACGATAGAGCGGCAGCACCAGCGCCCCCAACAACCCGGCCATGATGAACCGCACCAGCATGAAGTCGGCGATGCCGTGGCCGTGCAGCACATAGGGCGCGATGAAATTGCAGGCCCAGCACAGGGTGGCGATCACGGCGAAGGCGACGCCTTGAATGATGATCGAGCGGGGCATGGCGGTCTCTGGGCTGGTTGGAGGATGACACCTCGTAGCAGCACGGCTTGCCGGCGGTCGCGGTGTGTCAGCCGATATTCATGGCGCAGACACACCGCCCCGCCGGCAAGCCGTGCTGCTACGGGGGGCGCGGTGAGGGCATATTGCTTGGCGTCGAGGCTGTGCTACAAATGATGTCTTTGTCTCGATGCATTACCAGAAATTATGAATAAGCTCGGTAAATCCCTGCCCCCGCTGGCCAGCCTGTTGCCCTTCGAGGCTGCTGCGCGCCTGTTGAGTTTCTCCCGCGCTGCCGAGGAGCTGAATCTGACTCAGGCAGCAGTCAGCCGGCAGATTCGTGCGCTCGAAGAAGACTTGGGTATAGCGCTGTTCCAGCGGCGCAATCGTGCGGTGTTCCTGACCGATGCCGGACGCGAGCTAAGCGTTACCCTGAGTCATGCATTGCGCGAGGTGGCCAGCACCTCCGATCGCCTGCGCGGCACGGCCGGGCGCAACGAGGTGGTCTTGCTCTGTCAGCCCTGCGAGGCCTTTCACTGGCTGATGCCAAGGCTTGCGAACTTCCACCAGCAGTACCCCGAAATCGAGCTGAAGATGGTCACCTGGGCCCAGCCGTTGACCGACTTTCAGGGCTACTTCGACGTGGCGATGCAGAGCAGCAACCGCGACCACGGCCTGCACCCGTTGCTGTTCACGGCCGCCGACGAGGTGTTTCCGGTGTGCAGCCCGGCCTATCTGAAAGGCCGCGAAGTACCGATCGCGCTGGACGGGTTGGCCAGCCATACGCTGCTGCATCACGAGGCGCAGCCGGCCTATCAACTGGAATGGGATACGTGGCTGGCGACTTTCGGCCATGAGTTGCCGCCGAAGGCGCGGGGGCTGGCGTTCGACAGTTATTCGCTGATGCTGCACGCGGCCGTGGAAGGGCACGGCCTGGCCATGGGCTGGCGGCGCACGGCCCAGCGCATGCTCGACAACGGCACGCTGGTCGCGCCGTTCAGCCAGAGCGTGCACCTGGATCAGGCGCTGTCGGTGTATCGGCGCCACGGACAGGCTCGCCGGGAGGAGGCGAACCTGCTGCTGCAGTGGTTGCGGGCCGAACTGGGGCTTGGTTGAGCGCGGGCGGTTTATGCGCCCGCGATCAGCAGATCCAGATTCTGCACCGCCGCCCCGGCCGCGCCTTTGCCCAGGTTGTCGAACACCGCTGCGAGCAGCACGTGGCCGGCGTTTTCGAAGACCATCAGGCGCAGCTTGTCGGTGTCATTGAGCACCCGTGGGTCCAGCCCGGTCAGGGCTTTGGACGCGTCCATTGCCATCACTTCAACGTATTCGCTGCCCGCGTAGTGCTGCTCAAGGCAGGCATGCAGTTTTTGCCCGGTGACACCTTCGGGCAGCAGACGCAGTTGCAGCGCGACGGTCAGCACGATGCCCTGACGAAACGAGCCGTAGGCCGGTAGAAACACCGGGCGTTCGGTCAGGCCGCTGTACTGCTGGATCTCGGGCACGTGCTTGTGCGTCAGGCCCAGGCCGTAGATCTGAAACGGTGTGGCGTTGGCGGCGTCCGGCCCCTCGAACTCATCGACGCCTGCGCGGCCCTTGCCCGAATAGCCGGACACCGCGTTGATGCTGATCGGGTAATCCTGAGGCACCAGGCCTGCGTCCAGCAGCGGACGCAACAGGCCGATGGCGCCGGTCGGGTAGCAGCCCGGGTTGGTGATGCGCTTGGCGCGGGTGATGGCCTGCTGCTGCCCGGCGCTCATCTGCGCAAAACCGTAGACCCAGCCCGGTGTGGTGCGGTGCGCGGAACTGGCGTCGATCACCCGCACGTCCGGGTTCTCGATGCTGGCCACCGCGGCGCGAGCGGCGTCGTCCGGCAGGCACAGAATGGCGATGTCGCAGGCGTTGATCGCGGCAGCACGGCTGACGGGATTCTTGCGTTGTTCGGCGGGCAGCGTGACCAGCTTCAGGTCGGTACGGCCTTGCAGCCGTTGGTGGATCTGCAGGCCGGTAGTGCCCTGGTCGCCGTCGATGAAAACCACTGGAAGGGTCATGGAAGGATGCTCGTTGAAAGTGATCGATGGCGATCATCTTCGGGCAGGGTTTAAGATAGGAAAAGTTGAATTTGATAACGATCAGGTTCAGTTTTTCTGAAGCGAGAAATGACCCATGCGAGAAATCAGTCTGGACCGTTTGCGCACGCTGGTGGCGATTGCCGACCATGGCTCATTCGCCGAGGCCGCCAGGCTGCTGAACCTGGCGCCGCCGACGGTCAGCCTGCACATCGCCGACCTGGAGGCCCGCGTGGGCGGCAGCCTGTTGTCCCGCAGCCGCGGGCGGGTGCAGCCCACCGCCATCGGCGAAACCCTGATCGAACGCGCCCGGCGTTTGCTGGCCGATGCCGAGCAGGCGCTGGAAGACGTCGAGCGTCAGGTGCAGGGACGGGCGGGCAGGGTGCGACTGGGGGCGTCCACCGGGGTCATCGCCCAGTTGATTCCCCAGGCGCTGGAGATCCTGGAGCAACGGCATTCAGGCATTGACGTGCAGGTGGCGGTGCTGACCTCCCAGCAGACCCTGCAGAAACTCGCCGAAGGCAGCCTCGACATCGGCGTGATCGCCTTGCCCCAGGCGCCGGTCAAGGGCCTGCAGATCAAGACCTGGCGGCGCGACCCGATCATGGCGTTTCTTCCCGCCCGGCGCGAATGCCCGGACCCGATCACGCCCACCTGGCTGGCCGGGCAGCCACTGATCCTCAACGACAACAGCACACGTCTGTCGCGCCAGGTCAGCGAATGGTTCGCCAGCGAAGGCCCGCAACCCACGCCACGCATCCAGCTCAACTACAACGACGCCATCAAGAGCCTGGTGGCCGCCGGCTATGGCGCCACGCTGCTTCCCCACGAAGCCTCGACCCCACTGCCCGACAGCCGCATCGTCATGCGTGAACTACAACCGCCACTCTGGCGCGAACTGGGCATCGCCCACCGCGCCGGCGAAGTCGAACGCTCCACCGCCCATGTGTTGCAGGTGTTGTGGGGGTTGGAGGCGTTGTAGCGCCGTGCTCCGCCCTTGATTCTGCCTGCAAGCGCGCACGGTCTGCCCTTGATTCTGCCCGCGGGGGTTCGGTTCGCTCTTGATTCTGCCCGAAGGGCGTGGGAGCGCAGCTTGCTCCGGGCCGCGATCGGACGATCTGGCGCGAAGCGGCAGTGAAATCAGGCGAACTGGCCGTGTCGGGCCGACCGCGTGTACAGGGTTTGCTGCCGCTTCGCGCCAGATCGTCCGATCGCGGCCCGGAGCAAGCTGCGCTCCCACGGCCTCCGGCCAGAAGCAGATCGCGAGCACCTAAAACGTGCTTTTGATCTGGCTTTTGATCTTCATGCACACATCTCACAGACGCCACAAAACGCGACTTGGGTGCAGGCTGAATGGAGGTCTCGCGGAGTGGGTCGAGCGGCAGGATGCCGCGAGAGGCGTGTGGGCCATGGATGGCCCGTTCACGCCGGGCCCACGGAGCGGGACCGGAATGAAGGAAGTCCGACGAAGGAGGACCCAAACCAGGAGCAGGACCCCTTGGTTACTTGGGGGTCTTTTCCAAGTAACTCGACGAAGTCGAAACGCTTCTGCCGTTAGGCAGAACCCACGTCAGAACAGTCAAAAAAATCTCGGCAGACAGACCGCGCTCGCCCAAACACCGCCCCCCACGGATGTGGGCCCAAAGCTCACTGCGCCCCAAACATCATCGTCCAGTAAATCCCCAACTCACTGCGCGTATTGGTCGCATAAGCCGCCCCCACCTGAGTAAACATCGGATTCATCAGATTCGCACAGTGCCCAGGACTTGCCAGCCAGCTCTGCATGGCCTGAGTCGGCGAGCCCTGGCCTGCGGCGATGTTCTCGCCGATCTGCCGCCCCCGATAACCCGCGCCGCGCGCACGATCCGCCGGGGTGTCACCGTCCAGCCCCTGATGGGCAAAATAGTTTTCGTTAGCCATCGCCCGACTGTGACCCTGCGCCGCAGCGCCCAGGGTGTTGCTCCAGCTCAAGGGCCGCGCCGCGGCGAAACGGCGATAGCCACACATACGCGGGGTGGCGCGGGCGGCATTGACCTGTGCCAGCAGCGCCCGGTCTGCACTGCGCACATCGCCCAACCGCGCATCGAGCAAGGGCTTGGCAAACACCAGTTGCCATTCGCCGCCCGCATGGCTGATGCCCAGATCGGCGGCCTGGCTGTCGAGCAGCGTGTCGCAGTACTCGCGCTGCAGCATGGCAAAGGCCGCACCGGCATCGCGGGCGCCGACCAGTTGCACGCTCTGCACCGAGGCCGCCTGGTAACCGGCGGCCTTCAAGCCTTCGCGCAGGCTGCCGCCGTAACCCACCGGCAGCGCAACGCTGGACTTCAACGACAACGGCGCCATGGGCGCACCGATCCGTCCTTCGCAACGCTGAGGATGCGCCCGGTAACTGTTGATGGCTTGGGCCAGCTGCCGTTCGCCATCGGCGTGGACGGGTGGGGCAATCAGATAAAGGGAAGTGGCAAGGCAGAACAGCGCAACGCGGGAGGAGCGAACAGATGGACGCATGGGACGAACAGCTCGGCGGATTTCAGGGCGCCGATATGACTGAGCCTTTGCAGACAAGTTGCAGACGGGATGCAAATTTCATCCAGCCTGCAACGCGGGAGGTGAACGCCGACCGGAGAACCCTCCGGTCGGCGTCGATGGGCTAACGCAGATCGTTGACGAATGGCAGCAGCGGGCCATCAGCCGGACGGCGTCCAGTGGAGCCCACGGCGTTGAGCATGATCTCCTGATCCTTGGCCCGTGGCGTGCTCGACTGCGCATCCACCGGCCGGGTGACCACGCTGTTCTCGTCGCCGACTTCACCCTGGGCGATGGTCAGCGAAGGATGGTCGAACGGCGCCTGTTCCCAAGCCACGCGCGGGTCGGTCAGGCTGACTTCCATGAAGCGCACCAGCGCGTCGATCTCGCTCGGGGTCAGGTTGAGGTTGGTCATGTCCGGGTCCAGGTTGGACATGTTGTGCTGGCTCACACTCGGATGATCGAAGCCGGTGGTGTTGTTGGCGTCTTGGCCACGCCGATCCCCGCCACGGTTGTAGAACTCCACCACCTGTTTGAGCGTGGAGCGGCTGCCGTTGTGGAAGTACGGGCCGGTCAGGGCGATGTTGCGCAGCGTCGGGGTCTTGAACGCGCCGTCGACCGAATCGCGGAAGTTGACGTTGGGCTTGAGCGAGGCATCGCAGGGAATGGCCGGGCTCAGCGGCGCCTCGAACTTGCACACGTCGACGTCGAACGGATCGGGCACATTCTGGCCCTGCAGGATGCTGTTGTACTGGCGGGTGAAGGACAGCGGGTTGCCCCACGGATCGCTGCCGCCCACGGCCAGGTCTTCCTCGGTCGGACGCACGCCGGTGTTGTAGAAACCGTTGTCGTAGAGGGTGATCAGGTTGTCGGCCATCACCATCCGTTCGATGCGCTCGCGTGGTTCCAGACGCAGGCGGGTGGCGGCGTTGGTCAGTTCGGGGCCGGCGTGGCAGGCCACGCATTTGCCCTTGCCGGTGAACAGGTTCATGCCCTCGACCTGCTGGGCGTCCATGGCCTGGGTGTTGCCGGCGAGGTAGGCGTCCAGCGGTGCCTGATCGGACACCAGCGTGGCCTCGTACATCTGGATCGCCAGGCCGAAGAACAGCGAGAAGTTGGCCTCGATCTGCGCGTAGTCCACGCCGCCCAGGGACACCGGTTGCGTGGCGTTCCACAGCCGTGGATGGAACGCAGCCTTGATCATGTCGCGATAGCTGGGCCTGCGCACGGCCATCGATGAGAGCATCGAGTCGTTGGTGGCGATGCGTTGATGGCTGAGCACCAGCGAGTCGAGCATGCGCCGGCCGATGTCGGCGAAGTTGCGCCCGCCGCAGGACATCTCCACGCCGTTGCCGGGAGGGCCGACGGCCTGGGAGGCGGCCGAGGCATCGTTGAGCGCCAGGCGCACCTTGGTGGCGATCGGATTGCTGCCGGAAGTCACGTAAATGCCGGCGTCCGGGTCACGGTTGCCGAACGGCGAGAAGCCGTTGAACACGTTGTTGGCCCGCCCGTCCCAGAAGTTGCGCACGTTGAACGCGGCGTTGATCACGCTGGGCGCGTTGCGCCCGGTGGTGCGCCGCACGCTGACCTTGTTGACGGTGAACAGCGGGTCCATCTGCTGGGTGCAGCGGTCGAAGCGCGGTTGGCGAGGCCGCACGTAGCTGGCTTCGAACACCCCGGCCGAACCCACCACGTCGTCGCTCGAATAGACGATGGCCGAGTTGCGATCCAGCGGATCGGCCAGTACATGGGTGGGGAAGTCGGTTTTCTTCAGGGTGTAGTTCGGCCCGCCCTTGCCACCGGAGAGGGTGGTGTAGGAGGGCACGTCACCGGGAATGTTCGGCGCAATGAACGGCTTGTTGAACAGCGACGCGACGTTGGGGTTGGTGTGGGCCTGCCCGGGGTTGAGCTGGTTGGTGATGCGGTGATCGACGCCCGCGTGGTAATGGCAGGAAGCGCAGGCGGTGTAGCCGTCGCTGCCGAAGTCCTGGTCCCAGAACATCGCCTTGCCCAGGCGGATGGCGGCGTCGCGGTTGAGCACGAAGTCGCCCATCAGGTCGACCTTGCGTCCGCCCTCGGTGCCGGACGGATCGGGCGGGGTGAGGCCGCGCATCGATTGCAGGGTGGGGGTGTCCGCTGCGGGGCCGGGGTCGACTTCCGCCGGGGCCGCCGCGAAGGTCAGTGGCGCAACCAGTAATCCGGCGATCAGGCTGGCGTTCAGACGCAAGGATCGAAAGCTAATCAGGTAATTCATGATCTGGGCACTCTCGATGAGTGGGTGGCTGTCGTTGTTCTTGTAGAAAACACTCTCGAAAAAAACGGGCGCAAAAGATCCGCGGTCTGCGTGAAGAACACGTCGACGTGGAGTGGGTTTGCACGACGCAGATATAAACCGGCGTGTTCGGTTGCCAGTGTCAATGCCGTTCTGAAAGACGGAGGTCTGCTGAGAGTGACTGTAGCGCTGCCATAAAAAAAAGAAAGATATATTTTGAAATATTTTCGAGGGCTGAAGTGTTGGCTTACTTCAAGGATTTTCAAGTACGTCAAACAGGATCCACTTGGCGTTTTTACCCACTGAATGGGGGTGTTTTGACCCGAAAATGGGGGCGCCGTTTGCGTCGTTGCAGGTTGTTAAATTCAATAAATACAATGGCTTGTGTGTAGTTCTGCGCGGCTGTGAAAAGCTGGCAAACAAATTGCTGTGCACTTGTTGCAGGTGCGCGAAGTGGAAGTTTTGGGTAATGGATATACCCCTGAACAATTTGTCGTCTCATCAGAATTTAATGAGATGGTCGACAGCTAATAAGTGGCGTCCGTGTTAAATGGCACGGCGTAAGCTATGGCGCGTTAATATATTAAAAGTCAGGGCTTACATGGCAAAGCAGTCGCTGCGTTTGATGCGCGGCTGTTGTCGGTCCCATCACGCCCGTTTACAAAGACACCGGTCAAGATCACCCATCACTGCTTTAATGATTGTTCCTTGCCGTGACATCGCCCCTGGCTGTCGCGGCCTGTCGACAATCGCTGAGGAAGTGCACCGATGACCCGTCTGACCGCCAAGGATTTCTCCCCCGAGCTGCTCGAACTCTACGATTACTACGTTCACGGCAAGATCAACCGCCGGGAATTTCTCGACCGCGCTGCGCTGTTCACCTTGGGCGGCCTGACCGTCACGGCGATTCTCGCCTCGCTGAGCCCCAACTATGCGCTGGCCGAGCAGGTCGAGTTCACCGACCCCGACATTCTCGCCGAGTACATCACCTATCCCTCACCCAAAGGCAACGGCCAGGTACGTGGTTATCTGGTGCGTCCGGCCAAGGCCACCGGCAAGGTCCCGGCGGTGCTGGTGGTGCATGAGAACCGCGGCTTGAACCCGTACATCGAAGACGTCGCACGGCGCTTGGCCAAGGCCGGTTTCGTGGCGCTGGCGCCGGACGGGCTGTCGTCGGTGGGTGGCTATCCGGGCAACGATGACAAAGGGCGCGAACTGCAGCAGAAGGTTGACCCGGAAAAACTCATGAACGACTTCTTCGCCGGGATCGAATGGCTGATGGCCCACAACGCCTCGACTGGCAAGGTCGGCATCACCGGTTTCTGTTATGGCGGCGGGGTGTCCAACGCGGCGGCGGTGGCCTATCCGGAACTGGCCGCAGCCGTGCCGTTCTACGGTCGCCAGCCCAAGGCCGAAGACGTGGCGCGGATCAAGGCGCCGTTGTTGCTGCATTACGCCGAACTCGACAAGCCGATCACCGATGGCTGGCCGGCCTACGAGCAGGCCCTGAAGGCAGCCGGCAAGACCTACCAGGCCTATGTGTATCCGGGCGTGAACCACGGTTTTCACAACGACTCGACCCCGCGTTACGACGATGCGGCGGCGCGCCTGGCCTGGGATCGCACGATCAAATGGTTTAACAAGTACCTGGTTTGACGCACTCTGATGCACACTGCCGGGTCCGGCCGCAGCGCCGACCTTTGAACTGGACCATCTGAGGACAGGATGACGAGTGTTTCCAGCGGTAGAGGCAAGTGGCTTTTTCGAGGCGCGGCAGCGGTGTCGTTGACCCTGCTGGCGGCAGGTGGGTTCTTTGCCTGGCAGCACTTCGCGCCAGTCAGCGCCGCTGCCGGCTGGGATTATCAAGTGGCCCACGACGACATCCCCAAGGCTGCGGGACTGGCCATCGACGCACAGGGCAACCTGCTGGTGACCGAAGAGCTGCGCAAAAACCAGGGCAGCGTGCAACGCATCACCGCAGACGGCCAGCGCTCGCTGATCGTCGGTGACCTGACCAAGCCCGATGGCCTGGAAGCCTACATGGGCGGCCATGCGTTCAGCCAGGAGACCGCGGACGCACCGGTGTCGCTGCTCAAGGATGGCAAGGTCACGCCGTTGTTCATGGCCAACGATGCTCAGGGCCTGAAGGCCGACGGCCCGTTGTTGTACGTGATCGAAGACCGCAAGGGCGATGGCCGGCTGATGCGCTACGACGCACGCACCCAGGCGCTGGAGGTGCTCAGGAACCGCCTGAGCGAATCCGAATCCATCGAGACCTGCCCCGGCAACAAGATGCTCTACACGGTCAAGGAAGCCGGGCAGGTGCGCGAGCTGACCGAGGACGGCAAGGACCCGGTCTATCTGGATGGCCTTAAGGAGCCGACCTTTCTGTTGTGCGACGAGCGCGGCCTGTGGGTCGTCGAGGACCAGACCCATCAGGCACGGCTGTGGCTGCGCGACAACAGCGGCAAGCTGCAGGTGATCCTCTCCAACCTGCGCGCACCGCAGGCCCTGTTGCCGGTGGGGCAGAGCAAGTACCTGCTGGCCGAGGGTGGACGTGATCGTGTGCTGCAACTGGCGATCTCGGCTGAATGAACGCGCTCCCTTTGTAGGAGTGAGCTTGCTCGCGAATGCGGTGTGTCAGCGACAATGGCAGTGAATGACACGACGCTTTCGCGAGCAAGCTCACTCCTACACTGTGAACCCATTAACTTTGCTAGTGGGCAATAATTCCACCTGTCACAAATGTCATATAAGTGCGTGCACTACAGCCTGATCGATACTAGAGTTGGATCCATGACGTCAAATAACTGTTATCGCCTTTCTCATTTGATCCCTTCAATTGAATGGATTTAAACGCGACAGCGAACAGCGCGACAAAGTTCAATGCTTTACACATGTCTGGGAACTCGTGCACACTTTGCTCTGTCCGATAACCGCTCTGCAACGGGGCTGGCGCTGGATCAAACCCTAGATTGACCCCTTGTTTTTGCAAAAGTTTAAAAATATCTGAAGTTGTTAAAAACGTTATAAATTCTTTTGCATTGCGATGTTTATCTGCTAATAATCCTTCCTGTTTCGGGCACTAAGGAATGCCCTGTCGTCACAGTGAAGTGAAGATCGAATCAACTCTGCGATTACAGCCGTCCGACCATTAACTACAACTTTCGAGCGACTTGAGCCCCCGGGCCACAAGTACGCTGCCGTGCGGCGCATGCAAATGCGCGGGAGGAATGTGAATGGCTCGAGCTCATCCAAGACTCAAAGTCCTGTCGATTTTCGGCACACGTCCGGAAGCCATCAAGATGGCGCCGCTGGTCAAGGCACTGGCCGCGGAACCGGGAATCGACTCGCAAATCTGCATCACCGGACAACACCAGAGCATGCTGGCGCAAGTGCTGGACATGTTCGAACTCCAGGCCGATTACACCCTCGACGTCATGACCCCCGGGCAGACGCTGAACACCCTGACCGCCGCGCTTTATGCCGCAATCGATCCGGTGCTGGAGAAGGTGCAGCCCGACAAGGTTCTGGTGCATGGCGACACCACTTCGGCGCTGGTGGCGGCGATGTCGGCGTTTCATCGGCTCATCCCGGTGGCGCACATCGAAGCGGGCCTGCGCACCGGTGATATTCACCAGCCGTGGCCGGAGGAAATGAACCGGCGCAACATCGACCTGATCTCCGATCACCTGTTCACACCCACTGAAGAGTCGCGGCGCAACGTGCTGGGCGAGCGCCTGCAGGGTACCTCGTTCGTCACCGGCAACACGGTGATCGACGCACTGCAAATGACTGCCGCGCGCATCGACAGCAACCGCCAGCTGCGGGTGGCGCTGGACCGCCAGTTCAACTTCCTGGTGCCGGAGCGCAAGGTGCTGCTGGTCACGGGGCATCGTCGGGAGAATTTCGGCGAAGGTTTCCTCGACATCTGCAAGGCGCTGCGCACCCTGGCCGCGCGCGACGACGTGCAGATCGTCTACCCGGTGCACCTGAACCCCAACGTGCTGGGGCCGGTGACCGAGCAACTGGGCGAGCTGCCCAACGTGCACTTGATCAAGCCGCTGGACTACCTGTCGTTCGTGCGCCTGATGCAGCGCGCCCACGTGATCCTCACCGATTCCGGCGGCGTGCAGGAAGAAGCGCCGTCGCTGGGCAAGCCGGTGCTGGTGATGCGCGATGTCACCGAGCGCCCGGAAGCCGTGGCCGCCGGGACTGTGCGCCTGGTGGGCACCGATCCCAATGCCATCGTGCGCGGAGTGTGCGAGCTGTTCGACGACGAAGCGTTGTGGCGTCTGACCGCTCAGGCCGCCAACCCCTACGGTGATGGCAAGGCCTGTGCGCGCATCGTCGATGCCCTGATGGGGCGACCCGTGGACGAGTTCGTGGTGCAGACGCCCGCACGGCGATGCGAACCCGAAGAAGCCCCGCGCCCTGCGGTGCAACTGCGCTCGGTTTCCAGCCTGCATTAGCGACGGCTTGAAGCCCCAGGGCGCCACACCGTGACGACGCCCGCCGCAATCCTTTGCGTGAACCCTTGCCCGGATCTGTGCCGACACGGTCGGCCAGATCTCGGGTGAACCCGGGTTCGCGCACCTGACACGTTTTGATCGAGATCTGCCTGAATGAAGTCTTCCGTTACCGTTCACGCGGGGGCGTTGCACGTCCTTGCCTGCAGCATCAGCCTGTTGGCCGTCGCACCTGCATTCGCCGCCGCGCAAGAGAGCCCGTTGAGCCAGGCCATCAGCCGCCTGAGCGCCGACACCCGCCAGCAGCGCAGCATCGAGCTGCGCGACCTGGGCATCGACCGGCCCATCGTGCTGGATGCCCGCGATGCCCGTCGCGAGCTGTACCTGCCGGTCCCGGCGGACGTGCCGCTGACCGATGCCACGCTGCATTTCGATGCCAGTTACCTTAATGGCGACGCGGGGCGCAACACGCTGCTGTTGTCGCTGGACGGCTATCCGGTGCGGGCGCTTGGACTTAACGAGGGCGAAGGTAATGCCAGTGCCGTGCTCGGTGTCGACAAATCGCCCCGCGACAGCGGCTCGGTGCGCCTGGGCGTGGCCTGGTCGTCGATCATTTCCCGCGTGCAGTGCGAGGACGAACGGGCCATCGGCAACGTGCTGCGCATCGATCCCGACACGCGCCTGAGCTACAGCTTCGATGCCGATCAACTGCGGGACGTCGGTGCGGCCTGGAACGCCTTGCCTGGCAAACCGGGGATTCTGGTGGCCCCCGGCACGCTGTCCAGCGCCAGTTACGACGCCGCCTGGCGCCTGGGTGTGGCGCTGGAGCGCATCGGCAAGCAGGCGCGCATCGTGCAGTTCCCGCAGGTGAACGACAGCGTTGATGTGAGCGCGTTGAGCATTCCTGCCGAGCTCAAGGCGATCCCGGCGTTCGCCAGCCTTGACGGCAAAGGCCTGCGCACGCTGGACGATCCGGCGCAGATCGGCGCGCTGCTGATGCTCGGCCAGGGCCCTGCGCTGAACGCTGACCTGGCCGTCAGCGATCCGCAGCTGACGAAGGCCGTTAATGACGCGCTCGACGCCCTGCAGCGGCAGATTCAGAGCCTCGATCCGAGCGCGGCCAGCGCGTTCAACCAGTGGCGCGAGCGACACACCGGCAAGGCCTTGAATGCGAACGGCAGCGAAAACGTTCGGTTGGCGATGCTCGGCGCTCATCCATTGTTGATGATCAATCGGGACGCTGCAGGCAAGGCCATCGGCCTGTTCACCGCGGCCTGGAACAAGCTCGCCCGCACTCGCCAGTTGACCGTGGGTGAGGAGGCGAACATGCCCCTCAGCGATGACGGTCGCGTGGCGCTGACTCGCCTGGGCGGCAAGCCCGGCAGCGTCGACGTGCTGGCCAAGGCCGACTGGAGCGCGAGCTTCCCGCTCGGCAGCGTGGCCTACGACGGGCGCATTCCGACTTACGCGGCGGTGGACGTCGCCGCAGCCCCCGGCGCTTCCGGCACGTCGCCGATTGCCAGCCTGTTCCTCAACGACTACCTGATCGGCGCCGCGCAACTGAACGCCAACGGCCAGAAGGAGCGCATCGAGGCGCGCATCCCGCGCTACGCACTGGGCGCGCAGAACATCCTGCGCGTGTCGTTCCAGCGCCAGCCGGTCAGCGACCTGTGCCGGGAAACGCCTCAGGCATTCCCGGTGGCGGTTTTGCCCAGCAGCCATATCACGTTGGAGAAAAGTGCGCTGGACGGCGACTTCTCCGGCATGGCCGCGCGCTTCGCCGCTGGCGCTCAGGTGCTGATCCCGCAAGGCTATCTGGAGCGCCCGGCGAGCAGCCTGCCGCAGCTGATTCGCGTGGCCAGCGCCAGTGGTGTCTCGCCGCTGCGCGCGGATTTGAAAGTGAACACAGACGCAAGCTCGGCGATCACCCCTGACAAGGCCTTCCTGGCCTTTGAAGTGCCGGTCAAGGACAGCGACGAATCGCTGCAGGTCGACGCCCAGGGCCATCTGCTGATCCATCACAAGGAGCAGACGCTACTGGACCTCAAGTCGCTCAATCACCTGGCCGCGTTGCAGGTGGTCGAGTCCGGCAGCCAGCACGGCATGATCTATCGCACCCTCGGTGGCCAGGCGCCGAACTTCGAACGCCCGGTGCTGCTCGAGCGCGGCAACGTCACGGTGCTGGGCGACAACGGCCCGCTGACCACCTTCGATGCCAAGGATCCGACTGGCAGCCAGATGATCGATGACGATGAACCCAAAGGCCTCGACGCCTGGCGTAAACCGTCGGCGCTGTGGCTGATTCCGGCGGCCGTGATCGGCTTGATCGTATTGCTGCTGGCCGGCGCCCGCGCCCGTCGCAATCGTCAATAACGGGAGCCGCGATGACCTCGCTTTATTGGCCTTACTGGCTGGCCCATTACTACAGCGCGCTGGAGGTCGCGACCCTCGTGGTCGCGACGATCATCCTGGTGTCGAGCCTCGATGACCTGTTCATCGACCTTTGGTACTGGGCCCGGCGCCTGTACCGCAAGTTCACCGCCGAGCGGCGCTACCGTCCGCTGACTGCCGAGCAATTGATCGCCCGCGACGAGCAGCCGTTGGCGATCATGGTCCCGGCGTGGCTGGAGTACGACGTCATCGCGCCAATGATCGAGAACATGGTCTCGACCCTGGACTACCAGAACTACCGGGTGTTCGTCGGCACCTACATCAACGACCAGCGCACCATCGATGAAGTCGAGCGCATGCGTCGGCGCTACAAGCAGTTGCACCGGGTGGAAGTGCCCCACGCCGGGCCGACCTGCAAGGCGGACTGCCTGAACTGGGTGACTCAGGCGATCTTCCACTACGAGCAGACCCACGCGGTGAACTTCGCCGGGGTGGTGCTGCACGACAGCGAAGACGTGCTGCATCCGCTGGAGTTGCGCCTGTTCAACTACCTGCTGCCGCGCAAGGACATGATCCAGTTGCCGGTGGTGTCGCTGGAACGCAACTGGTACGAGTGGGTCGCCGGCACCTACATGGACGAGTTCGCCGAGTGGCACGGCAAGGACCTGGTGGTACGCGAGAGCCTGAGCGACAGCGTGCCCTCGGCGGGCGTCGGCACCTGCTTCTCGCGCCGCGCCTTGCAGGTGCTGGCCGATGAAACCCATAACCAGCCGTTCAACACCGACAGCCTGACCGAGGACTACGACGTCGGCGCGCGGCTGGCCCGTTACGGCATGAGCGCGATCTTCGTACGCTTTCCGGTGCAGTACCGGATCCTGCGCAAATCCTGGTTTCGCGAGCCGTACGAGTCGACCCTGGACATGCCGCTGTGTGTGCGTGAGTTCTTCCCCGACACCTTCCGCACCGCGTTCCGGCAAAAGGCCCGCTGGACCCTGGGCATCGGTCTGCAGGGCTGGGAGCAGATGGGCTGGAGCGGCTCGCTGGCCAACCGGTATCTGCTGTTTCGCGACCGCAAGGGTGTGGTCACTTCGTTCGTCAGCATCATCGCCTACGTGATTCTTGCGCAGTTGCTGGCGCTGATCGTGCTGCGCGCCAGCGGCCTGTGGAACACCAGTTTCCCCACCCCGTTCGACAGCAACGGCTGGGTGGGCGTGCTGCTGGCGGCCAACGGCGTCGCGCTGCTCTGGCGCATGGCCCATCGCTGCTACTTCACCACCATCATTTATGGCTGGCAGCACGGCCTGCTGTCGATGCCGCGCATGGTGGTGGGCAACTTCGTCAACTTCATGGCCGCCGCCCGGGCCTGGCGGCTGTTTCTGCTGGGCAAGCTGCTCAACCGCAAGCTGGTCTGGGACAAGACCATGCACGATTTTCCCTCCACCGACTTGATCGCCCAGGCGCCGCGCAAACTGGGCAGCGTGTTGTTGTCGTGGCAGGCGATCAGCGATGAAAAACTCGCCACCGCGCTGGAACAACAACAGACCCGGCAACTGCCGCTGGGCCGCATTCTGCTCAGCCACGGCTGGCTCGACGACGAGACCCTGGCCGAGGCCATCGCCTTTCAGAACGACCTGCCGCGGGTGTTCGACATCGCCGCCAAGGTCCGCACTCAAGGCCAGACGCAGGCCTCGCTGCCCGATGAATTCTGCCTGCGCTGGCGCGTGGTGCCGCTGGCGCTGGACGTTGAGGGCCGCCCGGAAATCGCCGTGGCCAGCCCCTTGCCGGAAGAGGGCTTGCAACAGATCACCGAGCAGATGGGTGCAGAACCGGTGCAGCTGATTGCCCGGGAAAGCGAGATCGTCGAGCAACTGCGCCGGCTGGACGTAGTGGCCGGACAACCGCTGCCTGCCGCCACGCCGCTGTTGGGCGACCTGCTGATCGAGCAGGGCCTGCTCGATCGCCAGACCTTCAACCGCGCCATGCTCGGCTACAGGCCGCACATCCATGGCCGCATCGGCGACTACCTGGTGGACAGCGGCGTGTTGTCGCGCGAAACCATCGAGCAAGCCGTCGCCCGCCAACACCGCCATTCCTCACCGGACGCACCGACGGAGCAGCCCTCATGAGACTTCCGATTTTTCTGGGCCTGAGCGTCCTGCCTGCGTTGTGTCAGGCGCAGTATTCCTCGACCACGCAGCCGCAGATCCTGCCGCTGGCACTGACCGGGCCAGCCTTCGAGATCGCCAACCAGGCCTACGAGGCCTACAACGACAAGGATTACGACCTGGCCATCGAAAGGGCCCAGGAAGCCCTGCGCCAGCGCAGCGATGTCGACCGCCTGCGCAAACTTATCCAGCTGGCCGAGCGCGACAAGGATCGCCGCGATCACCCCGAGCGTTACCCCGGCAACAAGAAGGGCTTTCGCAACGGCGATCGCTCGCTGCGCGCCTATGCCAACGGTGACTATGACCTGGCCGCCGACTATGCGCGCAAGGCGATCAGCGAAGCGCCGATGAATCCCGATTACCGCATGATGCTGATCGAGGCGCTGCAACGTCAGCAGCACCTCGACGAAGCTGAAGCGGCGACCAATGAGGCCATTGCGGTGCTGGGTGAATCGCCGCAACTGAGCCGACGTCTGGACATGATCCATGAGCAACGGGCGGTCAACATCGCGGCCGCCGGCTACGCCGCCCTGGCCCGTGGTGACAACGATGCGGCGGTCAGTTACGCCCGTGACGTGGTGCGCCGCTTCCCCCATGAAATCGCCTACCGACGCCTGCTGGTCAGCGCCTTGATCGCACAGGAGCAGTGGAGCGAGGCGCGCTCGGCGGCCACCGAAGCCCTGGCCTTGAACGGCAACGACGCGACCTTGCTGGCCCAGCGTGGGCAGATGCGCATGCGCCTGGGCGACAAGAGCGGGGCGCAGCAGGACTTCGCCCAGGCACTGGCGGTCGGCTCGCTGCCACTGCGCGATCAGGCCTCGCTGTACGCCGCGCTGGGTCAGCCGAAAGAGGCGCTGACACGGATGCAGCAGGCCCGGGCCAAAGGCCAGTTGAAGCCCGGCGACGAAGTGCAGATTGCCTACTTTCTCAGCCAGGCCGGTGACGACAAGGGCGCGCTGGAGGAATTCAAGCGAGTCGACCGCAGCAAGGGCCTGACGCCCAAGGAAACCCAGGATGCCGCCTATTCGGCGATGCGCGCGCCGGACGATGTGCAGGCCATCGCCTACTTCAAACGCGTGCTCGATTACCAGCAGACCGGCGATCTGCAGATGCCCGACCAACAGGTGTTCGACACCCGCCGCGCGGTCTCGGACCTCTCGCGGGTCTGGGGTGTGACCAACACCACCACCTATCGCGGGGCGAGCACCAGCAACGGCCTGAACGGCGCGCCGAGCAGCAGCAATGACAGCCTGCAGAACAGCACCGAAATCTTCTGGCGCCCGGAAGGCTATCGCGATGCGCGCTTCGTCGAGTTGTACGGCCGCGTCACCGACACCCTGTGGAACAAGGAAAGCGACAATGACAAGGGGCTGGACGCATTGCAGGGCGCGGTCGGCATCCGCATCAAGCCGTTCACCGAATACAACGTCATGGCCGCGTTCGAGCGCACCTTCCCGCTGGCGGGCAGCAATGTCAGTGGCGACTGGCTGGTGCGTCTGGGCTATGGTTCGAGCATCGGCACTGATCTGCGGGTCGACAAACCCAGTTGGTGGACTTCGCAGTTCTACGCCGAAGGCGGGCGCTACCTGCGCGACAAACGCAACTACTTCAACAGCGAGTGGCAACTGGGCCGCAGCATTCGCCTGGACAGCATCAGCCCACGGCTGGTGATCTTTCCGCACATTGTGGCGGCGGCCAATTACGACTCCAAAATGCACAGCCAGGTCGATGCGCTCGGGCGCAACCACACGTCCTCCGACAGCGCCGGCGGGGCCGGGGTCGGGATCGGCGTGCGCTACTGGTTCCGTGAAACCAAGCACAAGGCGCCGCAGTCCTATATCGACTTTTCCGTGCAGTACCGCGAGAAGATCTTCGGTGACGACAGCGCGCAAGGGGTGTTCGCACGCATGACCTATTCCTGGTGACAGGGATGGGAGGGATTCGATGAAGGGATTCGCAAGGAAACACGGAGTGAAGGCCACACTGATCGCGCTGGTGATCGGCCTCGTCTGCGTGGCGATCGACGCACTGTACGAGCTGGGGCACAGTGAGCGGCCTGACATCACCGGGATTGTCTGGCAGCCGGATAACGCCACGGTGAACATCGACGGCGAGTGGGACCAACTCGGCGCCCGCGAGCTGTTGATCCAGTGGACGGCGGTGGACGGGCAGGCGTTCGTCGCCGGTTCCGGACTGCCCGAAGTGCCGGTGCTGCCGGATTGGGCGCGCATCGCCAAGGCGCCCTGGGCGCGGGATGCGATTGTCGGATTGGCCGGTTTTTTCAGCGAAAACCGCTCGCGGGACAACATCGAAGAACTGGCCGTGCTCTCCGAACGCATGGCCAAAGTGAAAACGCCGCTCAACGTTACTGGCTGGTACTTTCCAGCCGAAGTCGACCCCAGCTGGAGCCGCGCCAAGGAGCTGCCCGCATTGCTGGCCCGGCTGCCCAGGCCGTTGTGGATCAGCGTCTACGACGGCGCCAACATCGGCCCGCAAGCCACCGCCGACTGGCTCAAGTCGTGGCTGCCGGATGACATAGGTGTGTTCTTTCAGGACGGCGTCGGTGTCTACGCCCGCAGCGCGCCGGTCGCCCGCACCTACGCCGATGCCCTGCGCGAAAGCCTCGGGCCCAAGCGGGTGAGGATCATCGTCGAAGCGTTCCGGCCCAAGGTTGGCGGCGGCTTTCGTTCGGCCACGGTGCAAGAATTGAAACCGCAGATGGCTGCGTACGCGGGCTACCCGCTGTACCTGTTCGACGGCCCGCACTATGTGACCCCGCAGTTGGTGGAGGGGTTGTTGAAATAGGCACCAGAATCAGGCGGCAGTGCTTCATCACTGGGCATGCGCGTTCGCTGCTTTTGCCTGGAATGGTGCTCAAACCCTCGAAAATCAAGGCCTGCAATACCATGGCCCGGCTCTTGCTTTTGCTGGATTCAAACTTGGATACAAGATGGAATCCACCATGCAAGACGCTCAAAACCCGCAGTTCGGCTGGACCGTGAATGAATGGCTCGACGCCTATCGCAAAGGCGAGCTGACCCCGCAAGCCCTGATGGCGCTGCGCGACGCCTACCCTGAAGGCGACACTGCCTGGATTTCCCTCGTCAGCCCCGCGCAGCTCAGTGCGCAACTGGCCGAGTTGCAGGCGCGTCTGGATGCTGCCGAGGGTGACTTGAGCCAGCTGCCGCTGTATGGCGTGCCGTTCGCCATCAAGGACAACATCGACGCCGCGCAGTGGCCAACCACCGCTGCCTGCCCCGAGTTCGCCTACACCGCCGAATGCGATGCCACGGTCGTCGCCAAGCTGCGCGCGGCGGGCGCGATTCTGATGGGCAAGACCAACCTGGATCAGTTCGCCACCGGCCTGGTCGGTACTCGCTCGCCTTACGGTGCGGTGCCCAACAGCTTCAACCCCGATTACGTCAGCGGCGGTTCCAGTTCGGGCTCGGCCTCGGTGGTCGCCCGCGGCTTGGTAGCGTTCTCGCTGGGCACCGATACCGCAGGGTCGGGCAGGGTGCCGGCGGGCTTCAACAACATCGTCGGGCTCAAGCCCACCAAGGGCCGGCTGTCCAACACCGGGCTGGTGCCGGCGTGCCGCAGCGTCGATTGCATCTCGGTGTTCGCCCTGACCGTCGAGGACGCCGAGTGCGTGGCCGGGATTGCCGAAGGCTTCGATGCCAGTGACGCCTATTCGCGGAAAAACCCCGGCTCGGCGCCGGTGGGTTTCAGCGCCGCCCTGAAGCTTGCGGTGCCGGACACTCTGGAGTTTTTCGGCGACAGCCAGAACCAGGCCGTCTACGAGCAGGCGCTGCTGACCCTGAGCAAGATGGGCGCCGAGATCAGTCGCATCGATTTCGCGCCGTTCAAGGCCCTGGCCGAGCAGCTGTATTACGGCTCGTGGGTGGCCGAGCGCACGGTGGCGCTGGCGTCAATGTTCGAATCCAACCCGGATGCGATCAACCCGGTGGTGCGCGGCATTGTCGCCAACGGCCTGGGCTACAGCGCCTGCGATGCCTACAAGGCCGAATACCTGCGTGCCGAGCTGAGCCGCAAAATCAACGAGGCGCTGGCAGGTTTCGATGCGCTGGTGGTGCCGACCTCGGCCACGATTCGCACCCTTGCCGACATGCAAGAGGAGCCGGTGCTGTACAACTCGCAGTTCGGTTTCTACACCAACTTCACCAACCTGGCCGACCTCTCGGCGCTGGCGTTGCCCGCCGGGTTGCGCAGCGATGGATTGCCAGCGGGCATCACCCTGATCGCACCGGCCTGGCATGACAGCGCACTGGCGAGTTTCGGCAAGCAGTGGCAGGCGCACCTGAACCTGCCCCTCGGCGCGACCGGGCGTGCATTGCCTGCCAGCAAGCCTGCATCGGTTCCGGCAAAAGGCAGCGTGCGGGTGGCGGTGGTCGGCGCACACCTGACCGGCATGCCGCTGAACTTCCAGTTGACCACTCGCGATGCGGTGTTCGTCGAGCAGACCCTGACCGCAGCCGACTACCGCCTCTACGCACTGCCCGGCACCGTGCCGCCCAAACCGGGTCTGGCCCGTGCGCAGGGCGGGCAGTCGATCATCGTCGAGCTGTGGGACATTCCGTTGGCGCGCTTTGGCGAGTTCGTCGCCGAGATTCCCGCGCCGCTGGGGATTGGCAACCTGACCCTGGTCGACGGGCGCAGTGTGAAGGGGTTCATTTGCGAGCCGTGGGCGATTGCCGGTGCGCTGGACATCACCGGGTTCGGTGGCTGGCGGGCGTACATTGCCAGCCTGAAAAAGCCCGAGCCCGCCTGATTCGCTCGTAGCAGCACGGCTTGCCGGCGGGAGCGTTGTGTCAGTCGACATTTTGGTGACAGACCTATCGCCCCGCCGGCAAGCCGTGCTGCTACGGGGAGTACTTCGCAATATTTATGGAAACAACCATGCAAATCGCTCAACTGAAAGCCGAAGGCGATCGTCCGCAAAACCGGGTCGAGAGCATCTACCAGCAACTTAAGGACGACATCTTCGAATTCCGCCTGCTGCCCGGCGATCGCTTCAGCGAAAACGAAGTGGCGCAGCGGGTTCAGGCCAGCCGCACGCCGGTGCGCCAGGCGCTGTACCGGCTGGAACGCGAAGGCTATCTGCAGGTGCACTTTCGCAGTGGCTGGCAGGTCAAGGCGTTCGATTTCAATTACTTCGAAGAGCTGTACGACGTGCGCATCGTGCTGGAAACCGCAGCGCTGGCGCGCTTGGCGCAGATGGATCTGCCGGGCAATCCGCTAATCGGCGAGTTACGCGCCACATGGCTGGTGGCAGAGGCGCAGCGCCTTCGTGATGCCGCGCAGGTGTCGGCGCTGGACGAGCGTTTTCATTGTGTGTTGGTGGAAGCGACGGGCAATGCCGAGATGGCGCGCATGCACCTGGAGATCACCGAAAAGATCCGCATCATCCGGCGTCTGGATTTCACTCAAGGGGCGAGGATCGATGCCACCTACGCCGAGCATGGGCAGATTCTCGAGGCCTTGCTGTCGGGGCGGGTGGAGGATGCTCAGCAGTTGCTTGCGCGGCATATCGAGCTGAGCAAGCAGGAGGTGCGCAAGATCACTTTGCATCGGTTGCATGTGGCGCGGCAGGTGGGCGCCTAGGCTCTTGCGCCCGGTCCGGAGGGCGGAGCGGGCGCGGGGTGTGCAGCGCGATCAGCCGTTCTGGTTGTGGCAGTTGTCGACGGCTTTGAGGTAGTCGAGCATCTGGGTCTTGCCGTGGCTGTCCTTGTAGGTGATGTGGCTGGTGACCAGGCCGCAGGTGGCGGTGTCCGGGGTGGCGGCTTCGGCGCGGGCGGCGAAGGTGCAGACGTTCAGGGCGGCGAACAGGCAGGCGGCGACGGTCAGTTTTTTTGAGTTCATGGTGGTGTGCTCCAGAGCAGTGATGGGTTCTGTTGCGAGGCGCTGTGTGTGGCCTCGATAGAATCCATTTAACGCTGGTGGGGTATCTCGGATGTGTCGTGGGACCGGGGGGTGAGCAAGGAAATGTATGGGGGGAGGGGGGAGATACAGAGCGATACAACAGGGGGACTGTCAGTAATGTGTGTTCGGGCATCACATGCGTTTAAGGTGCATAGCATGCCTAGCAAAAAGACCCCGGCCCCAGAGGCCAAGAAAAACTTGCCAGCCATCCCCAAAGAGCTGGTCGAACAGTTCGTCAGCGGTCCGATGACCGCCGAGGCAATTCAAGACATCTCGATGGCCTTCAAAAAGGCGTTGGTCGAGCGCGCACTGGGTGCGGAGCTCGGCCATCACTTGGGCTACGCGCTCGGTGAGAAACGCCCTGAAGACAGCGAGAATCAGCGCAACGGCTCCAGCGGCAAAACCGTTCTGACTGACGATGGCCCGTTGAAGCTGGATATTCCACGCGACCGTGACGGCAGTTTTGCCCCGATCCTGATCCCCAAGCACGAGCGCCGTTTTACCGGTTTTGACGACAAGATCATCGCCATGTACGCCCGCGGCATGACGGTACGTGAGATCAGCGCTTTCCTGCGTGAACAGTACGGCACTGACGTTTCCCACGACTTCATCAGCTCAGTGACCGATGCGGTGATGGAAGAAGTGGGCGCGTGGCAACTGCGACCGCTGGAGCCGATGTACCCAGTGATTTTCTTCGACGCCCTGAGGGTCAAGATCCGGGTTCGGAATCGTGGACGACCTTGACCTTAAAAACGGAACAGCGCCTCAGCCCATCTCAGACCCCTGTCGCTGCCCAACCAACGCCCCCTCCAATTCCTCCATCGCATCCCCAAGGCTGTGGGCAAGCCGCGCGATTTCGGCAGCCAAGGCCTGATCATCACAAGCCCGCTCCAACTCCCCACACAACTCGATCACCTGTCCGGCGCTGATGATCTTCGCCGCCCCCTTGATCTTGTGCGCGACATCGTGGATCGCTTGCCGGTCGCCCGAGGCCGTCACTTCCTCCAGTTTCCTCGCATCGTCCCGGCAACTGCTGATGAGCTGATCGATCAGGTGCCGGATCATCTCCGGCCGGTCTCCCGTCAGGGCCACGATACTGCGCATCTCGAAGGCAGCCCTGGCTGGCTGTGAGGCGGCACGGCTTTGCCTGACGTCCACGCGGGACAGCCGATCGTTGAGTGCGCTCAGGCTGATCGGCTTGAACAGGCAATCGTCCATGCCCGCCTCGCGACAGCGCTGCTTTTCTTCCGGCTGGGCGTTGGCGGTGAAGCCCAGCACGATGCACGGATCCTGGCCCTGTTCCTGTTCATGGGCGCGAATGGCACGGGTCAGGTCATAGCCGTTCATCACCGGCATGTTGCAGTCGACGATCACCAGATCGAAGCGCCCGGCCAGCCAGTGTTCCAGACCTTCGGCACCCTGCTCGGCGACGTCGCAGCGATGGCCGAGAAAACCCAGTTGCTGGCACAGCAGCAGACGGTTGGCGGGGTGGTCGTCGACCACGAGGATATCGAGCGTGGCGCTGCCCTGCGCGTCGTTGTCTTTGGGAGGTGGCAGGCTGGCCAACGGGTCCAGGGTCATCAGCTCGAACGTCATCTGCACCCGGGTTCCGGTACCTGGCTGGCTGTCCAGAGTCAGGGTGCCACCCATCATTTCGCACAGGTTGCGGCAGATCACCAGGCCCAGCCCGGCGCCGGTCCTGGCCAGCTGGCCGCTGTTGTCGGCCTGGGCGAAGGGGGCGAACAGGCGCTGCTGGTCTTCTTCGGAGATGCCGATGCCGCTGTCCTGGATGACCACCACAAGCCGGATCAACTGCTCGTTGCTCGCATCCTCGCTCTGCAGGCTGATCCGGACCTGACCCTGCTGGGTGAACTTGATGGCGTTGCTGATCAGGTTGGAGAGAATCTGTTTGAAGCGCAGCGGGTCGATCAGCACGTCCAAGTTGGTGCGGCTGTCCAGATCCAGCTGCAGCGTCAGGCCTTTCTGCCGGGCCAGGCCGTCGAACACGCGGACCACAGATTCGACCAGCTGGCGCAGGTTGGCGCGTTCGGGGCTCAGGGTCAGGCGGCCGGATTCGATGCGGGCGATGTCGAGGATGTCGCCAATCAGCTCCAGAAGATCCTTGGCCGAGCTGTAGGCGACCTCGATGGCGGGGCGATCCAGCTGCCCCTGATCGGCGCGTTTGAGGGCCAGTTCCAGCATGCCGATGACCGCGTTCATCGGGGTCCTGATTTCGTGGCTCATGGTCGCCAGAAAGGTGCTTTTCGCGCGGTTGGCGTCATCGGCCTGCTGCTTGGCCGATTGCAGATCCTCAATCAACTGGCGCCGCTCGCTGATGTCGATCCAGCCACCAATGATGCCTTGAACCTGGCCCAGGGAATCGCGGAACGGCAGGATCCAGTGGTAGATGGTCAACGAGCGGTCGCCGATGTGCAGCGAGCGGTCGAGAATCATCGGCGCGCCGTCGGTCATGACCTGCTGGTAGTCGGCAACGTACTGGCGCGCTTCCTGGGCATCGCTGAGCACGCCGTCGAGGATGCTCTTGCCGATCACCTCTTCACGTTGTGCCGAAAACGCGGTCAGGTAGCTCTCGTTGCACATCTTCAACAGGCCGTTGCAGTCGCGCACGTAGATGGGGTGCGGGGTGCCGTTGACCAGCGCACTCATGAATTCGAACTGGTCGTTTAATGCCCGCTCGGCGCGTTCGCGCTGTTTGATCTGGCGGCGCATCCAGGCGTTCCAGGCCAGCGAGCCGAGCAGCAGGACGCCGGCGCCAGCGAGAATTTGGTAGACCAGCAGCTGATAGTCCTGCCAGGCCCCGCGGCTGGGCGGGATGTAGGTGCGCCAGCGATTGTTGATCACGGCGAGGTCTTCGGGGGCGATGCTCGACAGCGCCTTGTCGATGATGGCGGTCAGTTCGGTGGCGTTGCGCGAGGTCGCCATGGCGATGCGCGCGGGTTCCTGGCCCACCGTCACGCGCATTTGCAGAGCGTCCTGCAGTGCCCGGGAGGAGATGAAGTAGCTGGCGCTGAACAGTGAGGTCACGGCGCCTTCCACTCTGCCATGGGCCAGCAGGTCCAACGCCTGGGCCGGGTTGTCGACTTCCACTGGATAGATCCGCGGCCAGGCCTGGCGCAGGTAGGGCAGTATCGGGCTGCCGAGGGCCAGGGCCACCCGCTTGCCGTCCAACTGCTCCAGATTGGCCGGGCTTGCCGTCTCCTTGCGGGTGACCAGCACAAAGGCGTTGTCCATGTACGGGCGGCTGAAATTGAAGCGTGCCTCGCGTTCGTCACTGGGGACCATCGCGCCGATCAGGTCGGCCTGGCCCTGACTGAGCCGGTTCATCATGTCGCTCATGCTGGGCGCACGGCTGACCTCGAACTGCAGGCCGGTGCGCAGCCGGATCAGGTCCAGCAGGTCGGCGGTCACCCCGCGAAAATTACCGCTGGCATCGAAGAATGTCAGGGGCGCGTAGGCATCATTGATCAGCACGCGCACCTTGGGGTGCTGGGCAATCCAGCGCTCTTCGCGCTGGGTCAGCAGCAGTTTCTGGTCGGTCAGCATCAGGTCGCTGCCGGCGCCCCAGCGTTTGGAAATGGCAATGCGTTCCTCGATGGGGACGCCCTTGAGCACCAGGTTGACGATGTTCAGCAAGGCCGGATTGTCGGCGCGCACGGCAAAGCTGAACCCGTTGGCCTCGTGCTTGCCGAAATTGGCCATCTGGATGTTGTTCAGATAGCCCTTGCTGATCACGTAGTGAGTGGAGATGGCGTCGCCCAGAAATACGTCGGCCTGATTGAAGGCCACGGCGTTGATTGCGCTCTGGAAGGAGGGAAACGTCTGCAGGCGAGCCTTGGGGTAGAGGGCGCTGATTTCGTCCGGCGGCAGGTAGTGATACGCCATGCTCAGGCGCAGGCCGTTGAGGCCATCGGTCAGCGACCGGGTTTCGCCGGTGCGGGTGACCAGCACCGGCTGGTCGATCGCATAGGGTGATGACAGGGTGAGCTGCCGTGCAGCCGCTTCATAGCCGTTGGCGCTGCCCAACAGGTCGATGTCACCGCGGATCAGGGCGTCGATGGCCTGGTCTCGGCTCTCGAAACGCAGCACCTTGACTGGCAACTCCAGCGCCCGGCCCAGTATGCCGACGTAATCGGCGGTGAAACCTTCATAATCGTGGCCGGTCAGGGTCATGTCGAAAGGCGGGTAGTCCGGCGCACTGGTGCCCAGGATCAATTCGCGCTTGTTGCGCACCCACTGCCATTGAGCCCGGTCCAGCGTGACGTCCATGTGCGCCGGGTTGGAGCGGCTCAGCAGGGTGTAACGTTCGGCCGCATCGGCAGGTGCCTGAACGATGAAACCCAGGCAGATCCATACGGCTGCTATCCAGTAGTCCTTTAGCCCCTTCGACATCCTATCTCTCACACCAGCGAATTGCGTTTTGCCATCTCGATCAGTTCAACCAGAGTCTTGGCCTTGAGTTTTTGCATCAGGCGAGTCTTGTAGGTACTCACCGTCTTGTTGCTCAGAAACATGCCCTTGGCGATTTCCTTGTTAGTTCGCCCCTGAGCAAATAGCTGCAACACCATCAATTCGCGATCGTTGACCAGTTTGAAACGCTCGAGTTCTTCCGGGTCGCCATCCTCCGGCGACAATGCGCCGAGGGCTTGGCTCGGGAAATAATTGTAGCCGGATAATACAGCTTTGACTGAGCTGACAAGTTCACTGAGGTCTTCCTGCTTGCACACATAGCCCGATGCGCCGGACTGCATGCAACGTATGGCAAATAGGCTGGGTGCCTGTGCAGTCAATACCAGAATCTTGGCAGGCAGGTTCATGGCGTTGAAACGGGTCAACACTTCCAGACCGTCAAGTTTGGGGATGCTGATGTCGAGGATGATGAGGTCCGGCATGCATTCGCGGACCATCTGCATGGCGTCCACGCCGTTGTCGGTCTCGCCGACGATCTCGTAGTTTTCGTTCTCCAGCAGCATCCGGATGGCCAGCCGAACGACAGGGTGATCGTCGATGATAAAAACTGAGTTCATGATTCAATCCATAACAGGCAGCAAAGAAAGCGCGCACCTTATCGCAGATGTTGGATGACGCGCATGGACAGAACAGGTCGGCGGTCATATATAGGAAAGTTCCTACAAAATTTAGCGGCTTTCCGTACGTAAACGCTCGAATTACACAAGGATGTATAAAGAGGCGGCGCGGCTGGGCATTAAATTATGGTTATCAAACGCGGCGCGTTTATTTCGTTTTGGAATGTTCCTACGCAAATTTCGGAATTGGACTACATATTTAATCGTTGTAAACTTTTTGAAGCGCAGAGTTGCCCCGTACCAGAACTCAGGTGCAAGGTGTTGCCTGAATGGCGAGTGTCAAGTTCGATGCCGTAGGGGCGTCACAAGTCACTTGCGTCGACAGAGATTAGTTGCAAAAGCTCCAGGGTGTTCAATGGCTTGACCAGGCAACCGAGTAATGGGAGCCCTCTGCCCAGGGCGCTGGTCTGCAGATCAGCCAGTTGCGACGGCGAAAGGCCGCTGAGCAGCACGGCGTTGCGGATCAGGCCTCGTTGGCTGGCGATCTCGATCAGATCGGTGCCGGGCATGCCGGGCAGGCGCTGATCGCACAACATCAGGTCGTAAGGTTCGGCACTGCGCTCCAGGGCTTCGAGCGCCTCGATGGCATTGAGCGCTGGCGTCACCCGATACAGCCCGTGGTTGTTGAGCAGGATCTGCAGCGCAATCAGCTGAAAGGGGTGGTCCTCTACCAGAAGGATTCGCAGGTCATTCTTGAGCATCGGTTCGTCCGGAAAGGGTCATGGGTGGCTGATCGGGGCGCGCTGTCAGCGGCTGTGGCAAGGCGCGGGTGCGGCTTCAGGGCAGGCGAGCGTCGGGTCCGGGGTGCTTGGACGGCGGGATTATTCGGCAGGGTTCATGAAGCGGCGATAAGACGATTCCTATCTGCGTGTAGGACGTTTCCGAAGTTCGAGTTTTCTTTTCCTTAAATCATGAAAAGAAAAGCCCGAAGTCATACAGGACTTCGGGCTCCTGCCAATCAAACCGGACGCGGCCATCAGATCGGGCTGGAGCGTCCGGTCATTTCCCGCGCCATCTCGCTGGCATAGCTGTCGGTCATGCCGGCAATGAAGTCGATCACCCGCAGGAACGAGGTGTGGAGCGGCCAGTGAGGGTCCGGCGCATTGTTGCCCAAGAGATCAAGGATGCGCCGGCTCTTGAACGACGGCGTGTGTCCGTCGAACTGCTCCAGCGCCGCGCCACAGAAGGCATTGAGGAGGATTTCCAGGGTGGTGTAGGCGCCGATCTCGTGCAGGGTCTTGCGTTTGTCCTGGAAGATTTTCTTGCGCGCCATGTCCTTGGCGTTGAGCACGCAACGCTTGGCCGGACCGTGCATGTGCTCGACCAGATCACCCTGCAGCGTACCTGCCAGCAAGGCGTCCTGCTGCTCGACGAAGGCGCGGGCGGCGGCGTTGGTCAGGTGCTCGATGGCCTTGCCGCGCAGGATCGCCAGCTTGCGCCGGCGTGAATCGCCCGGCCCCAGCTGGCGATAGGTTTCCGGCAAATCGTCACCCACCAGCCCCAGCAGCAGCGACTCGACCTCGGGATAGGTGAGCAGCTCCATTTCCAGGCCGTCTTCCAGGTCGATCAGCGCGTAGCAGATGTCATCGGCGGCCTCCATCAGGTACACCAGCGGGTGCCGCGCCCAGCGCTGGTCTTCCAGTTGCGGCAGGCCCAGCTTGCCGGCGATCTGCTCAAGGATCGGCAGTTCGCTCTGGTAGCAGCCGAACTTGTGTTTCTTGTAGCCCAGCGAGTCGGCGTGGCGCGCCGTCCACGGGTATTTCAGGTAGGTCCCCAGGGTGGCGTAGGTCAGCCGTGTGCCGCCCTCGAACTGGTGGTACTCGAGCTGCGTCAGCACGCGAAAGCCCTGGGCGTTGCCTTCGAAATTGAGAAAGTCATTGCGTTCGGCTTCGCTCATCGCGTCCAGCCAGCCGCGCCCGGCGGCCTGTTTGAACCAGTTGCGGATGGCATCTTCGCCCGAGTGGCCGAAGGGCGGGTTGCCGATGTCGTGGGCCAGACACGCCGACTGCACGACCATGCCCAGATCGCTCGGCTCGCACCAGTCGGGCAGGGCGCTGCGCAGGGTTTCGCCCACGCGCATGCCCAGCGAGCGGCCCACGCAGCTGACTTCCAGCGAGTGGGTCAGGCGGGTATGAATGTGGTCGTTGCTGGTGACGGGGTGCACTTGGGTCTTGCGCCCCAGGCGGCGGAAGGCGCCGGAGAAGATGATCCGGTCGTGGTCCTTGTGGAACGGGCTGCGCCCCAGTTCTTCAGGGCTGTGCAGGGTCTTGCCGAGGCGCTCGCGGGTGAGCAGGGTTTGCCAATCCAAGGCCGGTACTCCATCGAGTGATCACCGGCCCTAGCTTCACGGTTCGTCAGGCGGCCTGCAAGTGCCCGATTGCGACCTTGGGTAAATCAGAAACCCGCCGCGTCGATATCGATCAGCAGCAGCCTCTGACCATTGTCGAAAAACTGCCCGGCGGTCAGGCAGTACTGGTTGCTGGTGGCGTCGCGGTAGGTGTTGGACAGGGTCAGGCGGCGCTCATGCCAGCCCTCGGCGAGCAAGTGATAGAAGTACGGGCGCCAGGACCAGTTGTGGCCCAGATAGCGGGCGTCGGCCAGCCAGGCGCCGTTGCGCCATTCCAGATTGGGCGTGAGCTGAGTGCCGTGGCGATCGCATTGATAGAAGCGCAGCAGCCAGGGGAAGTCTTTTACATCCGGCAGATCGGCCAGTGGTGCATCGCCCTCGGCCCAGCCCTGCAGACGCTGCATGAGCTGGCCCAGTTGCCGGCGCAGGGTCATCAGGCGTTCGCGTTCGACCACTTTCTGTTGCACGTAGCGATCACGCAACTGGGCGAAACGCTCGACGAAGGCGTCGGCGCTGAAGAAGTCCTCTTCGGCCTGGGCGAAGAGAAAGCCCTGCACGTAGCGGGAACCGCACTCGAGGGCAAAATGCAGCTCAGCCTCGGTTTCCACGCCTTCGGCGATGATCCAGCAGCCGGTCTTTTCCGCCATCTGCGCCAGGGCCTTGACCACATCACTGCTCGGCCCGCCGCGGGCGGCGGCCTGAAACAGGCGCATGTCGAGCTTGAGAATGTCTGGCTGCAGGGCCAGCACCCGATCCAGTTGCGAGTAGCCTGCGCCAAAGTCGTCAATGGCGATCCGCGCGCCGGCCTGACGATAGCGCGCCACCACGTCGCTCAGGCGCTGGCTGTCGCCGCCAAGCTCAGTGATTTCAAAGACGATCCGCTGCGCGGCGATGCCATGACGCTGCAGCTGTTTGAGGCTGGGCAGCGGCTGGTCGGGGCGCAGGCGGCTGATCCAGCGCGGAGAAATGTTCAGGCTCAGAAACCAGTCGGCAGGGGCTTCGTGCAGGCGCCGCATGGCGTCGTCGCGAATCAGCCGGTCAAGGCGGCGCAGCTCGGCGGCAGGCCTGCGCGGGTCGGCGAACAGCGGCCCCACGGATTGCAGGCGGCCATCGTCCTGACGCAGACGGCCCAGTGCTTCTACCCCCGCAATGCGGCCCGTCGCGGTATCGATGAACGGCTGAAAACAGGCTAGCGGTTGCCCATCGATCACATGGCCTCCTTAAATGGGTTATTGGCTTTATTGTCGACACTCGAACACACCTCGGCTCGACACAACTGTCGAGCCGGGGGGTAAGTCAGGGTCTGTTGCAAGAATGCAGCCAAAGGGCCATCTCAGGGGCGACGAGAGGAGCCTTGCAGGATCAGTTTGATCAACGGCATCAGGCTCGCGCCGAGCTTGACCAGCTGGGTGACGCTGCCGGTGCGCCGGCTACGCGCTCCCTTGCCGGTCAGGAAGCCGAGCAGGGAAACGATGCCGATCCCCCACAGCGGTGCGTGCTTGATGCCCAGCGAACCGGGCAGGTCGTTGGCCATGCCGCGCATGCGATGCAGGGGGCGCATCAGCTGCGCGGATTCGTGACGGATCTCCTGGCGGTGCATTTCCATGCGCAGGCGGATCAGCGCCTTGCGCAGCTCGCGGCGGTTGTGGGTCTGCGGCAGTTTGAGGTCGCTCATGGCATCAGGCGCTCGCGGTCATTGGCCAGTTCTTCCAGGGTGGAATGGAAGGGTGAGGACTCGTCGAAGATCGCCGCCTTCAGCCGCAGGGCGCAGAACAGCGCTGCCAGCGTATAGAAGACGCACAGGCCGATGATGCCGGTCAGGCGATAACTGTCCCAGACCAGAATCAGCAGCAGCGCCGACAGGCCGATCAGCAGCAGCAGGGCGAACACCAGCGCCAGGCCTGCGAACAGCAGCAGGCTGACGGTGCGGGCTTTCTGTTCCTGCAACTCTATGCCGAACAACTCGACGTGGCTGTGCAAGAGACCCAGAAAAGCCGCACCCAGGCGGCGCGGCGAGGAGGTGTGGTCGGTCCCGGTCGGACCCGTTTCAGCCGTCATGCCGATCAGCGCCGGGTGGCCAGCAGGCCCAGCAGGAAGCCCACGCCGGCGGCGATCCCCACTGACTGCCATGGATTGGTCTGCACGTAATCTTCAGTGGCCGCCAGTGCGTCCTTGCCCCGTTCGCGCAGGGTCTGCTCTGCCAGCGCCAGGGTTTCACGGGCGCGCAACAGGCTGTCGTTGATCTGGTCACGCAGCTCGTCAGCCTGCTCGCCGGCCAGAGACGCCGTGTGCTCCAGCAGCTTCTCCGTATCGGCAACCAGCGTCTGGAAGTCTGCCATCAATATGTCCTGGGCTTTCTCTGCGGTCGGGCGAGCCATGGTGTTCTCCGTTGGGGTGGCAATATGGGGTTTCGAGTATGGCGCATAACCGAAGGTTCATTCCAATCGGTGGCCGATACTCAGCTGTCGACTGGTACAGGTTTTGCTTTGCGATGGTGCGCCAGGGAGGCGGCGCGCTCCAATGCAGAGCGCGGGTATCGGCCCAACCGCCGAAACAGTGATGCCCAATCATAAAACCTGGAAAAACGCCCCGGCGTCCAACATTTCTGCCCGTCTGTGTGCGCCAAAGCGGGTCGCAGGCTCTTCGATGTGCGCCTATTTGGTGCTTTTTCGTAGAGCGGACAGAAAGGTTGTGCTGCTTTGGTGCTTTTCATTAATTGCAGGCCTGCCTCTCGATGGAAAACGTGCAAAGCGCTGTGGAAACCCTGATCCACAGCTCCAATACCCTGTTCATTCTGATCGGCGCGGTCATGGTTCTGGCCATGCACGCCGGTTTTGCCTTTCTGGAAGTCGGCACGGTCCGGCAGAAGAACCAGGTCAACGCCTTGTCGAAGATCCTCAGCGACTTCGCCGTCTCGACCCTGGCCTACTTCTTTATTGGCTACTGGATTTCCTACGGCGTGACCTTTCTGCAGCCTGCATCGGTGCTGGCCACCGATCACGGCTACGGGCTGGTGAAGTTCTTCTTTCTGCTGACCTTCGCGGCGGCCATCCCGGCGATCATCTCCGGCGGCATCGCCGAGCGCGCCAAGTTTGCGCCACAGCTGTGCGCCACGGTGCTGATCGTCGCCTTCGTCTACCCGTTTTTCGAGGGCATGGTGTGGAACGGCAACTTCGGCCTGCAGGCCTGGCTGCTCAAGACCTTCGGCGCCAGCTTCCATGATTTCGCCGGGTCCGTGGTGGTGCACGCCATGGGCGGCTGGCTGGCGCTGGCGGCGGTGACCTTGCTCGGTGCGCGCAATGGCCGCTATCGCGACGGCAAGCTGGTGGCGTATCCGCCGTCGAGCATTCCGTTTCTGGCGCTGGGCTCGTGGATCCTCATCGTCGGCTGGTTCGGCTTCAACGTCATGAGCGCGCAGACCCTGGACGGCGTCAGCGGCCTGGTGGCGGTCAACTCGCTGATGGCGATGGTCGGCGGCACCGTGGCGGCGCTGATCGTCGGCCGCAACGACCCCGGCTTCCTGCACAACGGCCCGCTGGCCGGGTTGGTGGCGGTGTGCGCCGGCTCCGACCTAATGCACCCGGTGGGCGCGTTGCTTACCGGCGTGATCGCCGGCGCCTTGTTCGTCTGGTGCTTCACTGCGGCTCAGGTGCGCTGGAAGATCGACGACGTGCTGGGTGTGTGGCCGCTGCACGGCGTGTGCGGCGTCTGGGGCGGCATCGCCTGCGGCATTTTCGGGCAGTCGGCGCTGGGCGGTATCGGCGGTGTCAGCCTGGTCAGCCAGCTGATCGGCACCGCGTTGGGCATCGTCATCGCGCTGGCCGGCGGCTTTGCCGTGTACGGGCTGGTCAAGTGCTGCCTGGGCCTGCGCCTGAATCAGGAGCAGGAGTACTACGGCGCCGACCTGTCGATCCACAAGATCGGCGCGGTCAGCCACGACTGAGGCCCGAGCTTGGCTATGCTTACTCGCGAGCGGGTGGGCATGGCCAGCAGCGGCATTGCCCCTCGACATTCCTGATTTTCCGCCACCGTCGCAGGTCGCGGCTCGCTGTAGGAGTGGACGATGGAGCGTATCTATTCCCTTCAGGGCGCCCGGGGCGTGGCAGTGCTGGGGGTGGTGCTGTTCCACATGACCGCCGTGGAGCACAAGTATTCCGGCGGTGACAGCCTGTTGCCGCCGCTGCTGGATTTTTTCCAGCTGGGGGTCGATCTGTTCTTCGTCATCAGCGGTTTCGTGATGGTGATTGTCAGCCGCGGGCGCTTTCATCAGCGCGCCGAGTCCCAGCGGTTTCTCTTCAACCGCGTGTCGCGGATTTATCCCACGTACTGGCTGTACTACTTCCTGACCCTGGCGGTGCTGTTGGTGCAGCCGGGCATGGTCAATTCCACCCACGGTTCGTCCAATCTGCTGATGTCGTTCTTGCTGCTGCCCAACGATCAGGTGCTGCTGGTGATGGTGGCCTGGTCGCTGCTGTTCGAGCTGTGGTTCTACCTGGTGTTCACGGGGCTTATGTGTTTTCGCGAGCGCTGGCTACCGGTGTTTCTGGCGGGATGGGCGCTGATTCTGCTGGCGTTCAACACCCTTGAAGACTGGCAGGACTTCAACCCGGCATTGCGCATCATGCTGCACCCCTATGCGCTGGAGTTCATCGCTGGCGTGGCGCTGGCGATGCTTTTTTACAGTCGGCACAGCGCGCGCATTCCCACGTCGGCAGTGGTGGCGGCATTGCTGATTGCACTGCTGCCGGGCATTGGCCTGATCGGCTATTACCGGCTGTTCGATGATCATGGGTTGCTGCGGATGTTTGCGGTGGGCGCGGTTTTTGGCACGCTGATTTTCGCGCTGGCGCTGCTGGAGCGACGCCGATACCTGCGTATGCCGACGTTTCTGGTTGCGGTGGGTGACATGTCCTACACGATCTACCTGTCGCATCTGCTGGTGCTGGGTGTGATCGGGCGGCTGTGGCAAGCGCTGGGCGATTGGCCGGATTCGCTGGCCGACAACCTGCTGTTCACAGTGCTAATGATGGCGGCGGTGTTGTGCTATGGCTGGGTGGGCTATCGCTGCTTCGAGAAGCCGATACTGGATCGGTCCAATGAATTTTCCCGGCGTCGCTTCAGGCTCGACGGTATTTCGGGGCGGGCCTAAACTGGCGCTCTGTCTCTTGCCGCCCGTGACCGGAGGACCGTCTCATGCTGCCAGAATGCCAACTGTTCGGAACCCTGGGCTGCCATCTGTGCGAAGTCGCTGAGGCCGAGTTGATGGAATTGGTGGAGCGGGGGCTGTTGGTGGAGCTGATCGACATCGCCGAGAACGAGGCGATGAATGCCGCCTACGGTTTGCGGATTCCGGTGCTGCGGCGCACCGACACCGGTGCCGAACTGGACTGGCCGTTCGACACCGATCAGGTGGTGCTGTTTCTGCGCAATTGAAGGCGTAGAGATATTCTATCGCCTGCGCTTGGAGATACTGAGTTAGAGATACTGAGTGTCCACGACCATCGCCTTGGCAACGGCTTCTTTCTGCGCTTCGGTCATGCCGTCCCAGACGTGGACCTTGGCGAAGTAGCCCAGACCCGCCACAACGTACAGGCTCAGGGTGAAGATGATGGCGACGGACATGAAGGTCCAGCGGCCCACGTCTTCGTCGTCAGAAAAGGATTGCGAGTAGTTTTCTTCGTTTTCGACAGGGGTGCCGGTGGACAGGCGTTTGATCCATTGAAACAGTTGGCCGAGCATGGTGTTACCTCAAGTTTGAAATGAACAATTCGTTGCGGCAGTCGCGCCTGACGCGCGTTTTGCAAAAGCTGAAAACGAAAAAAGCCCGTCGAGGACGGGCTTTCTTTTTATGAGGTCAGATCTGGCAGGCGTTTTCGGTTTTGCTCATCGATGAGTGGATGAGCGTTCGGGTTCGCGCCTGCTTGCCGATTTGGAAACATTTTAGAACAAATCTAGTTAGCTGGCTATCGGACTCATGTAGTCGTCAGACAACTGGTAGTCAATCTGGCTGCGACATATCGTCGCGCGCCGTCGCGTTTGTCGCACGCTCGCACATGCACCTTGGCTGAGGGATAATCCCTGCCTTTCCCGATCCAGAGTCGTTCATGTCGCAGTCCGTTTTCACCCCCGCCGACACCCAGGCCAGCACCCTTTATCTGCCGCCCGGCCCGTGGCTGACGGTGCTCGACTGCCTGTGCGAGCGCTTCAGCGCCATCGGCCGCGAGCAGTGGCTGGATCGCATCCATCGGGGGCGGGTGCTGGACGGGGAAGGGCGGCCCATCGCCGTGGACCTGCCCTATCGCGAAGGGCTGCGCATTCACTACTTCCGCGAAGTGCCTAACGAGACGCCGATCCCGGTGCAGGAAAGCATCTTGTATGCAGACGAGCATCTGGTGGTCGCCGACAAACCGCATTTCCTGCCGGTGACGCCTGCGGGCGAATACGTCGAGCAGACCCTGCTGCGGCGCCTGATCCGCACGCTTGGCAATCCGAACCTGGTACCGCTGCACCGCATCGACCGCCACACCGCAGGGCTGGTGCTGTTCTCGGCGAACAAGGAAAGTCGCTCGGCTTACCAGGCGCTGTTTCCTACACGGCAGATCGACAAACGCTACGAAGCCATCGCCCGCGCCTTGCCCGAGCTGGAATTTCCCCGGGTGCACAAAAGTCGGCTGGTCGACGGCGAGCCGTTTTTCCGCATGCAGGAAGGCGAGGGCCCGAGCAACACCGAAACCCGCATCGAGGTCTGCGAGCGCAATGGCGAGCTGTGGCGCTACGGGCTGTACCCGGTCACCGGCAAAAAGCATCAACTGCGCGTGCACATGGCAGCGTTGGGCGCCGCGATCTGCAACGACCCGTTTTACCCCGAGGTCATCAAGGACGCCGTGGACGATTACGCCAAACCGCTGAAGCTGCTGGCGCAGGGGCTGCGGTTTATCGATCCGGTGACGGGGCAGGAGCGGGTGTTCGAGAGCCGAATCAAGCTGGATTGGTGACCCACAGACCGCCCCGCCGGCAAGCCGTGCTGCTACGAAGAGCATTGCCCTCACGCTCTTGATCTGGCTTTTGATTTTGATCTTCGTGCGCAATAGCCCAGACACCACAAATCGCGACTTGGGTGCAGGCTGAATGGAGGTCTCGCGCAGTGGGCCAAGCGGCAGGATGCCGCGCGAGGCGCGGGGCCATGGATGGCCCATTCGCGCCGTACCCACGGAGCGAGGCCGGAATGAAGGAAGTCCGACGAAGGAGGACCCAAACCAGGAGCAATGGTTTGGTTACTTTGCCGAAACAAAGTAACTCGACGAAGTCGAAACAGGTCTGACGTTAGGAAGAACGCTTTTGATCTTGATCTTGCTCTGCCCCCAACGCCCTACGGCACATCCTCATTCTGCGTTAATCTACCCGCCCTGTTTTCCACGCAACGAGCCACCATGAACGAAGATCCGCTCCCGGCACCGGAAGGTGCACCGATGCTGCCATCGCAACGTCGCGAGATGATCGTTCGCAGGCTCCGCCGCGAGCAGACCCTGAGCGTCGTGCAGCTCACGGAAATCTTCAATTGCTCGCACATGACCGTGCGCCGCGACATCGCCGTGCTGGAACAGGAAGGGCTGGTGTTTCCGGTGCCCGGCGGCGTGCGCCTGGCCAGCCAGATGAGCCCCGAGCCCAGCCATCACAACCGGGTCATCCTCGAAGCCGAGCAGAAGCGGCGCATGGCGGTGGTGGCTGCGCAATACCTCAAGCCCGGCATGGTGGTGTACCTGGACGCGGGCACCACGACGCTGTGCCTGGTGCCGCACATCATCGAGCTGGGCGGTTTGACCGTGGTTACCAACGATTTCAGCATCGTCATGGCGCTGGCCGAGGCGCGCAACATCAAGGTGATCCACACTGGCGGCGAGCTGGACCACGACAACATCACCGGCATCGGCACCCTGGCCGCCGACACCCTGCGCAATTTGGCCACCGACATCGCCTTCATTTCCAGCAGCTCCTGGGACCTGCAGCGCGGCATCACCACGCCCTCTGAAGCCAAGGTCGAGGTCAAGAAGGCCGCCATCGCCGGGGCTTCTCAGGTGGTGCTGATGGCCACCAGTTCCAAGTACGGCACCTTTGGCATGTACAAGGTCGCGGGCCTGGATCGCTTCGACCCGATCATTTCCGACGACGCCCTGACCCCGGATTCGGCGGCGGGCATTCGGCGGTCGGGGATCGAGCTGATCCTGGCCTGAAATCCACTCAGCCTCTGCCATCCGCCGCCTGGCTGGCGCGCAGCCAGACAAACCGGCCCTCGCGGATCATCAGCACCTGATCCTGAGGGATCTCCAGCAGCGGCACTTCGCGGTCCGGTACGTCGGTCAGCAGCGCCAGGCAACTGCGCAGCACGCCGGCATGGGCGACGATCACCGTGTCGCGTTGCAATGAACCCAAGAGGCTGCCCACCCGCTCGAACACATGGGGGTAGTTCTCGCCGCCTGTGGGCATGAAATTCAGCGGGTCGGCCTGACGGGCCTTGAAGTCTTCCGGCTGGCGTTCGGCGATCTGTTGCCAGTCCAGCCCCTCCCACTCGCCGAAGTGAATCTCGACCAGTCGTTCATCGGTGCGGTAGTCCGTCGCGTCCACGCCCAGCTGCTGGCGCACGATTTCCATGGTCTGGCGCGTGCGACTCAAAGGGCTGGCAATGAAATCCACCGAGCTTGCGTGCGGCAGCAGCCATTTCAGGCAGGTGCCGGATGTCACGGCCTGGCCCTGGCCCACGCTGTTCAACGGAATGTCGCGGCGGCCCTGTAACAGGCGCCGGGCGTTCCAGTCGGTCTCGCCGTGGCGGATCAGGTAGAGGGTGACAGGGGGTTGTGCGTGCTGGGTCATTGAACATCCTGCTTGTGAAATCAGCTGTGAAAAAAATACACCTTGGTGTGAAAGGTTAACGCATTCAGCTTGACAGTGTGAATAATTAACAAATATTGTGGCTCCGTCACATGATCGACAATCGCGTTGCTCAGGACAGAGCGCAAGCCCGACGGCCTTGCCCAGGACGTTTCGCCCGCTTTGCCTTTCCCAATAAAAATAACGGAGGCAGCTTCATGTCTACACTCGACGGCACCATGGCGGGCGGCGGTTCAGTCAGGCCCGGCGTTGATTCTGGCGCACAACCCATCTCAGAGCAGGTCGCAGCGCCGACCGCGCATCAACTCAAACAGCGGCGGCGTGCCTCGGTAGGCAGCCTGATCGGCACCACCATCGAGTGGTACGAGTATTACATCTACGGCGCGACCGCCGCGCTGGTGTTTCCGTTGTTATTTTTTCCCACGCACGACCGGCTCGTCTCGCTGATGCTGTCGTTCGCCTCCTTCGCCATCGCCTTCGCCATTCGCCCGATCGGTGCGGCGGTGTTCGGCCATTTCGGTGATCGGGTCGGGCGCAAGACCACATTGATCGTGACGCTGGTGATGACGGGGCTTGCGACGTTTCTGATCGGTTTTTTACCCACTTATGAAAGCATCGGCCTGTGGGCGCCGGCGATTCTGATTCTGCTGCGCCTGATTCAAGGCTTTGGCGTGGGCGGCGAGTGGGGCGGGGCGGCGTTGATGTCGCTGGAGTGGGGCGACCAGAAGAAACGCGGCGCGGCCGGTGCCTGGCCGCAACTGGGCACTTCCATCGGCCTGATTCTGTCGACCTCGGCGGTCATGGGTTCAAGCTATTTCACCGGCGAGCATTTCATGGACTGGGGCTGGCGCATTCCGTTCCTGCTGTCCGGTTTCCTGGTGGTTGTGGGCTTGCTGGTGCGGCTGTCGATTGAAGAGACGCCGTCGTTCGCAGCCAAGAAGCAGACCCAACAGATCGAGAAGAGCCCGCTCAAGTTCGTGGTCCGCCATCACTGGCGCGAGATCGTCAAAGTGGCGTTCCTGCGCATGTCCGAGCAGATGCCGTTCTACATCTTCACCGCGTTCATCCTCGATTACGCCACGCAGAACGCCCACGTCTCGCGAACCTTCGTGCTGCTCGGCACCCTGGCGGCGGCGGTGCTGGACCTGATCCTGCTGCCGATCTTCTCCAACCTGGCCGACCGGGTAGGGCGCCGGCGCATGTATTACTTCGGTTGCGCGGTGCTGATCCTCATGGCGTTCCCGTATTTCTGGGTGTTGAACTCGGGCAACGAGACGCTGATTTTCATCGCCATCACCCTGTCGCTGGTGCCCCACGCCATTCAGTACGGTGCCCAGGCGTCGCTGATCTCCGAGCAGTTCCCGGTCCACGTGCGCTACACCGGGGCCGGTGTCGGCTACCAGATGTCGTCGCTGGTGGCGGGCGGCCCGGCGCCGCTGATCGCTTCGTTTCTGCTGGTCAGCTTCGGCAGCGGTTACGCCGTGGCGGCCTATCTGGCGGCGGGCGGAGTGATCGCCGCGCTGGCCCTGTCGAGTCTCAAGGATCGCAGCGATCAGCACCTCTGATCGGCGAGCCTTTCATTTATCTGTCGGGAGTAGGGTATGACCATCAAGAAAGTCGCGGTTGTCGGTTCGGGTTACATGGGCGGCGGCATTGCACAGGTACTGGCGCTGGGTGGCGCGCAGGTGGTGCTGGGGGATGTGTCCGGCGATGTGGCGAAGGCCAACCTTGAGCGTCTGCTCAAGCAGGGCCAGGCGTTTGCCGAAGCGGGGCTGTTTCCCGAAGACGCCCATTCGCGTCTGAGCGCCAATCTCAGCGCGGCGGCGACCATCGAGCAGGCGGTGGAAGGCGTGGATTACGTCACCGAAGCGGTGCCCGAGTCGCTGGACATCAAGCGTGAAGTGCTGGGCCGCGTGTCGGCGGCCTGTGCGGTCGACACGATCATTGGCACCAACACCTCGGCGATTCCCATTGGCGAGCTGGCGAAGTTCGTCAGCCACCCCGAGCGTTTTCTCGGGGTGCACTGGATGAACCCGGCGCCGTTCATTCCCAGCGTCGAACTGATCGCCAGCGAGCACACCCTGCCAGCCCATGTGGACACGCTCGAAGCGCTGATCCGCGCGGTGGGCAAGGTGCCTGCGCGGGTCGCCGATACGCCGGGCTTCGTCGCCAACCGCCTGCAGTTCGCCCTCTATAAAGAAGCCGTGATGGTGGTGGAAGAGGGGCTGGCGACGCCTGAGCAGGTCGATCTGGTGGTCAGCAATGCCTTCGGTTTTCGTCTGGCGCTGTTTGGCCCGTTCGCCATCGGCGACATGGCGGGGCTGGATGTCTACGCCTCGTCCTACAAGACCCTGGCCGGGACTTACGGCGAGCGTCTGGCGGCGCCGGGTGCGTTGCAGGCGCTGGTGGACGGCGGCAATTTGGGACTCAAGTCCGGGCATGGCTTCCTTGAGATCGACCCGGCAAAACGCAGCGAACTGCTGGCGTATCGAGACAAGGCGTATGCCGCCCTGAGCAAGCTGCGCGCCGAGTTGGGGCCTGCGCCGGGCCTGGTCAGTTAAACCGCGAGCCGAGACCTGAATCAGGGCCCGATCACGATCGGGCCCTGACATTCATTTTGCAAACCGGCGCGCACCTGCCACGCACAGAATCACCGCCATCGTCACCCCGAGCATCCCCAGGCTGACCTGTTCGTGCAGCAGCGTCGCCGCCAGCGCCAGGCCGAAGAACGGCTGCAGCAATTGCAACTGGCCGACGGCGGCAATCCCGCCCTGCGCCAGCCCGCGATACCAGAACACAAAGCCGATCAGCATGCTGAACAGCGACACGTAACCCAGGCTCGCCCAGGCCGGCAGGCTGATGTGGGCGAACGAGGCGGGCGCGGTCCACCAGGTCAGGGCCAGCATCACCGGCAACGACAATACCAGCGCCCAACTGATCACCTGCCAGCCGCCGAGGGTTTTCGACAGCTTCGCGCCTTCGGCATAGCCCAGCCCACAGACCAGCATCGCCAGCAACATCAGCAGATCGCCTTTGGGCGATGCAGTGAGCCCCTGCGCCAAGGCGTAGCCGACCACCAGTGCGCTGCCCAACAGCGAAAACAACCAGAACACCGGACGCGGCCGTTCACCTCCGCGCAACACGGCGAACGCGGCAGTGGCCAGCGGCAACAGGCCGACGAACACAATCGAATGCGCCGAAGTGACGTACTGCAAGGCCAGGGCGGTGAGCAGCGGAAAGCCCAGCACCACGCCGAGGGCGACGATCAGCAAGGGCACTATCTGGTTCTTCTGTGGGCGCGCTTGTTTGAGCAGCCACAGCATGCACAGCGCCACCGCCCCGGCGATCGAGGCGCGGGCCACGGTGAGGAACACTGGCGCGATTTCCTGTACGGCAATCCGCGTGGCGGGCAGGGAACCGCTGAAAATGATCACGCCGATCAGACCGTTGAGCCAGCCGCTCGAAGCGCTGGCTGTGCTGCGGTTGTCCAGCTTGGATACCTGTTCCATGGGGCCTGCCTCGTATTCGATGGTTGCTTGCCGGGAATGCTAAGGCGCAAAATCATGACAATCAAAAAATTGTCATGGATACAGCGCCCATGCCCCGCGCCCGCTACAAGATCCTGGTCGATACCTTCGCCAGTGACATCACCTCCGGTACGCTGCCGCCAGGCACCCGTTTGCCGACTCACCGGCAGTTGGCCGAGCAGCACGGGCTGGCGCTGGTGACGGCGTCCCGGGTCTACGCCGAGCTGGAGACCATGGGCCTGATCAGCGGCGAGACCGGGCGCGGCACCTTCGTGCGGGAGATTGCACTGCCGTTGAGCCATGGCGTCGATCAAAAGGCCAGCGTCGCCGGGGTGCTGGATTTGAATTTCAACTATCCGGCGCTGCCGGGGCAGGCGGAAATGCTGCGTACCGGGTTGCGGCAACTGGCGCTGTCGGGAGATCTGGACGCGCTGCTGCGCTATCAGCCCCACGCCGGGCGTTTGCATGAACGAGCCTGTATCGCCCGGCATCTGATCGACCGTGGCTTGGCGGTGAGCGCCGAGCAGGTGCTGATCGTCAGCGGCGCCCAGCACGGCCTGGCGGCGACGGTCATGGGCCTGCTCAAACCGGGGGATGTGGTGGCGGTGGATGCGCTCACCTATTCGGGCTTCAAGGTGATCGCCCAGGCCCATCGGCTGGAACTGGTGCCAATCCCGCTGAACGAGAACGGCCCCGATCTCGATGCCCTTGAAAAGCTCTGCAACAAGCGCCGGATCAAGGCGGTCTACGCCATGCCGACGCTGCACAATCCCATGGGCTGGGTGCTGGACCTGCCCTGGCGCCGGCGTCTGGCGGACATGGCTCGGGAACATGATCTGCTGCTGATCGAGGACGCGGCCTACGCGTTTCTCGCCGACAACCCGCCGGTTCCGTTGCAGACCCTGGCGCCGGAGCGGACGGTCTACGTTTCAGGATTTTCCAAGAACGTCGCCACCGGCCTGCGTGTCGGCTTCGTGGTCGCTCCGGTTGAACAGGTACCGGCCATCGAGCGCACGATCAGGGCCACGACCTGGAACACGCCCGGGGTGATGACGGCGCTGGTCTGCGGCTGGCTGGAAGATGGCACCGTTGCGCGCCTTGAAGCCGAGAAACGTCGGGACGCCATGAGCCGCCAGCGGCTGGCGAGAAAGGCCTTGGCCGGGCTTGAGGTGATCGGCCATCCGGCGTCGTATTTCGTCTGGCTGCCGCTGCCCGAAGAGGCGCGCGCCGATCAGGTGGCCGTGGCCTTGCTGGCGCAGAATATTGCGGTGTCGACCGCCGAACCCTTCGCCGTTGGCAGCCCGGTGCCCCATGCGTTGCGCCTGGCGTTGGGGTCACTGGACCCGGTTACGCTGACCGGTGCGCTGCACAACGTTCGCCAGACGATTTTCCATTTTGCCGCGTGTTGAGCCCAATCGTGCGTATTGACCGTAGCAGCCGGGCTTGCCCGCGGGTCGTCCTCAAGATCGCTCCCGCCGGCAAGCCGTGCTGCTACGGGGAGGGTGGTGCCTTCATACGCATGGTATTCAGGCACTTTAGCGGTGTAGTTAGTCCAATCATGCCTATAGGAAAGTTGTTTTATTCGCGAATGCGTAAAAGACTTTCTCCCTGCGCCTACCATTCGTGAAATCGATAGTGAACATCAAGAAACGGGAGTTCTTTTTTTCCAGTAAAGGCGCAGGATAGAGCCATACCGAACTGGCTTTAAGAAGGATGTACGCGATGAGAATTTCAACCCTGCTGGCTCTTCTCGCCGTATTGACCGGTGGCCTTGCCGCCACTGCCCCTTCCTACGCCGCAGACGTCGCCCCAAGCTATGCCGCAGGCGAGCAGTCGTGCCATTTCCTGCCGGTGGCCGACAGCGCCCTGGGCCTGAAAAAGTCGCAGTCGGTGGGCGTGCTCTACAGCGAAAACACCGTCGGCACCCTTGAATACCTGGAGCGCTACCACGCTGTCGCGCTCAAGGGCATTCAGAACGGCAAGCTGGATTCGCGTATCAGCAATGCCTTCATCAACAGTTCCGATCCGAAATTGGCCATCGACTGGCTCAAGGCTTCGCTGTCCAAGGAGTTTGCCTCGGTCACCGTCTATGACGATCTTGATGCACTGATGAAGGCGCGTCCCGATGTGGTGGTGATGCTCGACACTTACAGCCAGCTGGTGACCCAGCGCAACAGCAAGTTCGAAGCCCGTTACATCGCCAAGTTCTACGACGCCAACCTGCAATACATCGGCAAGGCCGAGGGCCTGGGCGAGAAAGAACTGAGTTCGATCTGGGTGCATGACAAGGCTGCCCCTGAAATCGCCGCGCAGATCGATCAACAGCGCGAACTGCAGATCAACGCCCTGAAACAGTTCGACCTGTCGCTCAAGGCGCTGGTGACTTCTGGTGAAGTGGCTCAGGTGGCGGGCAACTGATCGCAGGCAGTCATCCGGCAAGTCTTCGAGAACGGCTCTGCCTTGTGGCAGGGCCGTTTGCATTTCAGGTGGGGGCTGTTATTGCGCCAGCACCTTGGCCACGGTGCCGTCATCCTTCAACTGGGCGAAGGCGGTGGTGATGCGTTTGACCGTTTCGTCCGGGGTCTTGAGGCTGAGCGCCACGTACAGGCCCTTGGACAGCTCGTCGAGGGTATAGACGGCTTCCAGGTCTTCGTAGGCGATGTGCAGATCCTCGCACTGCTCCCGCGCCTCGCGTTCGGGCATCGGCACCAAGAGAACCTGGCCGCTGAGTAGCTTGCGCAGGTTGTCCAGGTTGTTGGACGAAATCACCATCTTGTTGAAACCCTTGCCCTCCAGGTACTCCTGGCGCGAGTCGTCGCGCACCACGCCGACGCTGTAGTTCTTGGCGTCCTGCAGGCTCTTGACCACCACATCGCGGCGCTCGCGCAGCTTGTAGAACATGGGCGTGACCTGATCCAGCTCGCCCACCCACTTGAACAGCGGGTCGCGCTCCTGGCTGCGGATGATCGGGTAGATCAGCACGTTGGGCTCCAGCCGCGCCATGTCATAGGCGCGCGCCCAGGGGTAGAGGGTCATGTGGTAATCGGTGATACCGGCGCGGGCCAGGGTCTTTTCGACGATTTCGCTGGCCACGCCCACCACCTTGCCGTTCTCGAACGAGCTGTAGGAGGAATCTTCGGTGACCACCTGCAGGGTGTCGGCCCGGGCGTTCAGGCACGCCAGCATCAGCACAGCGGCAGAAAAGGCCAGCGAGCGCTGCCTGATCGAATGGGTGGTGGTGCTCATTGCGGATACTCTCCCTGATCAGATCACGCAGCGATTGCGGCCCTGGCTCTTGGCCCGGTACAAGGCCTTGTCGGCGCTTTGCAACAACTGGTCGAAACGGTCCATGTTCGCCACATCGAGCTCGGCGACGCCGATGCTGAGGGTGACATAGGGTGAAACCTTCGATGCACGGTGGGGCAGTTTCTGGCTGGCCAGCTGTTCGCGCAGGCGCTCGGCCGAGGCCCGGGCCTGTTCGGCGGTCTGCCCCGGCAATAGCACCGCGAATTCTTCGCCGCCCAGGCGTGCCACCAGTTCACCGGAACGGGAAAACAACGCGCTCATGATCAGGGCCACGTCGCGCAGGCATTGATCGCCCAGGGCGTGGCCGTAGGTGTCGTTGTAGAGCTTGAAGAAATCGATGTCGCACATCAGCACCGAAAACGGCTGCTTGTGGCGCAGGGCGCGGTTGAATTCCTGTTCCTTGAGCTCGTCGAAGTGCCGACGATTGGCCAGGCCCGTCAGCGGGTCGAAGCGGGTCAGGGCTTCCAGGCGAATGTTCGCCGCCTGCAATTGCGCGGTGCGCTGCTCGACCACTTCGGCCAGATGGTCGCGGCTGGCGGCCAGGGCGATTTCGTCGCGGGCCTGACGTTCCAGGTGATTGGCCAGCTTGTCCTGCAAGTCGTTGACCCCGGCTTCGAGCATGTTCAGCTCGTCACTGGCCTTGACGTTGCGCCCCAGCGTCAGGTGATGCTTGAGGTTCTGCGGCGTCAGTTGTTCCAGATGGCGGGCGATGCGTTTGACGTGCAGGGTCACCGAGCGATTGAACATGCCCATGATCAGCCCGGCCAGCGCCAGCGACTGGATGATCTGGGTCAGCATGATGATCCAGACCTCTTTCCACAGGCGCTTCCACAAAAGGCTCTCGTCGCCTTCGATAGTCAGCTCGCCTACCACTTCGTTGGCGCCGGGGTAGGGGCTGACGGTGAGTTGGCGATGCAGGGCCGGGGCGAGGACCGAGCCGGCATGGCCGTCATGCTGGCGTTGCAGCACTTCGGCGGCGCGCCCGGGCCGCAGGATTTTCAGCTCGACCTTGCCCACCGGGGCGGCCAGCGCAACGCTGTCGATCTGCGCCTGCAGCGCGTCGTTATCCATCTCCCAGACCGCTTTAGACAGCGTGCCCTGGAAGACCTGGTCGATCAGGCTCAATTCGGCGTTCATGGTCGCCAGGTTGTTGTTCCAGGCGAACCAGGTGCGCACCGCGACCGTCGCGGCGGTGAAAAGCAAGCAGAAAGCCAGCGTCGCCACCACCAGCCTGCGGGCCAGGGAGCCTGTGCGCGTCGAGGCGGTGTCGCGGGCGAGGTTCGATTCGGACTCTGCGAGCATGCTCAATTCCATTTCCGCGCAATGGCATCGAAGGTTCCGTTTTCACGGATGGTCTTCAGCCCTTTCTGAAACAGCGCCACGGTAGCATCAGGCGTCGCGGCGCTGAAAGCCATGTTGAACCCTCCGGACTCTTCGAGTTCAGGCACACGCAAGGATTGCACCAAGGTTCGCTCGGGGTCGTCGCCAGCCTGACGTGCCAGCCAGATGGCGTTCAGCTCGTCGGAGATCCACAGGTCGACGTGGCCGGTGCGCAGCTTCTGGTAGTTGAGTTCGTAGCGGTTGCTCGGTTGCAGCTGCTGGCCGACGACAAAGCGTTTGCCGACCAGGTACTGCTCGCCGACGTCTTCGTTGACGGTCGCGGTCTGCCAGTCGCGGGCGTCCTCCAGGTCCATGAGGCGGATGGGGTGGCTCGCCGCGGAATAGATGTACCAGCGCGAGGCGGCGATGGTGCCGACCCATTTGAACAGGTGTTCGCGTTCCGGGGTGCGGGTAATCGAATAGATCAGCACGTTGGGGTCGTGCAGCGCCAGGTCGTAGGCGCGGGCCCAGGGCATGGACTGGAACGTGGCCTGGGCGTTGACTTCCTTGAGCACGGCTTGCACGACTTCAGTGCTCATGCCGGTCAGCTGGCCGTCACGGGTCATGTTGTAGGGCGCCAGTTCCTCGGTGACCACCCGGATCGGTTCAGCCCGGGCGGCACCAACGCTCAGGCACGCGAGCACGGCGGCATAAAGCGCGCTGCGGGCCTTGAGTCTGAGCGTGGGGGGCGTCATGGATGGCTACCTCGTCGACGGCAGTCGGGCGCTCATCCAGTGGGCCTTGGCCACGTGATCAACTGCCTTTGCTGTCGGGGTATCGGCTGAGGGGGCGGGCACTTGAGGGATTGGCTGGTGTTTATCATGTACCTTGTGGGGGGATTGGGGGATCAAGGTCAAGGTCAAGGTCAAAAGCGTTCTTCCTAACGTCAGATCTGTTTCGACTTGGTGGAGTTACTTGGAAAAGACCCCCAAGTAACCAAGCGGTCTTGCTCCTGGTTTGGCCTCGACTGCGTCGAGGTACCCTCACTCCGGTTTCGCTCCATGTACGGCGCCGTGGATGGGCCAGCGCGCCCAGCCCACGGAACGAGACCGGAATGAAGGGACCCGACGAAGTCGGGCCAAACTAGGAGCAGAAGGACTTGGTTACTTGATCCTTTCAAGTAACTCGACGAAGTCGAAACAGATCTGACGTTAGGAAGAGCGCTTTTGACCTTGATCTTGACCCTGACCCAATCAAGCAACCGAACCCCGCAGCTCACGCCCCCGCGAAGACCCGAGCAACGGCGTCACCCCCAACATCACCACCAGCACCGCGAACAGCATCTCGTACGCCAGCCCATACCCCCCGGTGAAATCCCGCAGCCACCCGAAACACACCGGCCCCAGCGCCGCGATCAGGTAGCCGACAAACAACATGAACACCGTCCACGCACCAGCCTGGTCGGTCGTCGCCGCGTTATCCAGCGGCAGGGTCATGGCCACGGTAAAACCCATCCCCAGACCGATCGCCGCCAACACCACATACAACACAGGTGCCCAGCCTGGTGCGAAGGCCATCCCGGCGATGCCCAGCGCGGCCAGCAGCGTCGAAAACCCCAGCATTGCACGCCGGTCATGGGCCTGACCCGGGACCAACCCCGCGCCCACGCTGGCCACCGCGAACACCGCCGTGAACATCCCCAGCAACACCCCGGACGGCAATGAAGTCACGCCTGACTCGGACGAAGCCGGGGCCAGCCAGGCGAACAGCGCGTACACCACGAACTGCCCGGCGCCAAAATTGAACGCCACCAGCCACGCCCGCGGATTGCCCCACGGCAGGCGTGCGCGCTGTGCGGCAGGCTTGGGCTGAGTGGCCGCCGAGGCAAAGCGCCGCGCCATCCACAGCCAGCTCACGATGGCGCTCACGCACAACAGCGCCCAGATGCCGGCGCCTACGCGCCAGTCTTGCGCCAGTTGCGAAATCGGTGCGGTGAAGACGGCCGCCAGGGTCGCGCCAAGGCTCAGGCCTGCGGCGTAGATGCCCATGAACAACGCCGCCCGATGCGGGAAGTGCGCCTTGATCCAGCCGCCAATCAAGGCCCCGGCAATGGCGATGCCGACGCTCACCAGAAAGGTGCTCGCCAGCAGGAATGCCGGCCCTTGCGAGACCGCGCGCAACACGGTGGCCACGCCCAGCAAGGCCAGTGCCGCGACCACGCAGCGGTCGGTGCCGAAGCGGCGCGTGAGGTTGGGCGCCATGAGCGCGAACACGCCCATGCAGATGTCGGGGATCGAGGTGAGCAGGGCGGCCTGGGTGAAGCTCAGGTCGAAGTGCTGCTGGATCAGCAACAGGATTGGTCCGATGGAGACGATGGCCGGGCGCAGCGCGATGGACAGCACCAGCAGGCCGATCACGGCCGCGACGGTGTGCGTCCGGGTCGTGTGCAACTGAATGGGAGAGCGGCGCGAATCTGACATGGGCAAACCCTCAAGACGTTGGTCGATGAGGCCCATGCTAATCACTGCAAGAAAATGGCAAATGCCAGATATTGTCGAGAAAGTGACAAATTCCCTTGACGGAGCACCTACCGACGAGCGACATAGTCGCAGTCCGCCGCCGAGCCTTTATCGATGAAACCCACTGTGCGCATTGTCGCTGCCGACCCGCCGTCCACCGGGCGCAGCGAGGATTATCAGGATTACCGCGACGTCGCCCGGCCGATGACCGTGCTGGTGCGCGATCAGCAGACCGGCGAATACAACGCGCCCCACGTCCATCGTCACGGCCAGATTCTCTATGCGGCCAGCGGCACGATGCGCGCGGTCACCGAGCAGGGGCTGTGGTTTCTGCCGCCACGGCGGGCGCTGTGGATTCCGCCGGGGATCGTCCATGACCAGTTGATGCTCAGCCCCGTGCGGCTGCGTTCGGTGTACATCGAGCCGGATATCGCCGCGCCGTTCGGCGACAGCTGCAAGATCGTCGAGGTCTCGGTCATGTTGCGCGAGTTGATCCTGGCGCTGGCCGAGCAGCCCATCGAATACCCGCAAGAGGGGCGCAACTCGCACATTGTCGCGCTGATCCTGCACGAGATCGCCGCCGCGCAAAGCCTGCCGCTGCAGATTCCCTGGCCGCAGGATCGCCGGCTGATCAGCGTGTGCAGCGCGATACTGGACCATCCAGAGCACGCGCATTCGGTGGAGCTCTGGGCCGACCGGATCGGCGCCAGTACGCGCACATTGATACGGCTGTTCATCAAGGAAACCGGGCTGACCTTTCGTCATTGGCTGCAGCAGGTGCGCCTGGCCACGGCCATTGACCGGCTGGAGCAGGGCCAGGCCGTGGGCAAGATCGCCCGGGATCTGGGCTACGCCAGCCAGAGTGCATTCAGCGCGATGTTCAAGCGGGTGATGAGTGAGTCGCCGAGGGAGTTCGTCTCACGCCGTTGATGGGGTTTGTATTGCAGTGTGTTGAAACGGGGCAATCCTACACTGCGTTGCAAATCGGCCTGGCGTCGATACATCGACGACACATGGTGCTCCTATCGTGCAGGTCTCACAGCCCGCCACAACACACAGGAGACCGCCCATGCCACGGATCAGAACCGGGATATTCGCCAGCGTCTGCGCCACCCTCATCACCGCCGCCGGTGCGACCGCCGTGGTCGCCCATGCCGATGACAGCGCCGCCAAGGCCTCGCCGATCTATGGCGTGACCATCCCCGACGGCTACCGCCAGTGGCAGTTGATCGCCCCCGCCACCGAAGGCGCCCCGCTCAACGAAATCCGCGCCGTGCTGGGCAACGACATCGCGGTCAAGGCCTACAAGGAAGGCACGCTGCCGTTTCCGGACGGCACCATCCTGACCAAGCTGGCGTGGAAGCACGCCCAGTCCACCGAGTTCGAACCGGCGGGCGTCCCCGGCGCGGCCACCACCGTGCAGTTCATGGTCAAGGATTCGGTCAAGTACAAGGACTCCGGCGGCTGGGGCTTCGGCCGCTTCGTCAACGGCGTGCCGGTGGACGAAAAACAACACCAGACCTGCCTGGGCTGCCACCAGGCTCGGGTCAAGGACCATGATCTGGTGTTCAGCCGCTGGGCGCCTTGAGTCAAGCTCCGTACCGAAGCAGCGCCGCCCTTCGCTTGCAGGGCGGCTGATTGTTTCAGGGAAAAATCGTACAACACCCGTCAGCAATTCTCGTTTCGAATATTTCGTTTTATTCTTGTGCGTTTCGTTTGTTTCGAATAACGTTCCCTGCATGCACACCAAAGACGAAGAAAAGCCCAACACCCGCGTCGTTTTGACGATCTCTCCGACAGCCACATTCCCCGCGTGATGTGGGCATTTTCCTCGCGAGCTACCCCATCTTTCCAGGATACAAATCAGCCATTGAAACCTGATCCCATACCTACGATTTTGGAGCCGTCATGACTTTGCCAGATCGCGATCACACATCGCTCCCGGATAAACACGTCATAGAAGCCGCCGCACAGACCCGACGCCAGCTGGCGGGCTTTCTATCGACAAAACAGGAAACTCAACGGGTCGACATCGTCGACCAGCAGGACCGGATTCACACGGTGCAATTGCCCACGCTGGCGCTTCGGTTGCTCGATGAAATCCTCAGCGAGCTGGCACTGGGCAATGCGGTCAGGATCGTGCCGATTCACGCCGAACTCACCTCGCAGGAGGCGGCGGATCTGCTCAATGTCTCGCGACCTTATCTGGTCCGGTTGCTGGATGAAGGCGTGATACCGCACACCAAGATCAACCGGCATCGTCGGGTCAGGTTCGCTGACCTGATGGCGTACAAGAAACGGCAGGACGCAACCAGTCACGACGCGATGGAGCAGTTATCCGGGTTATCTCAGGAGTTGGGTATGGAGCATGAATGAGGCATACATCCTTCACGGCTGTACTGGACGCGAACGTGCTGTACCCGGCGCCCATGCGCGATTTGTTGCTACGCGTGGCGCTGACAGGCATTTACCGGGCTCGCTGGAGCCAGGACATCCATGATGAGTGGAAGCGCAATCTGTTGAAGCGGCGTCCGGACCTTGCGCCGGAAAAGCTCGACAGAGTGGCCGAGTTGATGGACACAGCAATTCCCGATGCGTTGGTGACCCATTATCAGGCTCTGATCGCTGGGCTGGAGTTACCCGACGCGAATGATCGTCACGTGTTGGCCGCTGCCATCCATGGCGGCGCCTCGGTCATCGTCACCGCCAATGGCAAGGATTTTCCAAAGCACATCCTCAACACCTACGAAGTCGAAGCGATTCATCCCGATGATTTTCTCGTCGACCTCTGGGATCTGGACCGCGCCGCCCTGATCGAGGCGGCGGCGCAGCAACGCCGCTGCCTAAAGAGGCCTGCGATGATCGCGGATGATTATCTGGATATGTTGCGCCGCCAGGGGCTGGTGCAAATCACTGCCTTGTTAGGCGAATTCAAAGTGGTCATCTGATCGATGACGCCACCAGCCCGCGACCTCGCCATCCCTGGCGCAAGCCCATTCACCCCGCCACATACGGCGAATAATCCACATACCCCTTCTCACCGCCGCCGTAGTAGGTCTCGCGATCCGGTGTGGTCAGCGGCCAGCCGTTCTTCAGGCGCGCCACCAGGTCAGGGTTGGCGATGAAGGGCTGGCCGAAGCCGGCGAGGTCGATCAGGCGGGCGTCGATCAGGTCCTGTGCGCGTTCCAGGGTCATGTCGCCGGCGAGGATCAGTGCGGTATTGCCCAGTTGCGCCTTGCAGTGTTGCAGCAGGGTGCGCAGGGCCTGTTCCTGGGCGTCGGCGCCTTCCTGGGCGAGGAAGAAGTGCGACTGGTCCATGACGTGCACGTAGGCGATGCCACGCTGGTTCATGCCGGCGCACAGCGCCGAGTAGGTTTCGTCGATTTCCGGGTAGATCGGCATGTCGAACAACTGGCCATACGGCGAGATACGAATGCCGACGCGGTTGGCGCCGATGCGCGCGCTGACGGCGTCGACCACTTCGAAGACGAAGCGCAGCCGGCTTTCCAGGCTCTGGGCCGAGTAGCGGTCGGTGCGGTCGTTGACCCGCGGGTTGAGGAACTGCTCGATCAGGTAGCCATTGGCACCGTGGATTTCCACGCCGTCAAAACCTGCGTCGATGGCGTTCTGCGCGGCCTGGGCGAAGTCTTCGACCACGCGGCCGACTTCCTCGGTGCTCAGGGCGCGCGGTGTCGAGGTGGCAACGAAGCCCGGCTCGCCGTTTTCGTCATAGCCAAAGGCGATGGCGCCTTCGGCGGCCTTGCCGGTGGAGCTGACCGGTGCCTTGCCGTCGACCTGGATCGAGGTGTGGGACACTCGGCCCACGTGCCACAGCTGGGCGAACATGCGCCCACCCACGCTGCGCACCGAGTCGGTGACCAGCTTCCAGCCGGCGATCTGCTCAGGGGTGAAGATGCCCGGGTTGAACAGGTAGCCCTGGCCTTCGCGGGAGATCGGCGTGCCTTCGGAGACGATCAAGCCGGCAGTGCCGCGCTGGGTGTAGTGCAGGGCGATCTGCGAGTTGGCGATGTCCTGCGGTGCGCGCGAGCGGGTCATCGGCGCCATGACGAAACGGTTGTTCAGGGTCAGGCCGTTGAGGTCGTATTTGTCGAACAGATCAATCATCGAAACAGTCTCCGGCTGCCATGTGGCAGGTGAAAGTGAAGAATGCGGCGATGGTAGAGTCGTGCTGAAACCGCCACAATGCAGCGCATTCGCAAAAGACTATTGCGATTAAAGCAATCTGAAAGAGGCTCAGATATGCACCTCAAGGCCCATCGTTTCTTTGCCATGGTGGCCGTCACGGGCAGTTTTTCCGCCACCGCGCGGCACTTTCAGGTGCCGGCCTCGTCTGTTTCGCGCTTCATCGCAGCGCTGGAGCGCGAGGTCGGCCAGCAACTGCTGTTTCGCAACACCCGCGCGGTGAAGCTGACCGAGGCGGGCGAGCGCTACTACCTGCAGATTCGTGAAGTGCTGGAACTGCTGGACGCTGCCGACGAGCAGGTCACCGGCAAGGGCGGCGGCGTTCGTGGCCTGGTGCGGATCAACGCACCGGTGGCGCTGGGGCAGTTGCATATCGTCAGACTGCTCGACGGCTTGTATGAGCAGTACCCGGAATTGACCGTGGAGCTGGCGGTGTCGGACGCCTATCTCGACCCGGTGCAGGAGGGCTTCGACATCACGATTCGGGTCGGGCACCTGCAGGACTCAGGGCTGATCGGGCGCAAGATCTGCGACCAGCAGCACGTGCTCTGTGCCAGCCCCGGGTACATCGAAAAGTACGGCACGCCGCAGTCGCCCGACGATCTGCGCAAGCATTGTTGCCTGGTTTACAAGGGCAACGATGGCGCCCAGCGCTGGTATTTTCGCCCGTCCGCAGGCGGGCAGGCGCAGGTCATCGATGTCAACGGGCCGTTGCGCAGCAACAACGCGCAAGTGCTGGTGGAGGCCGCGCTGGCGGGCAGGGGCATTGTGCTGTTTCCGTCGTGGCTGTTCAGCAAGGAGCGCTTTACCCGCGGGGAACTGGTCAAGCTGCTGCCGCAATGGTCAGGGGCGGTGGCGGAAATCCCCAGCCAGATTCATCTGATCTCACCGGAAAACCGCCTGCGCTCGCAGAAGACCCGCGCGGTGTGGGATTACTTTCTGCAGGCCATCGGCTCGCCGCCGTACTGGGACGATCTGGGCGATTGAAGAGGGTGAATGCCCGGCGTATGGGCCGGGCATTCGCGCAGTGGATCAGCGCAGGTCCGCCAGCAGTTTCTGCAACTGGGTGCGCGCCGCTTCGTCGATCGGGAACACCGGCAGACGCGGATCGCCGACTTCCAGCCCGGTCATGCGCAGACCGGCCTTGATGGTCGCAGGCAAACCGCCCTTGAGGATGAATTCCAGCATCGGCAACTGACGATAGAACGACTCCCGCGCCCCTGGCAGATCGCCTTCGAGAATCGCGTGATACAGGTCCAGGTTCAGCGCCGGAATCAGGTTCGGCGCCGCGGTGCACCAGCCTTTCGCGCCCGCCACGAACGCCTCCAGCGCCAGCGGGTTGCAGCCGTTGTAGAACGGCACCTGGCCTTCGCCCAGTTGCTGCAGCTTGTGCATGCGCTGAATGTCGCCGGTGCTTTCCTTGACCATGGTGACGTTTTCCACGGCGCGCACGATGCGCAGGATCAGGTCCACCGACATGTCGGTGCCGCTGGTGGCCGGGTTGTTGTAGAGCATGATCGGCGTGGCGATGCTGTCGCCGATGGCCTGGTAGTGCTGCAGGATTTCTTTCTCGCTGAGCTTCCAGTACGAGGCTGGCAACACCATCACCGCATCGGCGCCGTGGGCTTCGGCGAAGCGCGCCCGGGCGATGGCCTTGGCGGTGGTGAGGTCGGACACGCTGACGATCACCGGCACACGCTTGTTGACGTAGGCGGTGCTGAACTCGGCGACGTCCTGCCACTCGGCGTCGCTCAGGTAAGCGCCTTCGCCGGTGCTGCCCAGCGGCGCGATGGCATGCACGCCGCCTTCGATCAGGCGGTCGATGGAGGTGCCGAGGGCGGCGAGGTCCAGGCCCTGGCCGTCAGCGTTGAACGGGGTGATGGTGTAGCCGATGATGCCGTGGATCGATGGGGTGGACATGTGCAGTGCTCCAGGAAGCGAGTAGGTCAGGCGAGGCAGTCGACGTGCTGGCGCAGGGTGCGACGCACATAATAGTTGAAGGCGGCGGCGTGGCGTTTGGGCCGGGAAATCCAGTCATGAGCTTCGTTGCCAAGCGCGGCGGGAATGGGCTGGATTTCTCCGGCCGACATCGCCAGCAATTGCAGCTTGGCGGCGCGCTCGATCAGAACCGAGATCACGCAGGCTTCCTCTACCGTAGTCCCGGTGGACAGCTGGCCGTGGTGAGAGAGCAGCACGGCGCGTTTGTCGCCCAGGGCGGCGGAGATGATTTCGCCTTCTTCGTTGCCCACCGGTACGCCGGGCCAGTCCTTGAGAAAGGCGCAGTCGTCGTACAGCGGGCAGAGGTCCATGTGCGAGACCGCCAGCGGCACTTCGAGCATCGACAGCGCGGCGATGTGCGTGGGGTGCGTGTGAATGATGCACTGCACGTCCGGCCGTGCGCGGTAGACCCAGGTGTGGAAACGGTTGGCCGGGTTGGGCATGCCGTGGCCTTCGAGCACTTCAAGGTCTTCGTTGAACAGCAGCAGGTTGCTGGCGGTGATTTCGTCGAAGCCCAGGCCCAGTTGCTGCGTGTAGAAGGTGCCCGGTTGCTCGCCGCGCGCGGTGATCTGGCCGGCCAGGCCCGAGTCGTGGCCGTTGTCGAACAGGATGCGGCAGGTCAGCGCCAGTTTCTGGCGGATCGTCCAGGTGTTGTCTTTTAACGTAGTATCCATCTTCGCGTTGGAATGCGAGATCAGATGTTCTTTCGAGAGTTCCAGAGTCGTGGCCATTGCAGGGTCCTCGGCAGCTAAGGTCGGTGTCAGGGAAGCGAGCGTCGTGAGGGGCGGGTCGGTTTAAATGACACAAAACAATCCTAATGACACAAGGTGTCATTGGCAACGTATAATTTCGCCGTTCGACGGAAAAAGTTTTTACCCATGTCCATTCGTTTGAAGCTGCTGCGCAAGAAAATGGGGGTCACGCTTGAGGCGCTGGCCGAAAGCTCGGGGCTGACCAAGAGCTACCTGTCCAAGGTCGAGCGGGGCCTGAACACGCCATCGATCGCCGCCGCGCTGAAGCTGGCCAAGGCGTTGCACGTCAACGTCGAGGACCTGTTCAGCGAGAGCCAGGCGAACCTCGACAGCTACAGCCTGGTGCGCCATGACCAGCGGCACATGCTGGCCAACAGCGAACAGGGTTCAAGCTACGCGGTGCTGGCCCATCAGGTCAGCGACCGCAACCTGCTGCCGTTCATGATGTTTCCGCCGCCGGAGTTTGCGGGCACCACCTTCAAGGAACACGTGGGCGAAGAATTTCTGTTCGTCCATGAAGGCCGGGTCGAGGTCGACTTCATGAACGAGCGGGTGATTCTGGAGCGCGGCGATGCGCTGCACTTCAACGCGCAGAAGCCCCATCGCCTGCGTTCGGTGGGGGAGGTGCAGGCCCAGTTGCTGGTGGTCGTGCACAGCGAGCAAGACGACGAGCAGTGAGCCCGCCTGCGATCACCCGAGGTTGCGCCGCTCCTCGACTTCGGCCAGCACGGCCAGGTCCTTCTCGCCGTCGCCATGCTCGACCGCCGCTTGCAGATTGGCGCGGATCATCTCGGCGCTCGGCATCTGCACCGACACCTGGCTGGCGGCAGCGAGAATCAGGTCGACGTCCTTGAGCCCCAGCACCGCCTTGAACGCGGCCGGTTCGTAGTGGCGCTGGCCGATCAGGGCGCCGTAGCCGGAATAGACCGGGCCGGTGAAGATGGTGCTGGACACCAGGTCCACCAGGTCGGTCGATTTCAGGCCGTGGCGGCTGACGAGCACCGAGGCCTCGCTCATGGCCTGCACTGCCGAAACCAGCAGGAAGTTGGTCGCCAGTTTCATCGCGTTGGCCTGCGAGGCCTTCTCGCCCAGACGCCAGGTCCTGCGGCCGATCAGGTCCAGCAGCGGCTGCACGGTGTCGATGGCCTTTTCAGGGCCGGCGGCGAGGATGTTCAGTTGCGCCGCGGCGGCGACGTTGGGGCGGCCCATCACGGGCGCGGCGATGTAGTCGACGCCCTGGGCCTGATGCAACTCGGCCAGCTCGTCGGCGAAGGTCACGGCGATGGTCGCCAGATTCACATGGATCAGCGGCGCCTTGAGTTGTTTGAGCAGGCCTGAATCGATCAGCACCGAGCGCAGGGCCTTGTCGTCGGCCAGCATGCTGAACACCACGTCGGCGGCGAAAGCCTGGGCCGGTTCGGCGACGGCCTTTGCGCCGAGTTCGACCAGCGGCTGTGTGGCCTGGGGCGAGCGGTTCCAGACCAACAGTTGGTGGCCGCCCTTGAGCAGGTTGCTGGCAATGGCCTGACCCATGTTGCCCAGGCCCAGGAAACCGATTTTCATCCGATGTACTCCTTCGTCGATGGCGCAGGTAAGTGGCGCGTCTGGCGACAGACTCTAGCACTGCCCACCGCGCTGCGCGGTCATACGAAGGTGTCGGGCGGGCGCGTCCGCTGCGCCCGGCTTGATCAGTCCAGATGTTCCTCCGGGCCGTCGTGCAGCAGGTGGAAGATCTCGCGTTTCATGCGGATGAAATCCGGGTCCATGACCATGTCCAGGTTGCGCGGGCGGCCCATGGGCACGTCCAGCGTCTGCTTGATCCGCCCGGGCCGTGCGCCCATGACGAAGATGCGGTCGCCCAGCAGGATCGCTTCGTCGATGTCGTGGGTGACGAACAGCACGGTCTTCTTGCTGTGTTCCCAGATCTTCAACAGCAGTTGCTGCATGTGCAGGCGGGTCTGGCTGTCGAGGGCGCCGAAGGGTTCGTCCATCAACAGGATCTGTGGGTCGTTGGCCAGCGCACGGGCAATGGCCACGCGCTGCATCATGCCGCCCGACAGCTGCTTGGCGTAGTTGTCGGCAAAACGCAGCAGGCCCACTTCGTTGAGGTAGAAGTCGACGATCTCCTTGCGCTCGGCGGCAGGCATGCCCCGGCGCTTGAGGCCGAATTCGATGTTCTTGCGCACGGTCAGCCAGGGGAACAGCGTGTAGCTCTGGAACACCATGCCGCGATCGGCGCCCGGGCCGTCGACCTGCTGGCCGCCCACGTAGATGTCGCCGGAGGTCGGCTCGGCCAGGCCCGCGGTGAGGTACAGCAGGCTCGACTTACCGCAGCCCGACGGGCCGACCAACACGGCGAACTGCTGGTCGGGCACGTCGAACGAGACCTTGTCCAGCGCCGTGAAGGTGCTGCCCGACGGCGTCTTGTACTGCAGGCTGACGTTGTCGACCCGCAGCCTTGGCGTGGCCGGTGCGGTGACAGGCGTGGGTCGGAGCATGATCGGGGAAGTTACGGTTACTGAGCCCATGCGGCCACCTTCAGGCGAAGAAGTCGGAAAAGTTGATCGGTGATCAGGCCCAGCAGGCCGATGACGGCGATCGCCAGGAAAATCACGTCCACCTGGAAGCCGCGCATGGCTTTCAAGCTCAGGTAACCCAGGCCGCTGCTCGCGGCGACCAGCTCGGCCACCACCAGGTAGGTCCAGGCCCAGCCCATGGTCACGCGCAGGGTGTCCAGCACGCCGGGCAAGGAGGCCGGGGCGATGACGTGCAGCACGGCATCGCGACGGTTCGAGCCCAGGGTGTAGGAGGCGTTGATCAGGTCTTTGGAAATGCCTTTGGACACGTCGGCGATCATCACCAGTTGCTGGAAGAACACGCCGAAGATGATGATCGACACGCGCTGCTCAAGGCCGATGCCGATCCACAGGATGAACAGCGGCACGAAGGAGGTCACCGGCAGGTAGCGGATGAAGTTCACCAGCGGTTCGAGAAACGCCTGCACCACCCGGAAGCTGCCCATCAACAGGCCGATCGGTACGGCGACCACCGAGGAGATGATGAAACCGACCATCACCACCTCGACACTGGCCCACACGTGCGGCCCCAGGGTGCCGTCATGAGCCAGGCGCATGGCCGCGTCGAACACCGCGCCCGGGGTGGGCAGAAACATCGACGGCACCACGCCGCCGTAGGAAAGGATCGCCCACAGGCCGATCAGCAGGGCCCAGGCCAGACCGCTGGCGCTCCAGATCACCTGCACCGGCAGGCTGGTCTTGGGCGTGATGCAGCGGTTCAGCCACGAATTGCGCTTGGACATGAGGTGCTCCTGATTCGCCTGAGTTATTTCGGGCTGATGTAACGGTTGTCGACCAGGTCGTTGAAGCTGACGTTGAACGGCTTGCCCTGCAGTTCGCTGGCAGTCTCGTTGGCCAGTTTGATCACGCCGGCCGCATCGCCGCTGCTGCCGTTGCTGCCCAGCAGTTTTTCGCTCATGGCCTGGTCATAGAAACGCACGCCCTGGGCTGCGGCTTCCAGCTCCTTCGGGTCGGCCAGGTAACCGCCGACGCCCTTGGCCATGATCGCGTAGGCCTCTTTAGGGTGGTCCTTGGTGTACTGCACCGCCTTGTACAGGCCGGACACCAGCGCCTTGACGTCCTGCGGTTGTTTGTCGATGACATCGCAGCTCAGGGCGACCACGTCGACGATCACGCCCGGGGTCGTGCTGCTGTCCACCAGCACCTTGCCTTGCTGCTTGTTGCGCACGCCGGTCAGGTGCGGCTCCCAGGTCACGGCAGCCGGTACGCGGCCGGCGATGAAGGCGGTGGCGGCGTCGTCGGCGGTCATGTTCTGGATGGTCAGGTCGCTCATCTTCATGCCGGCGTTTTTCAGCAGGTAGTTGAGCCAGAACTGCGAGACCGAACCTTCGTTGACGGCCACCGCCTTGCCTTTCAGATCCTTCAGGCTGTTGACGTCCTTGCCCACCAGCACGCCGTCGCCACCGTGGCTTTCATCCAGCGCGGCCACGGCCTTGAAGCAGAACTGCGGGCGGTACTTGAGGATTTCATCGATGGTCGAAGCCGAGCCGGACAACTTGCCCGAGGCCTGGGCGGCCATGTACATCGAGGCTTCTTCGATGGTCGGCAATTCGACGGTCAGGCCCTGTTCCTTGAAGTAGCCCAGGTCCTGGGCCAGGTACAGGGTGCCGTAGCCGACCCAGGTGGTATGACCGATGGAGAGGGTGCCGGCCTGGGCGCCGCTGGCGATGCCGGCCGCCAGGGCAGTGACGGCCAGCGGACGCACACAACGCGATACGAAAGACTTGATCATTGAACACTCCCGGATTGGTGTTTTTTAAAATCGTTATTCACGGGGCAGTGGGGCTAGACGCCAAAAACAAACAACGCTCGTGGCCTCTGATGGACCTCTTGCCTCTGTAGGGCAGGGTTGATGTTGGCCCATGTCGGGGCCTGCGAAAATTAGTAAATATGTGGTCGCTGATGAGGAAAAAACTGGGGTGGGAAATGTGCGCGAAGGTGGGGCGCTTGCGCTGATGAACGCCGCTTCTCGGTGCAGGAAACGGCGTTCTTTTGAGGACGTTTGGGTTCGCTTTTGATTCTGCCCGGAGGGCGTGGGAGCCTTGCTTGCAGGCGATCTGGCGCGCAGCGGCAGTAAACCCTGAGCACGCGGTATGTCTGACAGTGCCGAGGCGCATGGTTTCGCTGCCGCTGCGCGCCAGATCGCCTGCAAGCAAGGCTCCTACGCCCTCCGGGCAGAAGCCGTGCTACAGGTGAGATCAGAGGGCGGTGGCGTGTGCTGATTGCGCTCGAGCACCGGCCTGGCTGGCGCCACGCAGGATCATGTCCGCCGCCTTCTCGCCGATCATGATGCACGGCGCGTTGGTGTTGCCGCTGATCAGGGTCGGCATGATCGAGGCGTCGACCACCCGCAGGCCTTCGATGCCGTGCACCCTGAGCTCGGGATCGACCACCGCCATCGCGTCGACGCCCATCTTGCAAGTGCCCACCGGGTGGAACACGGTGGCGGCGTAGTCGCGGATGTAGGTCATCAGCTGTTCGTCGGTCTGTACGTGGGCGCCGGGCAGCATTTCCTTGCCGCGGATACCGTCGAACTGCTGATCGGCAAGGATCCTGCGCGCAAGCTTGAGGCCTTCGACCAGCACCTTGGCGTCATCGGGATCGGAGAGGAAATTGAAGTCGATCACAGGCTTGCCATTCTGGCCCAGACGGATCTCGCCGATGCTTTTCGGGCGCAGCACGCAGGTGTGCACCGCGTAGCCATGGCCCCATTCGAACAGCCGCCCGCGATGGCTGCGGTAGCCCGGCACGAAGTGAAACTGCACGTCGGGCAACGACTCCGCAAGCGGCGTGCGGGCAAAGCCGCCAGCCTCGACATAGTTGGTGGTCAACCAGCCTTTCTTGCGCGCCAGATAGCGAAACGGCGAGAGCAGAATGCTTGGCAGCGAACCCAGGGAAAAGCCCAGGGTGAGCGGGCTTTTCGAGCGCACGGTGACCAGCCCGTCGAGGTGGTCTTGCAGGTTCTTGCCCACGCCCGGCAAGTCGTGTTCGAGCTTGATCCCGGCGTTACGCAGATCCTGAGCCGGGCCTACGCCTGAAGCCAGCAACAGGCTCGGGCTGCCCAGTGCGCCCGCCGAGAGAATCACCTCGCGCCGCGCATTGAGGATCATCTGCTGCCCCTCGGCGATCGCCTTCACGCCTCTGGCCACACGCTGCTCGATATTCACCGCCTGCACCGAACAGTCGGTAATCACCGTGAGGTTAGGGCGCTCGATCACCGGCGCGACGAACGCCCGATAGCTCGACAGGCGCCGGGCGTTTTTCTGGGTCAGGTTGTAGATGCCGCAGCCTTCCAGCTGCTCGCCGTTGAAGTCGTCGTTCTGACGAATGCCCACACGTTGCGCGGCTTTGACGAACAGCCGCGAGACCGGGTTCGGATCGCGGGCCGCCTCGACATTCAGCTCGCCACCGGTGCCGTGCAGACGCGGGTCCTGGCCTAGACGGTTGTTCTCGGACTTCTTGAAGTACGGCAGCACGCCGTTCCAGTCCCAGCCCGGGCAACCGGCCTGGCCCCAGCGGTCATAATCGCTGGCGTGGCCACGGATGTAGATCATGCTGTTCATCGAGCTCGATCCACCCAGCGCCTTGCCGCGGGGGGTGTGCAGCGAGCGGCCGTTGAGGGTTTTCTGCGGCGCGCTGAAGAAGTTCCAGCTGTACTTCTTGCTCTTGTATAGGGTGATGGTGCCGGCGGGCGTCTGGATGCGCAGGCTGTTGTCGTGGCTGCCCGCTTCGATCAGGCACACGCTGACGGAAGGGTCTGCGCTCAGACGGTTGGCCAGCACACAACCGGAGGAACCGGCGCCGACGATGATGTAGTCGAAATCGGTTTTCATGCGTTTTTCCCCACTGGGCTCAAGGCCTGATTGCGCGAGCGGCGACGGCTGGCCAGGTAATAGACCGGCGAGATCACCACCAGGCCGACGATCCACGACACATCGGCGCCGCCCATGGCCTTGGCGATGACGCCGGTGTACAGCTCGGTGGACATGAACGGGATCTGCACCAGCACGCCGAGCACGTAGCAGCCCACGGCAGTCCAGTTGAAGTAGCCGTAGATGCCGCCGTCGCGACGGAAGAACGAGGCCACGTCATAGCTGCCGTGGGCGACCAGGTAGTAGTCCACCAGATTGATCGCGGTCCACGGCACCAGCACGTAGAGCAGCAACAGGATGAAGTTGGTGTAGTTGGCCATGAAGTCGTCCTGGCCCAGCAGCGCCAGTGCCAGCGAGATCGAAAACAGCACCAGTGCGGTGATCGCCCGGGACGCCGCACCTGCCGACCACTTCGGCACCAGCGTCTGGCCCACGGTGATGGCCGAAAGCGTGCCGCAGTACAGGTTCATGGCGTTGGTGGCGGCGATGCCGATGGAGAACACCGCCACCACCAGCGTGGCGATGCTGCCGGTCATCTCGACGACGCCGGCGATGATGTCGCCTTCGACGCTCAAACCGACGATCACGCCCAGTGCCATCGGCAGGATCGAGCCCAGGCAGCAGCCCCAGTAGCTGGACCAGAACGCCGCCTTGCTGCCGGTGTCGGCCGGCATGTAGCGCGAGTAATCCGACACGTAGGGCGCATACGCCAACTGCCATAGCGCGGCGATGGACAGCGTGCCGAGGAAACCCGCCAGGCTGAATTCATTGCGTTGCAGAAAGTCGCTCGGCAGGCCGTGCACGGCGATGATCCAGATGAAGCACAACAAAAGAACCGCACCGGACAGATACGACATCAAACGCGTGTAAGCGTGGATCAGGCGATAGCCGAATACCGTCGCCACCACGCTGATCAGGCCCACCAGCACGATGCCCTGGTTGGTGCTGAACAGTGGGTAGCGGCTGTGCAGCGACTGGCCGCCCAGCACCAGGTTGGAGGCGAAGAAGCCCAGGTACATGATCACCACCAGCGCGACCACCAGCAGCGAGCCGTAGGAGCCGAACTGGCCGCGGGTCTGCACCATTTGCGGCACGCCCAGTTGCGGGCCTTGTGCCGAGTGCAGGGCCATGAAGATGCCGCCGATCAGGTTGCCCAGAATCAGCGCGAGCATGGCGGTCATGAACGGCAGCTTGAACACGGTCACTGCCAGGGCGCCGGTGACCACGGTCAGCAGCATGATGTTGGAGCCGAACCAGATGGTGAACAGGTCACGCGCGCGGCCATGGCGCTGGTCGGCGGCGATGGGCTGGATGGTGCTCAGTTCCAGGGTGGAGGCGCTGGAGTCGTTGTTGTGCATGGGTGTTTACTCGGGTAGCGCCCGGGCGAAGCTGCCGGGGCATGAATTCAAATCCGAAGGCCACCTTGGCCCACGTAGCAGCACGGCTTGCCGGCGGGGCGGTCGATCAGTCGATATCGTTGGTGACTGATACACCGCTCCCGCCGGCAAGCCGTGCTGCTACGGGGCGGGTGGTGCCTTCAGGCTGGCCTTGCGCTCAAGTTCTGTGCCAACGCCTCAGCGCAACTGGAACCAGGTGGTTTTCAGCTGCGTGTATTTGTCGAACGAATGCAGCGACAGGTCGCGGCCGAAGCCCGATTGCTTGCCGCCACCGAAGGGCACGCAGACGTCCAGCGCATCCACCGTATTGACCGACACCGTCCCGGCGTTCAGGCGCGCCGCCACGCGGTGGGCGCGGTTGAGGTCGTCGCTCCACACCGACGCGGCCAGCCCGTAGATGTGATCGTTGGCCATCTGCACGGCCTGGTCCTCATCGTCGAACGGGGTGATCGCCAGCACCGGGCCGAACACTTCCTCGCGGGACAGGCGCATGTCGTGGGTCACGCCGGTGAACAGCGTGGGCTGGATGAAATTGTTCGAGCCGTTGATCATCACCCGGTCGCCACCGGCCACCAGTTGCGCACCGCCCTGGCCGGCATCGGCGATGTAATCCATCACCCGCGCCGCCTGAGTGGCGTCGACAATGGCGCCCATCTTGCTCGCCGGGTCCAGCGGGTCGCCCGGCTGCCATTGGCTGGCCTTGGCGATCAGGCGCTCGACGAACTCGTCGTGGATCGAACGTTGCACCAGCAGCCGCGAGTTGGCCGAACAGACTTCGCCCTGATTGAAGAAAATTCCGAACGCGGCTTTCTCGGCGGCCAGATCCAGATCCTGACAATCGTCGAACACCAGGTTCGGGCTCTTGCCGCCGCACTCCAGCCACACCTGCTTGAGGTTCGACCGCCCGGCGTACTGCATGAAGTATTTGCCGACCTGAGTCGAACCGGTGAAGGCCAGTGCGTCGATGTCCGGATGCAAGCCCAGGGCGCGACCGGCCTGCTCGCCAAGGCCGGTGATGACGTTGAACACGCCCTCGGGCACACCGGCTTCCAGCGACAGTTCGGCCAGGCGCAGGGCGGAGAAGGGCGACTGCTCGGCGGGTTTGAGGATCACGCTGTTGCCGGCGGCCAGCGCAGGGGCGAGCTTCCAGGCGGCCATGTCCAGCGGGAAGTTCCACGGCACCACGGCTGCGATCACGCCCAGCGGCGCGCGGGTGATGGTTGCCAGTGCACCGGGGCCGGTGGGCGCGACCTGATCGTAGAGTTTGTCCAGGCTCTCGGCGTACCAGGCGAACACATGGGCGGCGCCGGGCACGTCGATGCTGTAGGCGTCCATCACCGGCTTGCCCATGCTCATGGAGTCGAGCAGCGCCAGCTCTTCGCGGTTAGCCAGAATCAGCTCGGACAGACGCAGCAGGATCGCTTTGCGCTCGCGCGGCTGCATGCGCGCCCAGGGGCCTGTGGCGAAGCTCTGGCGGGCGATGCGCACGGCCTGATCGACATCGGCGTCCGAGCAGGCGGCGACGTTGGCCAGCAGCGCGTTGGTGGCCGGGTTGATCACGGCGAAGGTTTCGCCGCTCTGCGCCCGATGGGCTTTGCCTGCGATATTCGCCGTGTCGATGAAGGGTTGATTCTGCGCAAGGCGCTGCCAGCTTTTCAGATCCGTCACTGCACACTCCCGGATGGCCTCTGTGGGCCATGTCATTGATCAGTTGTGCCGATAGTGGGCGATGTGGGGAGGGCAGGAAATTATTAAAAATGTGTTCGCTATCGATAAAAAAACTCGGCAGAAACGCACTACGCTGGTGCAGATTCGCACCGTTTCGGGGAGAGGTTTTTTAGCCTCAATAGAGAGGAATTTGCTTGTTTCTCCAGAGGGCCGGACAACGCAGAATAACGCGCACGATCCCGGGGCAAGCATCATCGAGTCTGAGGTAGCAATGGCAGCCTACAACCTGCGACAACTGAAGTATTTCGTCACCACGGTGGAGTGCGGCAGCGTCGCCGAAGCCTCGCGCAAGCTCTACATCGCCCAGCCTTCGGTCTCCACCGCGATCAAGCACCTGGAAGAAAGTTTCGCCGTGCAGTTGTTTATCCGGCATCACGCCCAGGGCGTGTCGCTGACCCCCAGCGGCGCGCGTTTCTACCGCAAGGCCCAGGAGCTTTTGCGAGTCGCCCATGAGTTCGAACAGAACGCGCTGGCTGACAACGACGTAGTGGCCGGGCAGATCGACATCGGCTGCTTCGAAACCGTGGCGCCGCTGTACCTGCCGCGCCTGATCGCAGGGTTTCGCGAGCGCTGGCCGGGGGTGGAAATCCGCATTCGTGATGGCGAGCAGCAGGAACTGGTGCAGGCGCTGACCTCGGGCAGCATCGATCTGGCGATCCTCTACGAGCACGATCTGGACAGCACCATCGACACTGTGTCGCTGATGGCGCCGCAGCAGCCTTACGCGCTGTTGCCCGAGGGTCATCGCTTCGCCCATCAGGCCAAGGTGTCGCTCAATGATCTGGTGCTCGAACCCATGGTGCTGCTGGATGTGCAGCCGAGTCGTACTTACTTCGTGAGCATCTTCGAAGAGCGCGGTCTGACCCCGCACATTCAGTTCAGCTCGCCGTCCATCGAGATGGTCCGGGGCATGGTCGGGCGCGGGTTCGGCTTTTCGATCCTGGTGACTCGCCCCACCTCCGATTACACCTACGACGGGCAGAAACTGGTGTGCGTGCCGCTGGCCGAAGAAGTGACCGGCTCGGGCCTCTCCGCTGCCTGGCTGCGCCGCGCGCAGCTGACCAAGCCTGCGCAGTTGTTTGTGGATTATTGCCAGGAAGAATTGGCGCCGAAATGAATTCGGCACACATCCCCGTAGCAGCACGGCTTGCCGGCGGGGCGGTGTATCAGACGAAGTATCTGTGACTGACACACCGCCCCGCCGGCAAGCCGTGCTGCTACGGGTGGGGCGCGTGTGGTCTCAAATTCGCAGGCTTTCGATCATCCGCCGCAGCATCGCATTGCACTCATCAAGCTGCTCGACACTGACAAACTCATCGGGCTTGTGCCCCTGATCCATGCTCCCCGGCCCGCACACCACGGTGGGAATGCCGATCGCATCGAACAACCCACCCTCGGTGCCGAACGCCACGGTGGTGAATTCCTCCGAGCCACAGAACTGTGCGATCAATCGCGCGGCCTGGCTGTTGGCGTCGGTGGCCAGGCCCGGGTACGCCGAGAGCGGCGAGAAACGAATGTCGCTACCCGGATTGACCGCCTGCATGCGCGGCAGCACCTGCTCTTGGGCGTACTGCTGCAATTGCTCGGCGACGTCCTGCGGGTTGTGTGCCGGCAGCGCGCGCACCTCGAAATCGAAGCGGCAGTCGGCCGGCACGATGTTCAAGGCCTTGCCGCCGCTGATCACGCCCGTCTGCACCGTGGTGAAGGGCGGGTCGAAACGCGGATCGTGCAACTCAGGCGCACGCAAGCCTTGGCCGATGCGGCCCAGCTCGCCGATCAACTCGGCGGCGTACTCGATGGCATTCACGCCCTGCGGCGCATACGCCGAGTGGCACGCGGCGCCGTGCACGTCGCAACGCATCGCCAGCTTGCCCTTGTGGCCGAGCACCGGCTTGAGTTCGGTGGGCTCGCCGATGATGCACAGCAGCGGTTTGACCGGGCGCTGTTCCAATTCGGCCAGCAGCGAACGCACGCCGAGGCAACCGACTTCTTCGTCATAGGACAGCGCGATATGCACCGGCATCCGTAGCGGCGCGGCAAGCAGGGCGGGGACGGCGGCGAGCACGCAGGCGATGTAGCCTTTCATGTCGGCGGTGCCGCGTCCGAACAGCTTGCCGTCGTGCTCACTGAGCTCGAATGGCGGCACCGTCCAGGGTTGCCCGTCGACCGGCACCACGTCGGTGTGGCCGGACAGCACGATGCCGGGCACGTGCGCAGGGCCGATGCTGGCGAACAGATTGGCCTTGCTGCGCGGCGCGTTGTAGATCAGCTCGCAGGGCACATCCAGATGCGCCAGATAGTCGCGCACGAACTCGATCAACTGCAGGTTCGACTCGCGGCTGGTGGTGTCGAAACCCACCAGCGCGGCCAGCAGTTGCTGGCTGTTCAAGGACTCACTCATCGCCCGGCACGCCATAGCTCGGGGCCTTGGTCGGGTCCAGCGCGCGGGTGATGTAATCCTGCATCTGCGGGCGGTAATCGGCCCACAACTGCGCCAGCTTGCCGATGGGGTTTTCGTCGGCCCAGTCGACGCGCAGATCGATGATCGGCCAAGTCAGTTCGCCGACCACCACCAGCGCCGCCGAGTGCACGGGACCGGCTTCGCCACCGGCGGCCACTGCGGCCTGCATAGCGGCGATCAGCCGGTCGGCGAGCTGGCCGCCGCTGGTTTCGAAGGTGTGCACCAGCTTCTCGATCACTTCACGGCTGGCCAGCATGTTGCCCGCGCCGACGCACTGCTCGCCGGAAATCGCATTGTGCGTGCCCAGGGTCTGGCTGCCGCTGAAGTGCGCAGTCTGGCCCAGGTGGTCGATGGCGGTGAGCTGGCGAAACTGGCTGTAGCCGTTGCTGGTCAGGGCCTTGTCCAGTGCCTGGGCCGGCGTCAGGCCGCTTTCCATCTGGTCGAGCACTTGCGGGCCAAGGGCGGGGAGGGTGATGTTCTGGGTGGCGACGGCGCCGACCCCGGGACGCAGCCAGGGGCAGCGCGCACCGACGGCGATGCTGGAGGAGCTGATGGCGATGCCCAGTTGACCTGTTTCGGCGCAACGGCCGACGATTGAAAACGTCATGGTGTGTTCGTCCTGTTTCGTCCTGACCTGCCATCTTCCGGCCCGGCAGGTGCCGGGCCGGAAGATGGGACATGGCTGCATTCTGGAGATGCGGTGCAGCCTGCGAAACGAGGTTTTTTGTGGAGCCTGCTTACGGAAAAACTTGCCTGTGCCCCGACGCGAAGCTTACAGGCGCCCGTACTCGCGCGCGGTGCGGTCCACGGCGATGCGCGTCTTGTCCACCAGCTCATCGAGTTCGGCACGAGTAGCGACCAAGGCCGGAGCCATGATCATGCGGCCCAGGGTCGAGCGAATGATGATGCCTTCCTCGAAGCCAATGGTGCGGCAGCGCCAGGCGATGTCGTTCTCGTTGGCGAAGCGTTTGCGCGTCGCCTTGTCCTCGGCGAACTGCAGCGCCGCCACCAGCCCGACGCCCTGAACTTCACCCACCAGCGGATGATTGCCGAACACCTCGCGCAAGCAGTTCTGCAGGTAAGGGCCGGTGTCGTTTTTCACCTGAGTGACCACGTGCTCGTCGCGCAGCGCCTTGAGGTTGGCGATCGCCACCGCAGCGGCCACCGGGTGCCCGGAGTAGGTCAGGCCGTGGGCGAACACGCCGCCTTTTTCCACCAGTGCCTCGGCCATGCGCCGCGACAGAATCAGGCCGCCCATGGGGATGTAGCCCGAGGTCAGGCCCTTGGCGATGGACAGCGTGTCCGGCTCGAAGCCCAGCGCCTGGTGGGCAAACCATTCGCCGGTGCGGCCGAAACCGCCGATCACTTCGTCAGCGCACAGCAGCACGTCGTACTGGCGGCAGATACGCTGGATCTCAGGCCAATACGTGGCCGGGGGAATGATCATCCCGCCGGCGCCCTGGAACGGCTCGGCAACAAAGGCCGCGACCTTGTCTGCGCCCAGCTCCAGAATCTTGTCTTCCAGCTGGCGCGCCGCGCGCAGGCCGAATTCCTCGGGGCTCAGATCGCCCTCGTGAGCGAACCAGTAAGGCTCGTCGATGTGCGCGACGTCCGGAATGGTGCCGCCCATTTCGTGCATGAACTTCATGCCGCCCAGCGCCGTCGCCGCCAGGGTCGAGCCGTGGTAACCGTTCCAGCGGCCGATCATGACCTTCTTCTCGGGCTTGCCCATCACCTGCCAGAACTTGCGCACGGTGCGGATCAGCACCTCGTTGGCCTCGGAGCCGGAGTTGGTATAGATCGCGTGGCTGTAGTGGGGCGGCAGCAGGCTGAACAGCAACTCCGACAGCTCGATCACCGCCGGGTGGGTGGTGTGGAAGAACATGTTGTAGTACGGCAGTTGCTCCAGCTGCGCGCTGGCAGCGGCGGCCAGGTCCTTGCGCCCGTAGCCCAGGTTGGTGCACCACAGGCCCGACATCCCGTCCAGATAACGCTTGCCGTCGTTGTCCCACAGCGCCAGCCGTTCGCCCCTGACCATCACCCGCGGGCCTTCTTGGTTGAGGGCTTTCTGGTCGACGAACGCGTGAATGTGGTGGGCCGCATCGGACGCCTGATAGTCGCTCGTGCTGCGGCCGCCGTTGATTTCGCTGTCGAGTTGAATGGTCATGACGCATCTCCTTTGGGGTTCGCCCGCGCCGGTTTCGCCGGGGGAGGGGCTGTGTTGTGCATCAATTTTTGTCAGTTAAAAATATTTTTGTAAAGAAAATATTTGTGGGAAAAAACCGAATTTCGTAACCTGCCAGCCATCGACGACGCCACCCGAGAGCGACCCAGAGCCCCCATGACCGGATTGAGAGAGCGGCAGAAAGAACAGCGCCGACACGACATCGCCCAGGCCGCGCTGGCCCTGTTCAAGCGCAATGGCTTCGCCGCAACGACCCTTGAACAGATCGCCAATCAGGCCGGGGTCTCGGCGCCCACGGTGGTGAATTACTTCGGCGGCAAGCAGGAGATCCTGCTCACCCTGCTCAAGGCCCCTGACGAACAGGCGATGAGCGAGGCGCGGGCCAATCTGGATGAACATTCTGACCCGCTGGAAGCGCTCTGCGAACTCGAAGGGCTGATGACCCGCTACCAGCTGCAGGCCATGCCGGCGTCGCTATGGCGGGAGCTGGCGCCGTACCTGTTCACCGGTGAGCTGGCAGAAGCCTTCGGCCCGTGGAATGCGGCGGTGGTCGAGGCCGCCCGCTCGCTGCTGCAGCACTTTCAGCAACTGGGCAAGGTGCGTGAGTCAGTTGACATCGACGTCGCCGCGACCCTGTTCAACCAGTACGCGAACCTGGCGTTCATTCGCCTGGCAACTGAGGCAGCGCCCGATCGCCAGGCTCATGCGGCGCACATGCGCAGTGTGTTGGGGTTGATGTGTCATGGGATGTTGAGCGGCTGAGCGTCGAAGGCAGTCGCCTGCCGGGACAGGTGCTGCAATTGCCAGCGCTTGGGGCTGACGCCGTTGAGCTTGCTGAACACCCGGGTGAAATAGGCCTGATCGGAAAATCCACATTCCTGTGCGATCTGACACATGCTCATCGTTCCCGATCTGATCAGTTCCTCGGCCTTGCGCACCTTTTCCCGCTGCAGCCAGCCATGAGGCGACATGCCGGTCGCGTTCTTGAACGAGCGGGTAAAGTGGCTTCTGGACATGGCGCATTCCCTGGCGATGCCTGCTACTGAACACCCTTGAATCATGAGCCGGATCATCAGCGCTTTGGCCTTTTTCACTTTCCACGGCAGCAGATGCTCGCGCAGGGTATGTGTGCCGGATGGACATTGCGGTGCAGCCGCAGGCGTAAGTGCGGGGGCGTGTGATTCAGCCAAGGAACAGCTCCTGTACTCGAAAAAACCGGTGAAATCCTCGCAGTGAGGCGAACGCCATTTCCACGCCTCCAGGTGTGCCGAGCCATCGCCCCGCGTGCTGCGGGGCAATGGCTATTCGGGTTTGAGAGGGCGATGCGATCAGAGGAGGTCAGAAACCTTCCAGCACCAGCTTGCCTTTGGTCTGGTGGCTTTCGATGAGGCGGTGCGCCTGGCGCAGGTGTTCTGCGTTGATGGTGCCCAGGTGCGTGCCCAGGGTGGTCTTCAACGTGCCTGAATCGATCAGTTGCGCGATTCGATTCAACAGCTCGTGCTGTTTGAGCATGCTCCGGGTCTTGTACATGGAGCGGGTGAACATGAACTCCCAGTGCAGTGAAATCGATTTACGCTTGAGCGGCATGGCATCGAGCGTGGCGGGATCGTCGATCAGGGCGAGCTGCCCCTCGGGCTTGAGCAGGGCGACGATCTGCTCAAAGTACGTGTCAGTGTGAGTCAGGCTGATCACGTGTTCGACCTCGTTGTGCCCCAGCGCCGCGAGCTGCGGCTGCAGTGGCTGCCCGTGGTCGATGACGTGGTGCGCGCCCAAGGCACTGACCCACTCGCGGGTGGTGGGTCTGGAGGCGGTGGCGATGACGGTCAGGCCGGTCAATTGGCGCGCCAGTTGAAGCAGGATCGAACCCACACCGCCACCCGCGCCGATGACCAGCAAGGTCTGGCCGTTGCCGCCACCTTCCGGGATCCTCAGCCGATCGAACAGCAGCTCCCAGGCGGTGATGCCGGTCAGCGGAAGGGCTGCCGCATCGGACACCGGGATCGATTTCGGACGATGTCCGGCGATGCGCTCATCGACCAGACCGTACTCGGCGTAGCTGCCCTGGCGGGTGATATCGCCGGCGTACCATACCTCATCGCCGACCTTGAACAGGCTGACGCCGGGACCTGTTGCGACAACCGTGCCGACAGCGTCCCAGCCCAGTACGCGCGGGGCCTTGGTGGGCATGCTCAGGCGCAACTTGCTGTCGACCGGGTTGACCGAGATGGCCTGGATTTTCACCAGCAGATCGTTTGGGCCTGGCTCAGGCACGGGAAGCTCGGCCTCATACAGAGCGTTGGGGTTATCGATGGGCAATCCCGGTTGATCGTAAACAATGGCTTTCATGGCAGGGCTCCTGATTTTGCGTCGCTCATGGGTGGGCGGGGTTCATGACCAGCACGGCGCGCAGGCGCACTTCGGCCCGCATCATGCGGTCGTAGGCCTCTTGCGCCTGGTCCAGGGTGAATGTCTCGATCAGCGGACGAATGTCCTGCAGGTTGGCGAAGGCCAGCGTCTGTTCGTTGTCCGGGACGGTTCCGGTCAGGGCCCCGACCACCGAGCGCGCGCCGAAAATCAGGTCGGTGGCATTGACGCTCAGCGGTTCACCGGGGACGGCGAGTACCACCAGTTGGCCCCTTGCAGTGAGCCCGGGGATGGTCTGCGCCATGCCCTGACCGCTCGGCGCAGTGCCCAGCACCACTTTCGCCCCGCCCAGGGAACGCAGCACGTCGGCCACCGGCTCTTCGGTGGAGTCGATATAGCGATGAGCGCCAAGGGCCAACGCCTGTCCGGCCTTGTCGGCGCCGCGGGCGATCACCACGGTGTAGAAGCCCATCTTGCGGGCGAACTGCACCGCCAGATGGCCCAGACCGCCGAGACCCTGAATCGCCACGACATCACCGGCACGCGCGGGAGAGTTGCGCAAGGCGTTGAAGGTGGTCAGCCCGGCGCAGAGCAGGGGCGCCGCCTCGGCTGCATCCAGTGACTCGGGCACGCGTACCAGCCCGCGCGCTTCGGCCAGCATCACCTCGGCATAGCCGCCGTCGTGGGTCATGCCGGTGATCACCGGGTTGTGGCAATTGACCAGGTCACCGTGACGGCAGGACGGGCAGGTGCCATCTTCGCCTGCCAGAAAACCGACCCCGACACGTTCGCCGGTTTTCCAGCCCTGGACGTCAGCACCCAGCGCTTCGATCCGGCCGACCACTTCATGGCCTGGTACCCGTGGGTAGCTGATGTTTCCCGTGAGATTTTCCACTGTGGCGCTGTCGGAATGGCAGACGCCGCAGGCTTCGACCCGGATGCGCACCTGGCCGCGGCCGGGTTCCGGGACAAGGCGTTCGACCAATTCCAGTTGGCCGGGCGCAGTCGCGATGACGGCGCGGTAAGTTGCGTTTGTAGTCATGAGTCACCTGCTTATTCGAAATGAAAGTCCGAGAGGTCAACGCCGACAATCAAGGGCTCGGCAAGGGCCAGGTTGTCGGGAGTGCGTGGGTAAATGCGAAAACGCGTCGGCATCCGGATGCCCTGTACTTCCACGTAATCGCTGAGGTAACGGGCTGCGGCGTTGCGGCCCTGAATGTCGACTTCATAGTCATGGCGGCGCATGAGGCCGTCGCTGTCGAAGTAGAGTGTCTGGACTGAACTGTGGCTGGCGATGTGAGGGGCGAATTCGACGCGAAGCCGCCGCCACGGCAGGCCATCGACTGACCAGGGCTCGATTTCTTGCGCCTGCACGCCAGGATGGCGCAGCAGAAATGGCGACGTCAGGTAGGTCCACATGGTGTAGCCCGCAAAGTACGCGAGCTGTGGGCGGGACCAGGCCGTTTCCATCTCGAACCCTTCGAAGGATGCGCGTGGAGCGTCCAGCGCCTCGACAAGGCTGCCATCCTCCCGGCGGATCTCGACGCGTGAGGGCGTGTAGACCGAATGATCGGTTCCCGGTGCAAAAGGGCCATGGGACACACGCTGTTCATGGAGCTGCACGGTGACACGCGAATCGGTCAGCACGCCGTCGCATTTCTTCAGAGGCCAGAGGACGCCGCTGTGGTGCAGGGTCGCCGAGACGCTTCGAAAAGCGTTGAAGCGTTCCAGGCCTCCGGCGGCGTTCAGGGCGAATTCGATCAGGTCGCTCATTGGTTGTCTCCGCTGGACGCAGCGACGAAGGTCGCGATATGCCGGGCGGCGGCGCGAGGGTGTTGCAACTGAGGCCCATGCCCGGCGCTGGGGAAGGTGACGATGTGCAGGGTCGGCAGTTGATCGCTCAGCGCGTACCAGTTCTCCACCGGAAACACGATGTCGTGGTCGGCACCCAGATGGAGCACCGGCACCTCGGTGGTTTTCAGCACATGAAGCACGGCATCTGCCGGGAACATCGGGTTGCGAGGGGCATCGCCCAGCTGCGCGGCAGCCCAGGCATGTTCAACCTCGGGGCTTGCATCGTCGCGAGGTGTGTTCAGGCGCTGCCATGAGCGCTCGGCCGCAGCCCTGCTTGCTTGGGATGTGGGTTCGAAGAACAGGCTGACGAAGTCCTCGAGGTCGTTCTCCCGCTTTGCCAGCTCGTAGAACAACGCTTCGCCCGGCTTGACCAGCTGGCCAGGCGGCGTGGTCGCCAGCAGCACGACATGGCTCACCCACTGCGGCGCCTGAGCAAGCACGATCTGCGCGGCAATACCGCCCAGCGACCAGCCTGCGATCACCACTTTGCCGAGCTTCAGTGCCGAGATCAGCTCAATCGCATCCTTGGCCAGCGACGCCGGGTTGTAGGTGCGCTCGCCGCTGGACTGTCCCAGGCCGCTGTAATCGAAAACCGTCACCTGAAAACCCTGCTCGGCCAGGCTGTCCAGAAACAGCGGGTCCCACGAGTCCATCGTGCCGCGAAAACGCACGCAGAGCACAAGTGGTGTGCCGCTGCCGAATGTGCGATAGGCCAGTTGCCTGCCGTTGACTTCAATGAAGCGAGTTGGACTTTGTGCGCTTGCGGAGTATTCAGTCATCTTGTTATCCGTGAAGTGGGCGGCTGGAAAGTTAGAGTGAGCACGTGGGTGTTGGGCGTGTTTGTGTACGGGTGCCTGATGCTTAATGATGCGGACTGTTTAATTCGTGCGCGGTTATCCTGTCAGTGGATAATGATCTATAACTTATTGAGTCATCTTTTTTTCGGTGTTCTGAAAGCGCCGCTCCAGAGCGGTTTCGTCCCGAAATATGGAGGTCGCGATGCGCGCGCATACTGCCGGCCTGTGAATGAGAATAGTCAGATTGCAGGGCGGGTTATATAGCGTTTAAAGTTGCGCTGGCGTTGCAGTGGATAGCGAGTTTGTTAGTCGGGTTATTACCGTTATTCGGTCACTGTCGTGTTTCATTTGACTGGCATACTGCATCGCATTGACTGGAAATAAAATGACATTTATGGTCGTGTTTTCGGACATGACGCTGGGGGAGAGACATGCATCGAATCGGCTATTTTTTGACGGAAGGCTTTCAGGTCATGGCCCTGGGCACCCAATCGGTGTTCGAGTTCGCCAATGTGGTCGCCAAGTCTCAGGTCTACCAGGTCACCAACTATTCCTTGCGTGGTGGCGAGGTCACGTCCTCGGTCGGGGCCAGGGTCAGCACCCAGGCCGCCATTGATGCGGCACTGGCCGACACCTGGATGGTCTCGGGCGTCGTCAACCCGGTCGATCGCAGCACCAGCGCCGAAGAACTGGATTTCGTGAGAACCGCTGCCAAGACCTGTCGACGTACCGCCGGCTTGTGCACCGGAGCCTTCGTTCTGGCCGAAGCCGGGCTGCTGGACAGCCGCCGGGTCACCACGCACTGGGCTTATGCGCAGCTGCTGCAGCAGCGCTTCCCGGCAACCCAGGTCGATTCGGACCTGATTTTCATCAACCACGACAATCTCTGGACATCCGCCGGGCTGTCCGCTGCGATGGATCTGGCCCTCGGGATGGTCGAGGAAGACCTGGGGCCGGACATCGCCAATGGTGTGGCGCGGGTGTTGGTCATGTACCACCGCAGATCGGGCGGGCAGTCTCAGCACTCGGAAATGCTCAAGCTCGCGCCCAAATCCGACCGCGTGCAACTCGCGCTGGATTACGCCCGTGCCAACCTCTCAGGCCCCTTGAGCGTTGAAACCCTGGCCGCTGTCGTGCACCTGAGCGAGCGGCAGTTCAGCCGGGTTTTCTTCGCCGAAACCGGCCATTCTCCCGCCAAGGCCGTCGAGAAACTGCGCCTGGAAACGGCGAGGAACATGATTGAGCGAGGCCATCATTCCCTTGAAGTGATTGCCCGGGAAACCGGGTTTCGCGACAGGCGTCACCTGCGCGAAGTCTTCATTCGCAAACTGGGGGTTTCTCCGCAGTCGATGCGTCGAGAGTCCCGGGAAGTCGAATACGGCTGAGGCGGCAAGCCAGCGGCTGATTTCGAAGACTGGGAACTCAGCCCCTAGGTTTTTCCTGCTCTGCGACGACAAAAATCATAATTTCGCTATCCCCTGATCCTGCACAGAATGCGTCCACACCCGCCTTCGTGAAGGACACAGGCATGACAGCAGCAAACATTGAAATCGATACGCTCGTGGTTGGCGCAGGTCAGGCCGGCGTGGCCATGAGCGAGCACTTGAGCAAACTGGGCATCCCGCACCTGGTCCTGGAGCGCAACCGCATTGCCGAAGCCTGGCGCAGCGGGCGCTGGGACTCGCTGGTGGCCAACGGCCCGGCCTGGCACGATCGCTTTCCGGGCCTGGAGTTCGACGACCTGAGCCCCGACGCTTTCGCTGGCAAAGAGCGGGTCGCCGATTATTTCGAAGCCTATGCGCGCAAATTCAATGCGCCGATCCGCACCGGGGTCGAAGTGCGCAAGGTGGAGCGCAACGTCGGCCGCCCAGGCTTCACGGTCGAGACGTCAGAAGGCGTGATCGCCGCCAATCGCGTAGTGGTCGCCACCGGCCCGTTCCAGCGTCCGGTGATTCCGGCCATTGCGCCAAACGATGCGCGCCTGACCCAGATCCACTCCGCGCAATACCGCAACCCGCAGCAATTGGCCGAAGGCGCAGTGCTGGTGGTCGGCGCCGGATCTTCCGGGACGCAGATCGCCGATGAACTGCAGCGCGCAGGCAAGGAGGTCTATCTCTCGGTGGGCCAGCATGACCGGCCGCCGCGTGCCTATCGCAACCGCGATTTCTGCTGGTGGCTGGGCGTGCTCGGCGAGTGGGATCAGGCGGCGATGAAGCCGGGCAGGGAACACGTGACCATCGCCGTCAGTGGTGCCCATGGCGGCAAGACCGTGGACTTTCGCGAGCTGGCCCAGCGCGGTATGAAGCTGGTCGGCGTGACCCGTTCGTTCGACAACGGCGTGGTGAGCTTTCAGCCGGACCTGGCAGAAAACCTGGCCCGCGGCGATGAAAACTACCTGGCCGTGCTCGACGCCGCCGACGCCTACATCGCCCGCAACGGCCTGGACCTGCCGCTGGAGCCGGAAGCGCGCCGGGTGTTCCCGGATCCGGAATGCGTGCGCAAGCCGATTCTCGAGCTGGACCTGGCCAAGGCCGGGATCACTACGATCATCTGGGCCACCGGTTTTGCCACCGACCACAGCTGGTTGAAGGTCGACGCCTTCGACGCCAAGGGCAAGCCTGCGCACCAGCGCGGTGTGTCGACAGAGTCAGGCATCTACTTCCTCGGCCTGCCCTGGCAGTCGCGGCGCGGCTCGTCGTTTATCTGGGGTGTCTGGCACGACGCCAAGTACGTGGCCGATCACATCGCCATCCAGCGCCAGTATCTGACCTACCGCGATGCGTCCGAGCGCCAGGCTGCGCAAATCGCCGCGCCGGTTTCGAGCAAGCCTGCGGTCAGCGCCTGAAACTTTTCAACCCGCGCTGATCCGTTCCCCGCAGCGCGGCCAACCTCATCTATTCAAGGAATTGCACATGGCCCAGCCAACCCACACGCGCATCCGCATGTTCAACACCAAGGAAACCTACCCGAACCAGGCGCTGGACAACGACCTGTGCCAGGCCGTCCGGGCAGGCAACACGATCTACGTGCGCGGCCAGATCGGCACCGATTTCGAAGGCAATCTGGTGGGTTTGGGCGATCCGCGCGCCCAGGCCGAACAGGCGATGAAGAACGTCAAGCAACTGCTGGAAGAGGCGGGTTCGGACCTATCGCACATCGTCAAGACCACTACCTACATCATCGACCCGCGCTATCGCGAGCCGGTGTACCAGGAGATCGGCAAGTGGCTCAAAGGCGTGTTCCCGATTTCCACGGGGCTGGTGATTTCCGGGCTCGGCCAGCCGCAATGGCTGATGGAAATCGATGTGATTGCCGTGGTGCCGGATGACTGGCAACCGCAGCAGTGAAAGGCTGATCAAAGCAGCACGGGCTTTAATGTGGGGGCGATTTCGAGATCGCTCCCGCGGGCAAGCCCGGCTGCTACGGGGGGCGAAGTTGGACGCAGTATTTGCGTCACTACCATCCGTAGCAGCACGGCTTGCCGGCGGGGCGTCCTCAAGGCCGCTGCCGTGGTCAGCCCGATCAATAGCGCTGGTACTGCGAACCAAACTCCGAGCGCACATCGGCCACGGTCTCGGCATTCTTCACATCGAAGGTCACGCTGGCTGTCTGGAAAGCTTTCAGGTGATCGGAGCCGTCGGATGCGACACGTTCCTGAGTGACGGCCGGGGCGCTGATCTGCGCGCTCTGGTATTGCTTTAGATGCTCGGCGCCATCCGCGGCGAAAACGTTGGCGGCGAGGGCGGTCAGGGCGATGCTGAGAAGGATCTGGCGTTTCATGGCGTAACTCCTGCAAGGTTCTAGGTTAGGTGTGCGCTGCCCGTGGGTGGGCTGCGCTGTTCGACGTGCCTAGTAAACCGTGCGGGTGTATCGCGTTTGTGTGCGTGGATGGGTGAGATTGCAGGGTGGTGTATCTGTGGGGTGGTGGGATACAGAAGGGTACAAAAAGATTTGTCCGGATTGCTGCGGCAAGAAAAAACGCGTTGCAGCGGTACTTTTAATCACCCGGCTTGCACCAGTAATTTAGGTTTTCAACAGCCCGTTCTATGTCATCCATATCATCGTCACCAGTTTCAGAATTGAATGGCTCCGAAAGTATATTCCGCATTTTATTTAATCGGTCGTTTATCCGGTTTTCATCAATGAATCTTGTAGTCTCCAGTGCGTAGGCAATGTCTGTTTCTGGAGTGGGAGGCCTGTCAGGATGAAGGTAATAGTAATTCGCGATGTCTCTAAGCGAGATGAGCATATATTCAATTTCGCATAGCACCTCGATAGCCTTTTCGCCGCTAAGGGTTATCGTTTCATTTTCTTTTTTCATGGCTACTTTCTCAGAGTAAAAGTTGGGTTTTTTAAGGTTAAGTCGCCTTTGATAGTAAGCTCGTGCGTGTGATACTTCGGATTTTTTACCCACTCTAACTCGCTTTCAAGCACGTCGGTTTCTACGTAGTGCTTGCCTTTGCCTCTTTTGATCGAATATTTGGTTTGCGCTTCGACCTCGTTAAGTGGCTTGTTTTTCGCTGGTTCGACATAAACTCGACCTTTGTCCCGAGCCATGATGACGCCTGAGTCTTTGATACCCTCTAGCCCCTTCTTATTCGTGTAGTGACGAACGCGAACGCACGTCCACCCCCACGGATCCACCCACCCAATCGGATTCGGCGCGTACTGATAAAGATTCAGCCCACCCGCCAACCCGATCGGATCGGGCGTGGTAAACCGCCCTACATCCGGGTCGTAGAACCTGAAGGTGTTGTAGTGCAGTCCGGTCTCGCGATCAAGGTACTGACCTTGAAAGCGCAGGTTCTGGTGTTCGACGAAGTATGGCTCGCGGGTCTCCTGTGTGGTGTTGCCCCAGACCTGATAGCGCGCCTGCCAGACGATGCTGCCCTCGAGTTCGGTGAGTTGTTCGGGCAGGCCGTTGGGGGCGTTGTGGTAGTAGCGGATGTTCTGGTGTTCGCCTCGACCATCGATTCTCGCCACGGGTTCGTGGCTGTTTTCGGCGTAGAGGTAGAGGGTCGGCAGGGTGTTCTGCTCTTCGAGCAGCAGGTGCAGGCCGTCCCAGATGAACGTCGTTTCGCTGATCTGATGGCCGCTTGGATGGTGTTCGGTTTTGCCGATGCGTCGCCCGAGCGGGTCGTAGGTCATGCGCACGACGTGGCCGTTGTGGTTGCGCACTTCGGTCAGGCGGCTCTCGGCGTCGTAGGCGAAGTGCTGGGTGCCGCGGCGGTTGCTGTATTTCTCGATCAGTCGACCAAAGCCGTCGTAGCGGTAGCGTTTGTTCTGATAAGTCTGGAGCCGGTTGTGTTTGACGCGACCGGCGTCCGATTGCAGGCCGTCCATAAGATTGGCGGCGGGGTCGTAGGCGAAGCGTTCCAACAGGCCTTGATGACTGTCCTGGGTGGACATGATTCGGCTGCTGGAGTCGTAGTGGAGCAGGGTGCGTTGATTGCCCTGAGCGCTACGTTGCTCTCGGGCGATGAGGTTGTCGGTGAGGTCGTATTCGTATCCTGTCGTGCTGTCCGCAGGCAGCGGGCGAGGGCGGTCGTTCCGGCGGCGGGTTCGACCAGTCAAGCGGCCGCTGCGATCATATTCGCTGCGGGTGTTGATCTGGCCCTGAGTGCGCAGCACCTCTCGATGCAGCTTGTCGCGCTCAAAGTCGCAGACGAGTTGGCCGTCGAGGTTGAGCTGGTGCAGGTGGCCGCTGCCGTAGCGCAGGCGGTTGATCCAGCGGCCGTCGGGCGTTCGGGTCTGGATCAGGTTGCCGAGTTCGTCGTAGCGGTGGTGGATCGCGCCGGACGAGGTGGTTTCGCTGAGTAGCTGGCCCAGAGCGTCGTAGCGGAAATCGACGTAGTTTTGCTCACCGTCAAGATCGGTAAAGGTGACGCTGAGCAGGTTGTCGAGCCGGTCGTACTCGTAGTCAGTGCGGCCATCGGAGGTGATCTTGGCAACGAGTCGGCCAACCGCATCGCGCTCCAGACTATGGGTGATTGCCTCCTGCCCGGCAATTTGCTCGACACCGACAAGATCGCCCAGCGCGTCGTAGCGATAGCGCCGTTGGCTGCCATCCAGATCCTGCTGCGCCAGCAACCGATCACAGTCATCCCAGGCAAACCGGTAGCGCTCGCCATTCTCGTTGGTCAGGTTTTCCAGCCGACCATAGGCGTCATAACCGGCTTCCACTTTGCGATTATGCGGATCGGTGCGTTGCCGTATCCGGCCGCGGCGGTCGTACTGGTAGCGGGTGATTTCTCCGGCGGCGTTGGCATAGCCGATCAGCAGCCCGCTGTCATCGCGCAGGAAACGTTCGGTGCGGTCGACAGGCGACTGGCGTTGCAGCAAGCGGCCTTGGGCGTCATGCCAATACCGGGTTTGTTCACCGAGTGGGTCGGTGACCTGTTCGAGAAAGCCGCGAGGGTCGTAGCCCAATTCGGTGCGCTGACCGGAGCAGTCCTGCTGATGCGTCAGTTGGCCGAGGCTGTTCCAGTGCAGCTTTTGGCCGCTGCCATTGGCGTCGATGATTTCAACGACCCGCCCGCGTTCATCAAAGCGATAGCGGGTGATGTGGCCCAGTGGATCGACTGCGTGGGTGCGATTGCCCCGCGCGTCGTAGCGGTATTGCCAATGATTGCCTGCTGCATCGGTCTGCACCTTGGGCAGGGACCAATGCTCCAGCCACAGCGTGGAATCGATCCGCCCGAGCGCGTCTTCGGTCGATGCCAGATTGCCTGCTTCGTCATAGCTGTATGTCCACCGGCCGCCCTTGGGATCGACGGCCCCCAGCAGTTGGCGATCGTCGTTCCAGGAGAACTGCCAGGCGTGGGCGAGGTTGTCGCGGTATTCGATGATCTGATGCTGGCGGTTCCAGCGCCGGACGCTTTGCCTGTTGAGGCCGTCGGTGACAGTGGTAGTGCCAGCATCTAGGTCGTAGTCAAACCGGTATTCTTCGCCGTCGTCGGTCCAGTGGCGGACCACGCGCCATTCACGTTCGTCGATCCGTGCCCACTCATAGAAGCAATGCAGGCCGGTCGGCAACTGATGCTCGACCATGCGCCGCTGCGCGTCATAAGCGAAACGCCGCTGAACCTTGTCCAGCGCATTGCGCACCTCGCACAGATCGCCGTTGCCGTCATAGGCGTAACGGGCCAGCACTTCGCAAGTCTGGTCATCGAGCTCGCGTTCGACGTGTTCAATGCGTGAAGGCCAGCGAGTCGAATACACCAGTTGCAGGCGGACCTGATCGAGGGTGTCGTGCAGCCGAGACAGGCGCCCCTGGGTGTCGTACACCAGATGAATGCGGTTGTCGTTGCGGTCGCCCAGTTGCGAAAGCCGCAAGTGGTTGGGATCGAGCAGGTGAGGCTCGAACAGCCGATAAATCCCGTCTTCACTCTCGATCAGCAGCCGGCCATCGCCATGCCGCTTGACCGCCAGCCCTTCGCCCGCGCTGAACACCGCGCCGCCCAGGGGAATGACGCCCATGTCGATGCGCCGCGCCTGTTCGTCGATGTAGATCAGGCCGCTTTCATCGACCTCGGCACTCACCTCGAACGGCAGGCTCCAGCCTGCTCCCAACAGCCCGTCTCGACGCTCGTCGCGACTGTTGTAGAAGCGCTGCCAGACAATCGGCAATACGCCGGGGAGGACGAAATCCAGCTCCTCAGCGCCGCCCAGCACTTTGGCGCCGGTCGCCGCGTGCACTGGACGGGGCGAACCGGCCATCGCTCGCTCCAGCGCACCTGCGACCGAGCCGACGGCATAAGCGTTGATCCCGCCGAGCAGCATGCAGGGCAGGTTGCTGACGAATTTCGCTGGCCCGCCCTTGAGCATCATCAGGGCCGAAACTGCCAGCCCGACGCCTGGCGTCTTGCCGCTGCGGATGCTGCGCACCACCGCCTTGCCACCGCCGATGCGCACGTTCGGTGAAATCTGCCCTGAGGACACCACCGTCGCATCGCAGGTGCTGCGATCCCCGCTGCGCACGGCAGGCTGGCCGTTGATAAAGACCTTGCTGGAACCTTCGGCCAGATACTGTCCCGGCATGCCGGGGTGCTTTTCGCAGGTGATCTGATCGTTGGGCAAGGGCTTGGCGCCGGGATCGGGCGTTGCCACGGTGGGCCGCCACAACTCCGAGAAAAAGCCCTTGGCCATATCGAGAAAGGTGCCTTCGGGCGCCGCATCTTCGGGCAGCTCAATGGCAGAGCTTGAGATGGAACCGGCCGCTCGCGCCGCAGGCAGGCCATTGATGAAGACGTTGGGCGACCCGCTGGTGATCTGGGCGCAGACCGTCGGCGGGAACAGGCCATTGCCCAGGCTGTGGCAGAACTCGCTGAGCTTGTTGTCGGCTCCCGTGAGCTGCATGCCGACTGCAACGGCCGCGCCGACCACGGCGCCCAGCACACAGGCACCGAGGCCACCGGTGGCCAATGTCAGGCCCGCCGCACCGACGATCGCCGCCGTCACGGCAACGCCGATGGCGACATTGGCGACCACTTCCAGTGCGCCGCCGAACACGTCGGCCATCACCGAGCTGTGAGCAAGGGCATCGCCCTGTCGGGCCGCCCAGAGAGCGTCTGTCATTCCCTGATCCGCGCTTGAGAAAAACGCGGAATCTAGGGGAAGAAAAGGCTGCTGTCCGGGCGCTGAAACACAAAAGGCAGGGGTTACAGCGTTTTCAGAAAGGGCCTACAACACTGCGTCTACAGATCCTATCGGCACTGACGAAACGGCTGGCTTCAGTGCGCTTCACCCCCCTTCATCCCCGCCGGCAGCCTTTTGGTCAGCATCACCGCCAGCATGCTGATCCCCAGGGCCAGCGCGACGAAATGAAACGCGTCGTTGTAGGCCATGATCGCCGCCTGCTGGTGGGTGATTTCGCTGAGTTTGCCCAATGCTGCGGTCTCGTTGCCCAGGCGCTCGCTGAGCTGTGCCATGCGTTCGGCCACTTGCGGGTTGGCGGGGGAGATGGACTCGCGCAAGTAGTCGAAGTAGGTCTTGGTCCGCGCATCCAGCAAGGTCGCCAGCAGGGCGATGCCGATGGCGCCGCCCAGGTTGCGCAGGATGTTGAACAGGCTCGACGCCGAGCCTGCGTCCTGCGGCTGAATGTAGGAGGTGGCGATCAGCGAGATGGTGACCATGATCATCGGCTGGCCCAGGGCGCGGACGATCTGGATGTGGTTGAACTGCGGCCCGGCGAAGTCCGGGTTGAGCACGCCCGAGAAGAAACTCGCCGCGCCGAACAGGCCGAAACCCAGGGTGCACAGGACCTTGGGCGGGATGACTTTCATCAGTTGCGGCACCAGCGGGATCAGGAACAGCTGCGGAATACCCATCCACATGATGACTTCGCCGATCTGCTGGGCGTTGTAGCCCTGAATCTGCGCCAGGTACAACGGCAGCAAATACACCGAACCGTACAGCCCGACGCCCATGCCGACGCTGGAAATGCTCGACAGCCCGAAGTTGCGATTGCCGAGGATGCCCAGGTTGATCAACGGTTTGGCTTTGGAAAACTGGATGATGACGAAAGTGATCAGGCTCAGCAGGGCGATGCTGCCCAGGGTGACGATCAGGCTGGATTCGAGCCAGTCCTTGCGATGGCCTTCTTCGAGGAACACTTGCAGGCAACCCAGGCCCACGCCGAGGGTGACGATGCCGGCGTAGTCGGTGCTCTTGAGCAGCTCCCAGTGCGGCGCCTTCTTCTCCAGGCCGTACATCAGCCCGGCGATCATCACCAGCCCCGGCGGCACGTTGATGTAGAAGATGTACTCCCAGCCGAAATTTTCGGTCAGCCAGCCGCCCAAGGTAGGGCCGATGGACGGGGCGAAGGTGGCGGTCATGGCGAACAGCGCCATGCCTTTGGCGCGGTGATGTTCCGGGAGTTTGATCAGGGTCAGGGTGAACGCCAGGGGAATCAGCGCGCCGCCGGTGAAGCCTTGCAGGGCGCGAAACACGATCATGCTTTCCAGGCTCCAGGCCATGGAGCACAGCAGCGACGAGGCGAGGAAACCCAACGACACCCAGACCGCCAGCCGCCTTGCCGAGAGCAACTGCACCAGCCAGGCGGTGAGGGGGATCATGATGATTTCGGCCACCAGATAGGAGGTGGAAATCCACGAGCCTTCCTCAAGGGTCGCCGACAGCGCGCCCTGAATGTCCTTGAGTGAGGAGTTGGTGATCTGGATGTCGAGCACGGCCATGAAGGCGCCGAGCATCACGCTCATCACCGCGATCCAGTCGCGCCGGGTCGGTTCGCCGACCGGGCGGATCAGTTCGTCACCGGCCACTGTCGGCGTCGTTCGCGGGTTTGATGTTGACGGCCACCGTCACCGACATGCCGGGACGAATCTTGCCATGCAGCGGGTTGTCTGCCGCGAAGGTCAGCTTGACTGGAATGCGCTGCACCACCTTGGTGAAGTTGCCGGTGGCGTTGTCTGGCGGCAGCAGGCTGAACTGCGCGCCGGAGGCGGCGAACAGGCTGTCGACCCGGCCGTGGATCGGCGTGCTGGGGAAGCTGTCGAAGGTCAGCTCGGCGCGCTGGCCGATTTCCATGTGTTCGATCTGGGTTTCCTTGAAGTTGGCCTGCACCCAGATGTCTTCGTCGGGGACGATCGACAGCAGGTAGGCGCCGCCCTGGACGAACTGGCCGTTGCGCGCGGCGCGCTGGCCGATGGTGCCGCTGATGGGCGAGTGGATTTCAGTGCGCTTGAGGTTGATTTCAGCCTGGGCCAGATCCGCGCGGGCCGAAGCGATCTGCCCGTCGAGGCGCTTGAGTTCGGCGCTCAGCGCGGTCACCTGCTGGCGCTGACTCTGGGCATCGGCCTGGGCCTTGCTCACCTGGGAGCGGGCGACGTTGCTGTCGGCGGTCATGGTGGTGACCTGTTCTTCAGAGACGAAGCCCGGTTTGCGCAGCTTTTGCAGGCGTGCCAAGTCAAGCTGGGTGCGTCCCAGCGTCGCTTGATTGGCCTGAACCTGGGCGTCGCTGGCGGCGATCAGGCTCGATTGCTGGGTCAGCTTGCTCTGGGCCTGCACCCGCTCGGCTTCGCGGGTGGCGAGCGTGGCCTGGGCACGTTCGACGGCGAGGCGAAAGTCATCGGGCTCCAGGCGCACCAGCAACTGGCCTTCATCGACGTGCTGGTTGTCCTGAACCAGCACTTCGCTGACCCGCGCACCCAACTGGCTGGAAATCCGCGTGATCTCGCCCTGGACGTAGGCGTTGTCGGTGGTTTCGACAAAACGCCCCTTGAAATACCACTGGGCGAAGAAGGCGAGGGCGATCAGTAAGACCACCGCAAGGAAGATGAACAGACGGCGTTTCAGTTGGGCAGGCATGATCGTTCTTGATTATTAGAATGTAAGGAAATTTATCAGTGTTTGAGGTCTGGCACCTAGCTATCGTTGAAATAATGACTGGAAGTGATAATCCGGTATTCATTTCTGGCACATGGCTGCGCACTGGCTACGCTCAAATACCGCCTGAGTGAATCCATCCCCGGCGCTGGAGCGGCGAGGGCTGCGCCTGCTAAGATTCGCGGCTTGTTCGACCTATTCGGAAATTTTCATGACCACCGTTCGCACCCGCATCGCGCCATCGCCCACCGGCGACCCCCACGTTGGCACGGCTTACATCGCGCTCTTCAACTATTGCTTCGCCAAGCAGCACGGCGGCGAATTCATCCTGCGCATTGAAGACACCGACCAGCTGCGCTCGACCCGCGAGTCCGAACAACAGATTTTCGACGCATTGCGCTGGCTCGGCATCGAGTGGAGTGAAGGCCCGGATGTCGGCGGCCCCCATGGCCCGTACCGTCAGAGCGAGCGCGGCGACATCTACAAGAAGTACACCCAGCAACTGGTCGACGCCGGTCACGCCTTCCCGTGCTTCTGCACCGCCGAAGAACTGGACCAGATGCGCGCCGAGCAGATGGCCCGTGGCGAAACCCCGCGTTACGACGGCCGCGCGCTGCTGCTGTCCAAGGAAGAAGTCGAGCGCCGTCTGGCCGCTGGCGAGCCCCATGTGATCCGCATGAAAGTGCCGAGCGAAGGCGTTTGCGTGGTGCCGGACATTCTGCGCGGTGACGTGGAAATCCCGTGGGACCGCATGGACATGCAAGTCTTGATGAAGACCGACGGCCTGCCGACCTACTTCCTGGCCAACGTCGTCGACGACCACCTGATGGGCATCACCCACGTGCTGCGCGGTGAGGAGTGGCTGCCGTCGGCGCCGAAGCTGATCCTGCTTTACGAATACTTCGGCTGGGAAAAGCCGGCACTGTGCTACATGCCGCTGCTGCGTAACCCGGACAAGAGCAAGCTGTCCAAGCGCAAGAACCCGACCTCGGTGACCTTCTACGAGCGCATGGGCTTCATGCCCGAGGCGATGCTCAACTACCTGGGCCGCATGGGCTGGTCGATGCCGGACGAGCGCGAGAAGTTCTCGCTGCAGGAAATGGTCGACAACTTCGACCTGAACCGCGTCTCGCTGGGCGGGCCGATCTTCGACATCGAGAAGCTGTCCTGGCTCAACGGCCAGTGGCTGCGTGAACTGCCGGTCGAGGAGTTCGCTGCGCGCGTGCAGAAGTGGGCGTTCAACAGCGACTACATGATGAAGATCGCGCCGCACGTGCAAGGTCGTGTCGAGACCTTCAGCCAGGTCGCGCCGCTGGGCGGTTTCTTCTTCGCCGGTGGGGTGAACCCGGATCCGAAGCTGTTCGAACACAAGAAGCTCTCGCCCGAGCAGGTGCGTCAGGTGATGCAGCTGATCCTGTGGAAGCTCGAATCCCTGCGTCAGTGGGAGAAGGACCGCATTACCGGCTGCATCCAGGCGGTGGTCGAGCATCTGCAACTGAAACTGCGCGATGCCATGCCGCTGATGTTCGCCGCGATCACCGGGCAAGCCAACTCGGTGTCGGTGACCGACGCCATGGAAATCCTCGGCCCGGACCTGACCCGTTATCGCTTGCGCCAGGCGCTGGACATGCTGGGCGGCGTCTCGAAGAAAGAAAACAAGGAGTGGGAAAAGCTGCTCGGCGCCATCGGCTGAGGAGTGAATGTGTCTGTCACGCTGCAAGCCTGCGGCGTGACAGAGGCGGCAAGCCCCTGCTTTTGTTGGGGAAAGCCGGGGGAGGGTGGTAAGTGATTGTTATCCCGGAAATTTTTTTTGAAATTTGTTTAAAAAAAGTTTGACAGGTACCTGGGTCGCACTTAATATGCGCCCCGTCCACACGGCAACACGGAAAACACAGCGGCAACGCAGCGTGATCCGAGAGTGTAATGTGGGGCTATAGCTCAGCTGGGAGAGCGCCTGCATGGCATGCAGGAGGTCAGCGGTTCGATCCCGCTTAGCTCCACCAAATTAGAAGTTTCAAGGTTGGCTACACTGCCTTGGGATTTGTACCGCGAATCGGAACCAGCGCCGATCGGGTACGCAAGGGTTACGTCCCCTTCGTCTAGTGGCCTAGGACACCGCCCTTTCACGGCGGTAACAGGGGTTCGAGTCCCCTAGGGGACGCCACGTTTCACCGAGTGATGCCGCAAGGTTGAACTCCGCCGAGAGGCGTAAATCCGGGGCTATAGCTCAGCTGGGAGAGCGCCTGCATGGCATGCAGGAGGTCAGCGGTTCGATCCCGCTTAGCTCCACCAATTCGCCAGGGTTCGTTGAAGTTGAACGAACCTGACAGAAGGTTTTGCGTCCCCTTCGTCTAGTGGCCTAGGACACCGCCCTTTCACGGCGGTAACAGGGGTTCGAGTCCCCTAGGGGACGCCACGATTTCTCGCTCTGCGAGACCAAGGGTCATTCGATTATTGAATGGCCCTTTTGTTTTTTCGGGGTTTTATTTTTCCCGCCCGCCGCTTGCAACGCCTTCCTCTTGCCATCCCCCATGATGCGGATAATATTATCGCCATCATCCGGGAGGCGAACATGAACGACAAAAAAGCACAGACCCGCGAACGTATTCTCGGTGCCGCCAGCGCAGCCCTGATCGCGCGCGGGCCGGTCGAGCCTAGCGTCAACGAGATCATGGGTTCGGCGGGGCTGACCGTCGGTGGCTTCTACGCCCATTTCGAGAGCAAGGAAGCCCTGATGCTGGAGGCGTTCAACCAGTTGCTCAGCGAGCGGCGGCAAATGGTCGCCACCATTGACGAACAACTGCCCGGTGACGAGCGCCGCGCCTTGCTGGCCGCGTTCTATCTGTCGCGTAAACACCGCGATGCCGAAGACCACGCCTGCCCGCTGCCCACTGCCATTGGCGAGATGGCCCGGCTGTCGGATGATTTTCGCGATGCACTGTCCGAGCACATCGAGCTGATGGTCGCGCAACTGGCATCCAGCCCCGAAGAAACCGACAAGACCCTGGCCGATATCGCCCTGATGCTGGGTGGCCTGGCGCTGGCCCGGGCGCTGGGGCCGTGCGAGATGTCCGATCGCGTGCTGCGTGCGGCGAAGTCAGCCGTGCAGTAGGCCAATCCGGACACAAACCTTCACCTGAAGATGCTTTTCGTTACACTGACCGCCGAATCAATTCTTGAGGGCAGGAACGAGCATGGTCTGGGATCTGGCAACGCCGTTCGTCATCGATCTGCAAGTGAGCGACGACGATATCGATGGATTGGGGCACGCCAACAACGCGGTGTACGTGACCTGGCTCGAACGCTGCGCCTGGCGGCACTCACAGCAACTGGGGCTGGATCTGACCGAGTATCGGCGGCTGGACCGGGCGATGGCGGTGGTGCGTCACGAAATCGACTATCTGGCCAGCGCCTATCTGGATGACGAGCTGCAACTGGGCACCTGGATCGTCGATTGGGACCAGCGCCTGAAGATGACCCGACGCTTCCAGCTCAAGCGTCCGAGCGACGGCGCCACCTTGCTGCGTGCGCAGACCACCTTTGTCTGCATCGAGCTGTCCACCGGCAAGCCCAAGCGCATGCCCACCGAGTTCATCGAGGGCTATGGTCCGGCGTTGCAGATGGCGCTGGCCTGACGCACGGCCCGTTCCCAATCCGGCCGTCACTGCGTAAACTGCCGGACTTTTTTCGAGTGTGTGATCCATGCAAATTGCTCTGGCGCCCATGGAGGGCCTGGTCGACGACATTCTGCGCGATGTGCTGACTCAGGTCGGCGGCATCGACTGGTGCGTGACCGAGTTCATTCGGGTGACCGAGCGTCTGCTGCCCGATCACTACTTCTACAAGTTCGCCTCCGAGCTGCACAACGGCGCGAAAACCCGCGCGGGCGTGCCGTTGCGCGTGCAGTTGCTGGGTTCGGACCCGGTATGCCTGGCAGAAAACGCAGCGCTGGCCGCCGAGCTGGGCGCGCCGGTGATCGACCTGAATTTCGGCTGCCCGGCCAAGACCGTGAACAAGTCGCGAGGCGGGGCGGTATTGCTTAAGGAGCCGGAGCTGCTGCACTCGATCCTCAGCCACGTGCGCCGCGCCGTGCCGGCGCACATTCCGGTCACCGCCAAGATGCGTCTGGGCTACGACAGCACCGAGCCTGCGCTGGATTGCGCGCGGGCGCTGGAGGCTGGCGGCGCTGAGCACATCGTGGTTCACGCCCGTACCAAGGTCGATGGTTACAAGCCGCCGGCGCACTGGGAGTGGATCGGCAAGATCCAGGACGTGGTGAAGATCCCGATCATCGCCAACGGCGAAATCTGGACCGTGGACGACTGGCGCCGCTGCCGGGAAATCTGCGGCGCGCGGGACATCATGATCGGCCGCGGGCTGGTGGCGCGTCCTGATCTGGGCCGGCAGATCGCTGCGGCCGAAGCGGGGCGGGACGTGGTCGGGATGACCTGGGACGAGCTGCAGCCGCTGCTGCGCTCTTTCTGGCTACAGGCGCTGGCCAAGATGACCCGGGTGCAGGCGCCGGGCCGTCTGAAGCAGTGGGTGGTTCTGCTGACCAAGAGCTATCCAGAGGCGACCGTGATGTTCGATGCCCTGCGCCGGGAAACCGATTGCGAGCGCATCAGCCAGATGCTGGGCGTGACCGAACAGGAAGCGGCCTGAAAAAATGTTCAGAGAGACTCTTGAAAGCGAAGTGACGGGCCCTATCTAAGGGTTACGCGATGCCGAAGTCGGGTCGCGGATACAAACACTTGCTGATTTATCAGGAGATTCACATGACTACCGCTTTCTCTCTGGCTCCACTGTTCCGTCATTCCGTGGGCTTCGACCGCTTCAACGACCTGTTCGAATCGGCCGCCCGCAACGAGTCGGCCAGCACCTACCCTCCCTACAACGTCGAAAAACACGCAGATGACCAATACCGCATCGTCATCGCGGCTGCGGGTTTCCAGGAAGATGACCTGGAGTTGCAGGTCGAGAAGGGCGTGCTGACCGTCACCGGCAGCAAGCGCGACAAGGGCGCAGAAGGCGTGACCTTCCTGCACCAGGGCATCGCCCAGCGCGCATTCAAGCTGTCGTTCCGCCTGGCTGACCACATCGAAGTGAAAAACGCAGCTCTGGCCAATGGCCTGCTGAACATCGACCTGCTGCGCCTGGTGCCTGAAGAGGCCAAGCCAAAGCGCATCCAGATCAACGGCCAGAAGACCCTGGCGCATTGATGTGATGTCGAGCTGAAAAAAGGCGCCTTTCGGGGCGCCTTTTTGTGTCCGAACTATCTATTCGACTGCCGTATACGGAACCCTGTGGGAGCCGGCTTGCTGGCGAATGCGGTGGTTCATTCAACTCATGGGTGACTGCCCTGACGCATTCGCCAGCAAGCCGGCTCCCACGGCCTTCGGCCAGAGGCAAAGCGTGTGTCCGGCGATTCAGGCTTTTTCCATCCGCTCGCGCAACAACGCCTCGAATCCCGCCACGCTCAGCGGTTCGCTGAACAGAAACCCCTGGTACAGATGGCAATCGAGTTGAGCCAGGAAATCCAGCTGCTCCTGCAACTCCACGCCCTCGGCAATGATCGCCAGATTCAGGCTGGCCGCCATGGCCACGATGGCACGCACGATTTCCGCGTCGTTGGGGTCGCTGGTGGCGTCGCGCACGAAGGATTGGTCGATCTTCAGCGCGTCCACCGGCAGGCGCTTGAGGTAGGTCAGTGAGGAATAGCCGGTGCCGAAGTCGTCCATCGCGAAGGTCACGCCCAGCGCCTTGAGTTTCAGCATCTTGGCGATGGTGTCGTCCAGGTTCTGGATCACGATGCCTTCGGTGATTTCCAGTTTCAGCAAGCGGTGGGGCAGCTCGAAGGTGCGCAGGCAGGTCTCCACCCGCTCGACGAAGTCGGCCTGACGAAACTGCCGCGGGCTGATATTCACGCACAGGTTGAAGTCGCGGGTGTCGATCAGGCCCTTGCGGATCAACTCGCCGCCGGTCTTGCAGGCTTCTTCGAGGATCCAGCTGCCGACTTCCAGGATCATCCCGCTTTCTTCCATGACCTTGATGAACTGGTTCGGCGGCAGGTTGCCCAGGGTCGGGTGCCGCCAGCGCAGCAGCGCTTCGGCGCCGACGATGCGGTTGCCGCGGGTGTTCACCTGAGGTTGGTAGCACAGGCTGAACTCGCCCCGGGCCTGGGCCTGGCGCAGTTCGTTTTCCAGGCGCAAACGGTCGCTGGCGGCCTTTTGCATGGTGTCGTGGAACATTTGGGTGGCGTTGCGCCCGGCGTCCTTGGCCCGGTACAGGGCGATGTCGGCGCGCTTGAGCAGGTCGGCGGGGGTCGAGCCGTGGTCGGGGATCAACGCCACGCCGATGCTCGGCGTGACCTGCAAGCGGTGGCCGTCGAGAAACATCGGCTCGGCCAGCAGTTCACGTAGCGTGTCGGCCAGGCTCGCCACTTGATCGATCACCTCGTCGCGGCTGCCTTCCAGGCCACTGATCAGCACCACGAATTCGTCGCCGCCCAGCCGCGCCACGGTGTCTTCCATGCGCACGCTGGCTTCCAGGCGCGCGGTGATGATCTTCAGCACGCTATCGCCCACCGGGTGGCCGAGCGAATCGTTGATGTGCTTGAAGTGGTCCAGATCGAGAAACAGCAGCGCGCCGCGCAGGTCGTGGCGCTTGAGCAGGGCGATCTGCTGGCTCAGGCGGTCCATCAGCAGCGCGCGGTTGGGCAGGTTGGTCAGCGGGTCGTGATAGGCCAGGTGCTGGATCTGCGCCTGGGCGTTCTTCAGCTGGCTGATGTCGCGGGCGGTGATCAGCAGGCACGGGGTATCGTTGAGTTCCAGCGGGTCGATGGAGACGTCGACGGTGATGATCTCGCCATTCTTGTTGCGCCCCAGCAGCTCGCGGTTGCGCACCCGGCCCTGGTCCTGCACTTCCTGGATCAGCCGCTCGCGCTGGGTGATGTCGGCCATGATGACGAATTCGAACACCGTGCGCCCCAGCACATCGGCGGCGCTGTAACCGGACAGCCGGGAAAAACCGTCATTGACCTCGATGTAACGCCCGGTGGCCTTCTCGGTGATGATGATGGCGTCGGGGCTGGAGTGAAACGCGCGGGCAAACTTTTCTTCACTGGCCTTGAGCGCCTGCTGGGCGCGCTTGTGTTCGGTGGTGTCGATGAAGGTGCTGAGCAGGTAAAGGCCGTCGGACAGCTCGATTTTCTGCGTGTACAGCGTGCCGTCATGGGCGCTGCCTTGGCGCCCTTGCCACTGGGTTTCCAGATTGGCCGGCAGCGGCGAGGCAAAGGTCCTGTCCAGCGCCAACTGGCGTTGCGCCGGATCCGTCCACAAACCGATTTCCAGCGTGGTGCGGCCCACGCAGTCGGCCAGTGCCCAGCCGAAGGTGGTTTCAAAATGGCAATTGGCATTGCAGATCAACCCGTCTTCGAAGCGGGTGAGGAGCACGACGTTGGGGCTGAGATTGAAAAGCGTCGAGAAGTGTTTCTCCGACTCCTTCGCGGTCAGAGCCAGGCCGGTCAACTGTAACAGCGGATTGTCTGCGGTAGTGGGCATGTGATCACGAGCCTTGAAGGCTGAAAGCCAGTATGTCGATCAGTGAGCTTCACCGCTCAGGCCGGTCGCCTGGGCATCGAGCAGCGCCATGAACGCTTTGGCGGCGTTCGATAGCGTGCGTTCCGTGTGGACAATGTAGCCTAGCTCGCGGCGCAGCTGTATGCCTGGCAGCGTGATGCGGGCAACTTGTTCGTCCAGCATGGTTCTGGGCAGCACACTCCATGCCAGACCGATGGACACCATCATCTTGATCGTCTCCATATAGTTGGTGCTCATGGCGATATCGGGTTTGATGCCCTGGGCTTCGCACAGGCTGCTGACGATGTGATGGGTAAAGGTGTTGCCGCCGGGAAACACCGCCGGATACTTGGCGATGTCGGCCAGACCCACGTGCTTGATATTGGCCAGCGGGTGTTCCGGCGCTGCGACGAACTCCAGCAGGTCGTCCCACACCGCCACCGCCTTGACCAGTGAATGGGGTTCGGGGGCCAAGGTGATCACCGCAAGCTCAGCGCGGCCATGAAGGATTTCGTCGTAGGCGACCTCGGAATCGAGAAACTCGATATCCAGTGCGACGTTGGGGTAGGTGCGGGTGAATGTCCTCAATAGTGGGGGCAAACGGTGCAGGCCGATGTGATGGCTGGTGGCCAGGCTCAGGCGGCCGGTGACTTCGCCGGTCAGGTTGGTCAGGGCGCGACGGGTGTCGTCCAGCACGTTGAGGATCTGATAGGCGCGGGGCAGCAGGGCGCGGCCAGCCTCGGTCAGGCTCACTTCACGGCCCAGCCGGTCGAACAGGCGCACGTTCAATTGTTGCTCAAGCCCGGCGATGCGCTTGGAGATGGCCGGTTGCGTCAGGTGCAGGCGCTCGCCCGCCGCCGAGAAGCTGCCGGTCTCGGCGATGGCGATAAAGGCGTTGAGGTTAGCCAGGTCCATCTCGAATTCCTGTTGGTTATCCAAAGCATGAAAATTATGAATTTGAGTTATTTAAGCATATTCCATAGCATCTTCCCCACAAGCCAAGGGGTTTTTAAGAGAGGTCATCGAGACGTCCGGCCCGAGGCACAGAAACACGCTGATGAGGAAACCGTCTGATGGCTGGCAAAACGCTCTACGACAAGCTCTGGGATTCGCATTTGGTCAAACAGCGCGACGATGGCTCGGCGCTGATCTACATCGACCGCCACATCATCCATGAAGTGACTTCGCCGCAAGCGTTCGAAGGCCTGCGTCTGGCCGGTCGCAAGCCTTGGCGCATCGACGCCAACATCGCGACCCCGGACCACAACGTACCGACCACCCCTGAGCGCAAGGGCGGCATCGACGCCATCGTCGACCAGGTTTCGCGCCTGCAGGTCCAGACCCTGGACGACAACTGCGACGAGTACGGCATCACCGAATTCAAGATGAACGACGCCCGTCAAGGCATCGTTCACGTCATCGGCCCGGAGCAGGGCGCTACCTTGCCGGGCATGACCGTGGTCTGCGGCGACTCGCACACCTCCACCCACGGCGCATTCGGCGCGCTGGCCCACGGCATCGGCACCTCCGAGGTCGAGCACGTGCTCGCCACCCAGTGCCTGGTCGCCAAGAAGATGAAGAACATGCTGGTGAAAGTCGAAGGCAAACTGCCGTTCGGCGTCACCGCCAAGGACATCGTGCTGGCCATCATCGGCAAGATCGGTACCGCAGGCGGTAACGGCCACGCCATCGAGTTCGCCGGCAGCGCGATTCGTGACCTGTCCGTTGAAGGCCGCATGACCATCTGCAACATGTCCATCGAGGCGGGCGCGCGTGTAGGTCTGGTGGCCACCGATGAAAAGACCATCGCTTACGTCAAGGGCCGTCCGTTCGCGCCGAAGGCCGAGCAATGGGATGCCGCGGTCGCCGCCTGGAAAGACCTGGTGTCCGACGACGACGCGGTGTTCGACACCGTAGTCGAGCTGGACGCTGCGCAGATCAAGCCGCAAGTGAGCTGGGGCACCTCGCCTGAAATGGTCCTGGCAGTGGACCAGAACGTACCGGACCCGGCCAAGGAAGCCGATCTGGTCAAGCGTGGTTCCATCGAGCGCGCCCTGAAGTACATGGGCCTGACCGCCAATCAGGCGATCACCGACATTCAGCTCGACCGCGTGTTCATCGGTTCCTGCACCAACTCGCGGATCGAAGACCTGCGCGCGGCGGCGGACATCGCCAAAGGCCGCAAGGTGGCGGCGACCATCAAGCAGGCGATCGTGGTACCGGGCTCGGGCCTGGTCAAAGAGCAGGCGGAGAAGGAAGGCCTGGACAAGATCTTCATCGAAGCCGGTTTCGAATGGCGTGAGCCTGGCTGCTCCATGTGTCTGGCGATGAACCCGGACCGCCTGGAAAGTGGCGAGCATTGCGCGTCCACCTCCAACCGCAACTTCGAAGGCCGTCAGGGCGCCGGTGGTCGTACCCACCTGGTGAGCCCGGCGATGGCGGCAGCGGCGGCGGTCAACGGCCGTTTCGTCGATGTTCGTACCATGAGCCAGCACTAAGGAGCCCAGCATGAAGCCATTTACTCAGCACACCGGCCTGGTCGCTCCACTGGATCGCGCCAACGTCGACACCGACCAGATCATTCCCAAGCAATTTCTGAAGTCGATCAAGCGCACCGGTTTCGGTCCGAACCTGTTCGACGAGTGGCGTTATCTGGACGTGGGCCAGCCTTATCAGGACAACTCCAAGCGCCCGCTGAACAAGGATTTCGTCCTCAACCACGAGCGTTATCAGGGCGCCAGCGTGTTGCTGGCCCGTGAGAACTTCGGCTGCGGCTCCAGCCGCGAGCACGCGCCATGGGCGCTGGAAGAGTACGGTTTTCGCAGCATCATCGCGCCGAGCTACGCCGACATCTTCTTCAACAACAGCTTCAAGAACGGCCTCTTGCCGATCATCCTGACTGAAAGCGAAGTCGATGAGCTGTTCAAGGCGGTCGAGGCCAAGGAAGGCTATCAACTGAAGATCGACCTGCAGGCGCAGACAGTCACCGGCGAAGATGGCAAGGTGTACAACTTTGAAGTCGACGCGTTCCGCAAGCATTGCCTGCTCAACGGTCTGGACGACATCGGCCTGACCCTGGTGGACGGCGATGCGATCGCCGCGTTCGAGAGCAAACACCGCGCGGCGCAGCCGTGGTTGTTCCGCGACGCCTGATTGATCGGATTACATGTGGCATACATGTGATCGTTGTGGGAGTGAGCTTGCTCACGAATTGGCAGTAGCGCGCTTGCATTGCTGCTGGATAGACATCCGCTTTCGTGAGCAAGCTCACTCCCACAGATACACGGCGTGGCAAGCCCATGTGGCATGCACCCGAGTAAAATTGCTTTTTCAATCGGCGCTCCAGTAGCGCCGATGCACATATTGATAAGAGGGTGTTATGAGCAAGCAGATTCTGATTCTCCCTGGTGATGGCATCGGTCCGGAAATCATGGCTGAGGCGGTCAAGGTCCTGGAACTGGCCAACGACAAGTACCAGTTGGGATTCGAACTGAGCCACGACGTGATCGGTGGCGCGGCCATCGACAAGCATGGCGTGCCACTGGCCGACGAAACCCTGGAACGTGCCCGCGCGGCCGACGCCGTGCTGCTGGGCGCCGTGGGCGGCCCGAAATGGGACACCATCGAGCGTGACATCCGCCCTGAGCGCGGCCTGCTGAAGATCCGTTCGCAACTGGGCCTGTTCGCCAACCTGCGCCCGGCCATCCTTTACCCGCAACTGGCCGAGGCCTCGAGCCTGAAGCCGGAAATCGTCTCGGGCCTGGACATCCTCATCGTTCGCGAGCTGACCGGCGGTATCTACTTCGGCGCGCCACGTGGCACCCGCGAGCTGGAAAACGGCGAGCGCCAGGCCTACGACACCCTGCCGTACAGCGAAAGCGAGATCCGTCGCATCGCCCGCGTGGGCTTCGACATGGCCCGCGTGCGTGGCAAGAAGCTGTGCTCGGTGGACAAGGCCAACGTGCTGGCGTCCAGCCAGCTGTGGCGTGAAGTGGTCGAGCAGGTGGCCAAAGACTATCCGGACGTCGAACTGAGCCACATGTACGTCGACAACGCCGCCATGCAGCTGGTCCGCGCGCCGAAGCAATTCGACGTGATGGTCACCGACAACATGTTCGGCGACATTCTGTCGGACGAAGCTTCGATGCTCACCGGCTCCATCGGTATGCTGCCGTCGGCGTCGCTGGATTCGAACAACAAGGGCATGTACGAGCCTTGCCACGGTTCGGCGCCGGACATCGCGGGCAAGGGCATCGCCAACCCGCTGGCGACCATTCTGTCGGTGTCGATGATGCTGCGTTACAGCTTCAATCAGCACGCCGCCGCAGACGCCATCGAGAAGGCCGTGAGCCTGGTGCTCGATCAAGGCCTGCGCACCGGTGACATCTGGTCCGAAGGCAATGCCAAAGTCGGTACGCAGGAAATGGGTGACGCCGTAGTCGCCGCGCTGCGCAATCTGTAATATCTCGGGCCCACTGCTGCAATGTTGAGCTTTGCGCTCTCTGCAAGAAGGGGCCCCACTTTTAACTAAGGTGTAGTTGCGATGAAACGTGTAGGTCTGGTCGGTTGGCGCGGTATGGTTGGTTCCGTGCTCATGCAGCGCATGCTGGAAGAGCAGGATTTCGATCTCATTGAGCCGGTTTTTTTCACCACCTCCAACGTCGGCGGCCAAGGCCCGTCGGTGGGCAAGGACATTGCTCCGTTGAAAGATGCCTACAGCATCGACGAGCTCAAGACCCTGGACGTGGTACTGACCTGCCAGGGCGGCGACTACACCAACGAGGTGTTCCCCAAGCTGCGTGAGGCGGGCTGGCAGGGTTACTGGATCGACGCTGCATCCTCGCTGCGCATGGACGACAGCGCGGTGATCGTGCTCGATCCGGTCAACCGCAAGGTCATCGACCAGCAGCTGGACGCCGGCACCAAGAACTTCATCGGCGGCAACTGCACCGTCAGTCTGATGCTGATGGGCCTGGGCGGCCTGTTCGAAGCCGGTCTGGTGGAGTGGATGAACGCCATGACCTACCAGGCGGCCTCCGGCGCCGGCGCGCAGAACATGCGCGAGCTGATCAAACAGATGGGCACCATCCATTCGTCGGTCGCTGACGACCTGGCCAACCCGGCCAGCGCGATCCTGGACATCGACCGCAAAGTGGCCGAAGCCATGCGCGGCGAAGCGTTCCCGACCGAAAACTTCGGCGTACCGCTGGCCGGCAGCCTGATCCCGTGGATCGACAAGGAACTGCCGAACGGCCAGAGCCGCGAAGAGTGGAAAGGCCAGGCCGAAACCAACAAGATCCTGGGCCGCTTCAAGAGCCCGATCCCGGTGGACGGCATCTGCGTGCGCATCGGCGCCATGCGTTGCCACAGCCAGGCGCTGACCATCAAGCTGAACAAAGACGTGCCGATCGCCGACATCGAAGGCCTGATCAGCCAGCACAACCCCTGGGTCAAGCTGGTGCCGAACAACCGCGAAGCCAGCATCCAGGAGCTGAGCCCGACCTCCGTGACCGGCACCCTGAACATCCCGGTGGGCCGTCTGCGCAAGCTGAACATGGGTTCGCAGTACCTGGGCGCATTCACCGTGGGCGACCAACTGCTGTGGGGCGCCGCCGAACCGCTGCGCCGCATGCTGCGTATCCTCCTGGAGCGTTGATTCGCGACGGGTGTGATGCATGAATGAAAAAACCGCCTTTATGGGCGGTTTTTTTATGCTCGCTATCTGCTTCTGGCCGAAGGCCGTGGGAGCCGGCTTGCTGGCGAATGCGGAGTGTCAGGCACCGTTGCGTTGAGGGACACACCGCATTCGCCAGCAACCCGGCTCCCACAAGTCGATCTTCAGGCCTGTTCCTGCGGCGGGTCGTCCTTGCGCCGGTGGAACAGCGTGCCGTGTTTCCAGTGCTTGCCAAAGCGAATCCCCGGAGCCTCGATGTAGCAGTGGGTCAGCATCGAAATCACCACCACGGCCACCACCACCAGCAACATCAATAGATTATCGTTAAGCGCGCTGCCGGTGCTCAGGTAGCGCAGCATCGTTCCGGTGGCCTCGCCGGGGCGGTCGACCAGCAGGCTGTAACCGGTGAACTTGGCCGCTACTGCGATGCCCGTGGCCAGCACGAAAATCACTGCCGCATGGGTCAGGTAGATCGACAGCCACAACTTGCCCAGCGCCGGGAACAACCTCAGGCGCAGCAGCCGCGAGATCAGGCCGGATTCGAACGAAAAGATCAGAATCGCCGCACAGAACAGCAGCCCCAGTTGGATGGTCAGCGGTTGCTCGCCCTCGATCATTACCCAGTAGATCGCCGCCAGTATCCCGGCCTCCAACAGGCTGGCCAGCAGCGCGCCCGGCGCATAGTCATGCAGCCGGACATACAGCCGGTAAGTGATGGCGCCTGCAAAGAAACAGGAAACGCCCCACAGCACGTTGCGCGGAATCAGGTTGAAATCCTTGTACAGCGCCACGAAAGCCAGCACACACAGCACGATGAACAGCTTGCGGGCGATCTGCGGCACGCAAAATACCAGCAGCCCGAACATCATCCAGATCCAGAATTCGACGCTGATGAACCAGGACGGGTAGTTGAACGACAGCGCATTGAACGTCGGCCACCATGCCTGGATCAGCAAGAGATTGGGCAGGATTTCACTGGGCGCGCGATCCCCGCTGAAGGCCGGGTAATTGAGCGACAGGCCATAGCGCTCCAGCACCAGCTTCAGGCACTCGAACCCGATGAAAAACAGCAGCACCGCAATGTGCAGGGGCAGCACGCGGCAGGTGCGGGTCACGGCGAACTCGCCCAGAAGCCTGGGCGTGCCGAGATGGTTGACGTAGCGGCGGTAGATCAGAAAGCCGCTCAAGGCGAAGAAGAAACCCACGAACTGGCTGGCGTTACGGAAGAACGTCAGTTCCGTGATGCTGCGTTCAATGTGCGAGTGATGAACGATCAATGCCACTGCACAAAGGCCGCGAAAGCTGTCGAGCACGAGGAATCGCTTCATCTGACGGGTCCTTTTGTAGATGAGTGTAGTCGGTGGCAGGCAGCAGAACGGCAGCGCGGGCAAAGGGCCAGCGATGGCGAGTATGGCTCAAGGATTTGTCGAACTACCAGTGGCAGGGCATCACAGGCAGGTACGTTTGTCGCAAAAGGCAAAATCCCAATATATGGGATTGAAATTTACATATTGAGATAAGTCGCGATTCGGGTTTATAGTCCGCCTGCATTCACTCTTCAATAACAATCAGGTGAAGCCATGCAGGCGCAATTGATTGCGCTCGACTGGGGCACGACGTCCCTTCGCGCGTATCGGCTCGGCGAAAACGGCCGGGTGCTGGAACAACGCTCGCTCGCCGCGGGCATCATGCAGTTGGCGTCCGCGCCGCGTCAGGTGGCGGGGCAGCTGTGCAGCGACGGTTTCGAACTGGCTTTCGACCAGGCCTGTGGTGACTGGCTCGATGCCCAGCCGGGCTTGCCGGTGATCGTCTGCGGCATGGTCGGCAGCGCCCAGGGCTGGCGCGAGGCGCCGTATCAGCAGACGCCCGCCAGCGTTGCGGCCCTGAGCGCAGGCCTTGTTCAGGTGCGCAGCCTGCGTGGCGTGGATCTGCACATCATCCCCGGTGTGTTGCAACGCTCGGCGCTGCCCAACGTCATGCGCGGCGAAGAGACCCAGGTGCTGGGCATTCTCAGCGCGCTGCCCGCAAGCGAGGCGCAAAAGCCATTGCTGATCGGCCTGCCCGGCAGCCATTCGAAGTGGGTGAGGGCGGCCGAAGGAAGCATCGTGCATTTCGATACCTTCATGACCGGCGAGGTCTTCGCTGCGCTTTCCAGCCACACCATCCTGGGCCGCACCATGCAGCGTAGCGACGCGTTTGACGCGGCCGCCTTCGACCGTGGCGTGCAGGTGGCGCAGTCCGCGCATGGCGCCGCCGGCCCGCTGTCGACCATTTTCAGCTGCCGGACCCTGGGCCTGACCGGTGAGCTGTCCGGCGCTGCGCAGCCCGACTACCTGTCAGGGCTGTTGATCGGCCATGAAGTCGTCGCCCTGGCGCAGTTGCTCAAGAGTGGCGGGGCGAACCTGCCCGGCGTGATCCTGATTGGCAGTGGCCCATTGCTGGAGCGCTACCAGCGCGCCCTCGACGCCAACGGTTTTCCCCAGGTAACCCTGGCCGAACAGGCCACCGAACGCGGCCTGTGGCAGGTGGCGTTGCAGGCCGGCCTGATTTCTTCCCATTCGGCGGCCGCAGGCCAGCCCCTTTCTGTCGAGAACTGAAATGCTCAAACAAGCCCTGGCGCAAAACGGCCTGGTCGCCATCCTGCGCGGCCTGCGGCCCGAAGAAGCCCCAGCCATCGGTGAAGTCCTGTACAAGGCCGGATTTCGCGTCATCGAAGTCCCGCTCAACTCCCCGCAACCGTACGACAGCATCCGTCTGCTGCGTCAGAACCTGCCCGCCGATTGCCTGATCGGCGCTGGTACCGTGCTCACGCCGGAGCAGGTACGGCAGGTCAAGGAAGCCGGTGGGCAGGTGATTGTCATGCCTCACAGCGATCCTCAGGTACTGCGCGCGGCCAAGGCCGAAGGCTTGTTCCTGTCCCCGGGCGTGGCCACGCCGACCGAAGCCTTTGCTGCACTGGCCGAGGGCGCGGACGTGCTGAAAATGTTCCCCGCCGAGCAGATGGGCCCCGCCGTGGTGAAGGCCTGGCTGGCGGTGTTGCCGGCAGGCACGGTGCTGCTGCCGGTCGGCGGCATTACCCCGGACAACATGAAAGTGTTTCTGGACGCCGGTGTACGCGGCTTTGGTCTGGGCTCGGGGCTGTTCAAGCCGGGCATGAGCGCAGCCGACGTCGCCGAGCGGGCCGCACAGTATGTGGCGGCGTGGAAGCAGTACCGGCCCGCGCAGGCTTGATCATTTGCAAGCACCCGCGCCGGACGCGGGGCTATTGGACAGCGTCTTCGAATAAGAGAGATCGATATGAAAATCACCAAACTCACGACCTTCATCGTCCCGCCGCGCTGGTGTTTCCTGAAAGTGGAGACCGACGAGGGCGTCACAGGCTGGGGCGAGCCGGTGGTCGAAGGGCGCGCGCACACGGTGGCTGCCGCCGTTGATGAATTGTCCGACTACCTTATCGGCAAAGACCCACGCAACATCGAAGACATCTGGACCGTGCTCTATCGCGGTGGCTTCTACCGTGGCGGCGCGGTGCACATGAGTGCGCTGGCCGGTATCGACCAGGCCTTGTGGGACATCAAGGGCAAGGCGCTGGGCGTTTCGGTGAGCGACCTGCTGGGCGGCCAGGTGCGCGACAAGATTCGCGTGTACTCGTGGATCGGCGGCGATCGCCCGGCCGACACCGCGCGCGCAGCCAAGGAAGCAGTAGGGCGGGGCTTCACCGCAGTGAAGATGAACGGCACCGAAGAGCTGCAGTTCATCGATACCTTCGACAAGGTCAGCCTGGCGCTGGAGAACGTCGCCGCCGTGCGTGACGCGGTCGGCCCCAACGTCGGCATCGGTGTGGATTTTCATGGCCGGGTGCACAAACCCATGGCCAAGGTGCTGATGAAGGAGCTGGATCCGTTCAAGCTGATGTTCATCGAAGAGCCGGTGCTCAGCGAGAACTACGAGGCGCTCAAGGAACTGGCGCCGCTGACCAGCACGCCGATCGCCCTGGGCGAGCGTCTGTACTCGCGCTGGGATTTCAAGCGCGTGTTGAGCGAAGGCTACGTCGACATCATCCAGCCGGACGCTTCCCACGCCGGTGGCATCACCGAAACCCGCAAGATCGCCAACATGGCCGAGGCCTACGACGTGGCGCTGGCGCTGCATTGCCCGCTGGGTCCGATCGCCCTGGCGGCGTGCCTGCAGCTGGATGCCGCCTGCTACAACGCGTTCATTCAGGAGCAGAGCCTGGGCATTCACTACAACGAGAGCAACGACCTGCTCGATTACGTCAAGGACCCTGCGGTCTTCGACTACGAGAAGGGCATGGTCAAGATCCCTAACGGTCCGGGGCTGGGCATCGAGATCAACGAGGAATACGTCAAGGAGCGTGCCGCGGTCGGCCATCGCTGGCGCAACCCGATCTGGCGCCATGCCGATGGCAGTTTTGCCGAGTGGTGAGTCGAATCGGGGGTTGACGCAAGCCCTGCGTCGACCCCTTCGCGAGCAAGCTCGCTCCCACAGGGCGTGCATAAGCCTTCAATGTGCGCGACACCTCAAAACCAATGTGGGAGCGAGCTTGCTCGCGAAGACGTACGTATAGGCACCCCTATTCATCCAGACCTCACATAAACATAAAAAGAGGCACCTTTCCCATGCGCACACAGACCCTGCAAGAGGCGCGGGCGGTCACCGCCACGCCTACCCGAAAGCGCTTTTTCATCATGGTCCTGCTGTTCATCACCGTGGTGATCAACTACCTGGACCGCAGCAACCTCTCCATCGCCGCGCCCGCACTGACCAGCGAGCTGGGCATCGATCCGGTGCACGTCGGCCTGATCTTCTCGGCGTTTGGTTGGACCTACGCCGCCATGCAACTGCCCGGCGGCTGGCTGGTGGACCGCGTGCCGCCACGCATCCTGTACACCGTCGCCCTGGCCCTGTGGTCGATCGCGACCATCTTCCTGGGCTTCGTCGGCAGCTTCATCGGCCTGTTCCTGCTGCGCATGGCGGTCGGCGCGCTCGAAGCCCCGGCGTACCCGATCAACAGCCGCGTGGTCACCGCCTGGTTCCCGGAAAAAGAACGCGCCACGGCCGTGGGTTTCTACACCTCCGGGCAGTTCGTGGGCCTTGCGTTCCTCACCCCGGTGCTGGCCTGGCTGCAGACCGCATTCGGCTGGCACATGGTGTTCGTCGCCACCGGTGCCGTCGGCGTGTTGTGGGCGGTGATCTGGTATTCGGTCTATCGTGAGCCGCGTGATTTCAAGGGCGTGAATCAGGGCGAAATCGAGCTGATCAAGGACGGCGGCGGCCTGGTGGATATCCAGACAGACACGGCCAAAGAGAAGGCCGGTTTCAAATGGGGCGATCTGGGCATTGTGCTCAGCAAGCGCAAGCTGTGGGGCATTTATCTGGGCCAGTTCTGCCTGAACTCGACGCTGTGGTTCTTCCTCACCTGGTTCCCGACCTACCTGGTGAAATACCGTGGCATGGACTTCATCAAATCCGGCCTGCTGGCGTCGCTGCCGTTTCTCGCCGCCTTCGTCGGCGTACTGTGTTCGGGGTTCTTCTCCGACTGGCTGATCCGTCGCGGCCACAGCGTGGGCTTTGCCCGCAAGCTGCCGATCATCGCCGGCTTGCTGATTTCCACCTCGATCATCGGCGCCAACTACGTCGAGTCCACGCCGCTGGTGATCATGTTCCTGGCACTGGCGTTCTTCGGCAATGGCCTGGCGTCGATCACTTGGTCGCTGGTCTCGACCCTGGCCCCGGCGCGTCTGCTGGGCCTGACCGGCGGCACGTTCAACCTGATCGGCAACCTGGCGGCGATCGCGACGCCGATCGTGATCGGCTTTCTGGCGTCCGGCGCGTCGTTCGCCCCGGCCATCACCTACATCGCCGTTCTGGCATTGCTCGGTGCACTTTCCTACATCCTGTTGGTGGGCAAGGTCGAGCGCATCGAGCTGTAACGGCTGGTATGGATAAAGGCTGGCGACGATAATGCCGCCAGCTTTCCGATTCGATAAGGCGTGATATGCAACCTTCCTCAGACACTGGTGCTGGCAAAGAAGCCGCTCCCACCGGCACGCAAACGCTGCTGCGCGGCCTGGGCGTGGTGCAGGCGGTGGCCAGCGGCGCGCGGGACCTCAAGGAGATCGCGCGGCTGATCGGCACGACGCGAAGTACGACCCATCGACTGGCCAGCTGCCTGGTGGAGGAGCGCTACCTGCGGGTGCTGCCGCAAGTGGGCTATCTGCTGGGCCCCAAGCTGATCGAGCTGGGCTTTCAGGCGCGCGAAGAGTTGCCGCTGGCGATGCTGGCGCAGCCGTATCTGGACGAGTTGTCGGCGCTGACCGGCGACACCGTGCACTTGGCAATTCGCGATGGCGACGAGGTGCTGTACCTGCACAAGAATCCCGGCCGCAATGGCCCGGAAATGCGTTCGCGGGTGGGGCGTCGCATGCCGCTGGCACGCACCGGTATCGGCAAGGCGCTGCTGCTGGACAGCCCGCAAAGCGAGTGGCAGCGGCTGTACGACATCAGCGTGCCGGAGGTGGCGAGAAACCCGCAGTGGCCCGCGCATCAGGAGCAGACTTGGGAGCAGGTGCGCGAGCGCATGCACGAGTATGTGAAGGGCGGTTATGCGTTCGATCTGGAAGACAACGAACCGTCGATTCGCTGCGTGGCAGCGCCGATTCGCGATGCCAGCAAGGGCATCGTGGCCGGGATCAGCATTGCCAGTACCGTGCCTTACATGCCGCTGGAGAAGATGGCCGAGCTGGTGCCGGTGATCAAGGCCGTGGCGGCGCGGTTGTCGGCAGAGTTGGGTGGGTAAAACAAAACCTGTGGGAGCAAGCTTGCTTGCGAATGGGATCTGTCATTCGCCATCAACGTGAATGGCAGACCGCATTCGCAAGTAAGCTTGCTCCCACAGGGGCGCGGGGATTAAGCCTTGAGCGTCGCCATATCAATCACGAACCGGTATTTCACATCACCGGCAATCATGCGCTCGTAAGCCTGGTTGATGTTCCTGATGTCGAGCATCTCGATGTCGCAGCTGATGCCGTGCTCGGCGCAGAAATCCAGCACTTCCTGAGTCTCGGCGATGCCGCCGATCAACGAACCGGCCAGTACGCGACGCTTCATCACCAGATTGGCCGCGTGGACCGCAGGGTCGATCGGCTCGATCAGGCCCACCAGAATGTGCACGCCATCGAAGCGCAGGGTTTCCAGGTAGGGGTTGAGGTCGTGTTGCACCGGAATGGTGTCCAGCAGGAAGTCGAAACGACCGGCCGCAGCCTTCATCTGCTCGGCGTCGGTGGAGACGATCACGTGATCGGCACCCTGACGGCGGGCTTCTTCGGCCTTGCTCGCCGAACGGGTGAACAGGGTGACTTCCGCGCCCATGGCCTTGGCGAACTTGATGCCCATGTGGCCCAGGCCGCCCATGCCCAGCACGCCGACCTTGTCACCGGCCTTGACGCCGTAATGCTTGAGCGGCGAGTAGGTGGTGATGCCGGCGCAGAGAATCGGCGCGGCCGAGGCCAGGTCGAGTTTCTCCGGAATGCGCACCACGAAGTGTTCGCTGACCACGATGCTGTTTGAATAGCCGCCCATGGTGTTGCTGCCGTCGACGCGATCCGGCGTGGCGTAGGTCAGGGTCGGGCCTTCCAGGCAGTATTGCTCCAGGTCCGCCGCGCAGGCTTCGCAATGGCGGCAAGAGTCGACCATGCAGCCGACACCGACCAGGTCGCCGACCTTGTGCTGGGTCACGTTGGCGCCTACTTCAGTGACCTTGCCGACGATTTCGTGGCCCGGCATCAGCGGGTAGACCGCAATGCCCCACTCGTTGCGTGCCTGGTGGATGTCGGAGTGGCACACGCCGCAGTACAGAATCTCGATGGCAACGTCGTCAGGGCGCGGGCTGCGACGGTTGAAAGTCATGGGGGCGAGGGGAGCCGTGGCCGACTGGGCGGCGTAACCGATAGCTGTGTACATGTGATGCCTCGCAAAGTGCTGAGTGTTGAGGCGGTGCATTGTGCGCAGCAGGGCCGGGTGCGGCCATGTCCGTTTCTACGTGAGTCATGCCTATTCCTCCGAACCTTGATCGGCAGGGGATGCGCGCAGGCGCAGATCTGCGATCATGCCAGTGTCTGATCCTCTGCCTGGTTGCCCCATGTCCCTGACGCTTCACTCTGACGCCAACGCCTTGCTGGTGTCCCTGATCAAACCACTGGCCATCCGTCCCGGCTTCGTCGACACCCGGGTCGACGGCGTGCAGGTGCTGTCCTGGAATCACTACTCGGCCAGCAGCCCGCAGATTTACGAGCCGAGCCTGGTGGTCCTCGCCCAGGGCAGCAAACTCGCGCGGCTGGGGGCGCGTACCCTGGAATATGGCGCAGGTCACTATCTGGTGCAGGCGCTGTCGGTGCCGTTCATGTGCGAGACCTTCGCCACCGAGGAAGAGCCCATGTACGGCGTTGCGGTGTCGATTGATCGCACCATGCTCAGTGAACTGGTGCAGGCCATGGGGCAGGCGCCGGACGTCACGGTCAAGGCGCAGACGCCGGAGTCCATGAGTTCGGCCGAGCTGGATCAGTCGATGCGCGAGAGCGTGGAGCGCCTGCTGCAGTGCCTGCATGACCCTCTGGATGCGCAGGTGATGGGCGCCGCCCGGGTGCGTGAGGTGCTGTACGTGGCGCTGCGTGGGCCGCAGGCCGGTGTGCTGCGGGCGCTGGTCGAACAGCAGGGGCATTTCGCCCGCATTGCCGTGGCGTTGCACCACCTGCGCGATCACTACAGCGAGGCCTTGAGCGTCGAGCAACTGGCCAGTTGCGCGAACATGAGCGTGTCGACGTTTCATGAGCACTTCAAACGCAGCACGATGCTGTCCCCGGTGCAGTACTTGAAACGCCTGCGTCTGCTCAAGGCGCAGCAGATGCTGATCGGCGAAGGCCTGGCGGTGGGGCAGGTGGCCCATCGGGTGGGGTATCAGAGCGCCTCGCAATTCAGCCGCGAGTACAAGCGCTATTTCGACCGCAGCCCGGGGGAGGAGGGTGCGCAGTTGAAGGCGTCCGCTTGAGGAGTGACGTGCGAGGGGATGGCACAATCCTTGTGGGAGTGAGCTTGCTCACGAAGGGGCTGTATGCAGACGCTGGTTCAGCGTTATGTCGTCAGCTTTCGTGAGCAAGCTCACTCCCACAGGGGGGGGTGAGCGCCGGTTACATATTCGGGTAAGTCGGCCCGCCTGCGCCTTCCGGGGTCACCCAGGTGATGTTCTGCGAAGGGTCCTTGATGTCACAGGTCTTGCAGTGCACGCAGTTCTGCGCGTTGATCTGGAAGCGCTTGTTGCCATCTTCCTGAGTCACCACCTCATACACACCCGCCGGGCAGTAGCGCTGCGCCGGTTCGTCGTACTTGGGCAGGTTGACGCTGATCGGGATGTTCGGGTCCTTCAGCTTCAAGTGGCACGGCTGTTCTTCTTCATGGTTGGTGCCGGAGATGAACACCGAACTCAGCTTGTCGAAGCTCAGCTTGCCGTCAGGCTTTGGATACTCGATCTTCTTCGAGTCGGCGGCCAGCTTCAGGCAGGCGTAGTCCGGCTTGTTGTCGTGCAAGGTGAACGGGATCTTGCCGCCGAACCAGTTCTGGTCGATGTAGTTGAAGGCACCGCCCAGCAGTGGGCCGAACTTGTGGATCGCCGCGCCGAAGTTGCGGCTGGCGAACAGTTCTTCGTGCAGCCAGCTGCCCTTGAACGCCTGCACGTAGGTGTCGAGCGCGTCGCCGCCTTCACTGCCTGCCAGCAGCGCATCGGCCACCGACTCGGCGGCCAGCATGCCGGACTTCATCGCGGTGTGGCTGCCCTTGATCTTGGCGAAGTTCAGGGTGCCCAGGTCGCAGCCGATCAGCGCGCCGCCGGGGAAGACCATTTTCGGCAGCGAGTTCAGGCCGCCCTTGCAGATGGCGCGGGCGCCGTAGCTGACGCGCTTGCCGCCTTCCAGGTACTGCGCAAGGATCGGGTGATGCTTGAGGCGCTGGAACTCGTCGAACGGCGACAGATACGGGTTGGCGTAGGACAGGTCGACGATCAGGCCGACCACCACCTGGTTGTTTTCCAGGTGATAAAGGAACGAGCCGCCGGTGTTCTCGGTGCCCATCACGTCCAGCGGCCAGCCGGCGGTATGCACCACCAGGCCTTGCTGGTGCTTGGCCGGGTCGATTTCCCAGATTTCCTTCAGGCCAATGCCGTAATGCTGGGCGTCGGCCTCGCTGTCCAGGTTGAAGCGCTTGATCAGTTGCTTGCCGATGTGGCCACGGCAGCCTTCGGCGAACAGCGTGTACTTGCCACGCAGCTCCATGCCCGGGGTGTACATGCCGTCCTTGGGCTGACCTTCGCGGTCCACGCCCATGTCGCCGGTGACGATACCGCGCACCACGCCGTTTTCGTCGATCAGCGCTTCCTGGGCGGCGAAGCCGGGGTAGATTTCCACGCCCAAGTTCTCGGCCTGCTGCGCCAGCCAGCGGCACAGGTTGCCCAGGGAAATGATGTAGTTGCCTTCGTTGTGCATGGTCTTGGGCACGAACATGCCCGGAACCTTGGTGCCGGCATCGCTGCTGGTCAGCACATAAATATCGTCGCCTTTGACGGGCGTGTTGAGCGGGGCGCCCAGTTCTTTCCAGTCAGGGAACAGTTCGTTCAGTGCGCGTGGTTCGAACACGGCGCCGGAGAGGATATGGGCACCGACTTCCGAGCCTTTTTCCACCACGCAGACGCTGATTTCCTGGCCAGCTTCGGCGGCCTTCTGTTTCAGACGGCATGCGGCAGACAGCCCGGCGGGGCCTGCGCCGACGATGACGACGTCGAACTCCATAAATTCGCGTTCCACTGACTCTCTCCTGATCAAGGCACAACGGTATTTTTTTATAAGAAGCTAAAAACTGGCGCTTTGGGGGCGTTGTCACCCAAGCGTCATCTCAAAGGGGCGCATTATATCTACACCACCTTGCAGGTCCAATACAAACGTTTGTTTGAAATGGCTGAAACCCTGATAAAACATAGGGGCGCGACTTGTGACTGGCGTTTTTGTCGTATTGACCCGACCAGGCGTTCCGGTCAAGATACGGGCGGTTTTGCGCTCGCCGAAGGCTAGCCGTTGGCGAATGGAATACCTCTGAAAGCCGTGTTGCCGGCCCGCCCGTTTACCCTTGTGGCCGGGCATTTCAGGCGCTGTGCAGTTTACACGCATGGTCCTGTGCTGGCTTGGATTACGCGGGGGGATCGGTTGTTTTTTGCCGAACTCACCGTTAAGCAACGACGAATACGCTGTTTTCAGAGGTGTTCTTTACACTGACGTGTACCCATCGCCGGGCAGGGCCGGGCGATTTTCTTTTCACCGGAGAGTAACGAGGAATCCATGAAGGTTCTTGTAGCTGTCAAACGAGTGGTCGACTACAACGTCAAGGTTCGCGTCAAGGCGGACAACTCCGGCGTCGATCTCGCTAACGTCAAAATGTCGATGAACCCTTTCTGCGAAATCGCCGTGGAAGAAGCGGTTCGTCTGAAAGAGAAAGGCGTTGCCAGCGAAATCGTCGTCGTATCCGTCGGCCCGACCACCGCCCAGGAGCAACTGCGTACCGCGCTGGCTCTGGGTGCCGACCGCGCCATCCTCGTCGAAACCGCTGAAGAGCTGACTTCCCTGGCCGTGGCCAAGGCGCTCAAGGCCGTTGTCGATAAAGAGCAGCCACAGCTGGTCATCCTCGGCAAGCAGGCGATCGACAGCGACAACAACCAGACCGGCCAGATGCTGGCGGCCCTGAGCGGTTACGCTCAAGGCACCTTCGCCTCCAAGGTCGAAGTGTCGGGCGACAAGGTTGCCGTGACCCGCGAAATCGACGGCGGTCTGCAGACCGTTTCGTTGAACCTGCCGGCCATCGTCACCACCGACCTGCGCCTGAACGAGCCACGCTACGCGTCGCTGCCCAACATCATGAAGGCGAAGAAGAAGCCGCTGGAAACCCTGACGCCGGACGCGCTGGGTGTTTCCACTGCCTCGACCAACAAGACCCTGAAAGTCGAAGCGCCTGCTGCACGCAGCGCGGGTATCAAGGTCAAGTCGGTGGCTGAACTGGTCGAGAAACTGAAGAACGAGGCGAAGGTAATCTAAATGACTATCCTGGTAATCGCTGAACACGAAAACGGTGCCGTCGCGCCTGCTACCCTGAACACCGTTGCCGCTGCCGCCAAGATCGGTGGCGACATTCACGTGCTGGTCGCCGGCCAGAACGTAGGCGCCGTGGCTGAAGCGGCCGCGAAGATCGCGGGCGTTTCCAAAGTGCTGGTTGCCGACAACGCGGCCTACGCCCACCAGTTGCCGGAAAACGTCGCGCCGCTGATCGTCGAGCTCGCTTCGGGATACAGCCACGTACTGGCTGCCGCGACTTCCAATGGCAAGAACATCCTGCCGCGCGTCGCCGCTCAACTGGACGTCGACCAGATCTCCGAAATCATCTCGGTTGAATCGGCTGACACCTTCAAGCGTCCGATCTACGCCGGTAACGCCATCGCCACCGTGCAGTCCACCGCTGCGGTCAAGGTCATCACCGTTCGCGCCACCGGCTTCGACGCCGTTGCCGCCGAAGGTGGTTCGGCTGCCGTTGAAGCAGTGGGCGCTGCCCATGACGCCGGCAAATCGGCTTTCGTCGGCGAAGAGCTGGCCAAGTCCGACCGTCCTGAACTGACCGCTGCCAAGATCGTCGTTTCCGGCGGCCGCGGCATGCAGAACGGCGACAACTTCAAACACCTGTACGCCCTGGCCGACAAGCTGGGCGCTGCCGTCGGTGCTTCGCGCGCCGCGGTCGACGCAGGCTTCGTACCGAACGACATGCAGGTCGGCCAGACCGGCAAGATCGTTGCGCCACAGCTGTACATTGCCGTCGGTATCTCCGGCGCGATCCAGCACCTGGCCGGTATGAAAGACTCCAAAGTGATCGTTGCGATCAACAAGGACGAAGAAGCACCGATCTTCCAGGTGGCCGACTACGGTCTGGTGGCGGATCTGTTCGAAGCCGTACCTGAGTTGGAGAAGCTGGTCTAATCCAGTCGTCTGACTTATAAAGAGAACCCGTTCGTTTCGGGCTGATCTCAAAGGGTAGTCATTGGCAATTGCCGATACTGCAGGTTTGATCAGTTTTGAATGAGCGGGTTTTTTATTGGCCGAAAAAAGGATGTAACCATGTTGTCGCCAAGGCAGACGCTGACATCGCTGGTGGCCGGGTTGCTGCTGTTGCCATCGATGGCGGCCGTAGCGGCGGGCAAGTGCGATCGGCTGGTCGTCACTGGCAGCCCGGATGCGCCGCCGTACCTGTGGCGCGACCCGCAGGACCCCACGCATCTGATGGGCGCCAACGCCGACCTGCTCAAGGAAGCGGCCAGCCAGATGGGCGTCAAGCTTGAGTTCCTGTTCGCCGGCAAGCGCAGCCAGGCGCTGGAAGAGGTGCGCACCGGGCGCATGGACCTGCTCGCCGACACGCCACTGAAATCCACGGAGCTGGAGTCGCTGGATTTCATTCATCCGCCCATCGCCCAGAATGAAATTATGGTCTGGACCCGGGCAGGGCGGGCGCAGCCGTTCAATTCGCTGGCTGATCTGCAAGGCCATCCCGGTGCCGTGTCCGAGAAGACTCGGGTGACCTCCGCGTTTGAAAACGCCATCAAGGATCACCTGACCCTGGAAAAACAGCCCAACCTGACCCAGGCCTTTCAAAAGCTGATGCTCGGTCAGGTGGAGTTTGTACTGGCCGGTCGATATGCCGGCATGGCACTGATCCAGACCCTGGGCATGTCCAAGGACCTGATGGCGCAACCCTTGCCGCTGGATCGGCCCGGCCTGTATCTGGCGCTGTCGTTCAACTCGGCATGCAACGATCCCTGGCTGCGCGGACAGCTGGCGAAAAAAATGACAGAATTGGCGGCTTCCGGTCGTTCCAGCGAAGCGGTGACCCGCAATCTGGAACTGTGGAAGGCCCAGCTGCAACAGCCGAGCAGCGCCACACACCAGTAGGAATGTTTTTTTGAGCTTTCTTTCCAGAACAAGATTTTCACTCGCCGCCCTGGCGCTCGTTTCGTTGTTCGGTTGCGCCAATGACCCGGCCCCCAGCGAGCAGATGAAACTCACCGAGCAGGCCGTATCCCAGGCCACAGCGGTCGGTGCCACGGACGATCAGGCGGACATGGCCACGGCGCAGTCCAAGTTGACTCAGGCCCGGGCCGACATGGCTGACAAATCCTACAAGGATGCGCGCATGCAGGCCGAACAGGCCGAGCTGGATGCGCGCCTGGCCGAGGCCCGCGTGCTGACCGAAAAAAGCGCCGAGCAAGTGGCTCAGGTAAACGCGCGCATCGAGCGTCTGCGCAAGCAGCTGGGGGCGGCACAATGAACCGTATCCCGCGAGTCCTGAGTGTGTGCCTGCTGTTGACCAGTGCCGGCCTGTACGGCTGCGCCGGCCATCAGAACAGCGAAAAGGCTCTGCAGGGCGCCAATGCCGATTTCCAGAAAATCAAGAACGACACCAACGTACTGCGCAGCGCGCCCAAGGACGTGATTCGCGCCGGAGAGTTGCTCGGGCGTGCCGAGCGGTTGTCCGGCTACATCGGCAGCTCGGATGATGTCAGTCATTACGCCTACCTGAGCAGCCGCTACAGCGCGATTGCCAGCGAGCACAGCCAGTTGCTGCTCAATCAGGAAAAGCTCGCGCGGCTGGAGCTTGAACGTCAGCGTCTGCAACTGGCGTTGCGCGAGGCCAAGCTGGCCGGTGCCCAGCAGCAGGGCAAGTGGGCCGAGGACCAGGTCATCAGCCTGTCGACCCAGCAGAACGAGCGTGGTCTGGTCATGACCCTGGGCGATATGCTGTTCGATACTGGCCGGGCCGAACTGAAAATCTCGGCCAACCGTACGGTGCTCAAGGTTGTGCAGTTCCTGCAGTTCAACCCCAAGCGGGTGGTGCGCATCGAGGGTTACACCGACAACACCGGCGACAGCGAGGAAAACCTGCAGTTGTCGCGGGACCGGGCACAGGCTGTGGCCGATGTGCTGGCTGACCTGGGCATCGAAGACGAGCGCATTCAGGTTGAAGGTTACGGCGACCAGTTTCCGGTCGACGTGAACTCTTCTGAGCGTGGTCGGGCGCAGAATCGCCGGGTTGAGATCGTTTTTTCTGACGAAAAAGGCCATTTAAGCACCGCGCGCTAAGTTTTTTGTCATCGAGCCCGACTTTTTTCAGCGAAAGTCGGGCTTTTTTGTGCGCATCGGCCTGTCATTTGGCGCTTATGCCGCATAAATTTTTTCAGCACACTCAAGTATTGCTAGCCTGCTACCAAACTGTCCCAGTACACTTCACAACTGTTCCGGTGATCTTCACGCTTTGATCGCCGCGCCATGTTTGTGCAGGCATCAAAAATGATCTCGAGGGACGCGAAATGACCAATCTTCTGCTGTATCAACGCATCGCCCAGCAGTTGGCCGAGGATATTCGTCGGGGTGTTTATCAGCCCGGCGAGCGCGTTCCCTCTGTGCGCAAAATGAGTTCGCAGCTCAACGTCAGCCACGCGACGGTGCTGCAGGCCTACGCCAACCTCGAAGATCAGGGCCTGATCCGGGCGCGCCCGCAGTCCGGCTACTACGTTCACCAGACCCCTGCGCTGACGGCGCCGACACCCGATATCGCCCGGGTCGAGCGGCCCGGCCTGGTCACCCGCGCCAGCATTATTCAGCAGGTGCTGGTCGAGGCGCGCAGGGAAGGGGTGTTCGCTTTTGGCGCGGCGGTGCCGCACATCGACTACCTGCCGTTGCGCGCGCTGCATCAGCAATTGGCCAAGGTCACCCGCTTCCAAAGCCCGCGGGCCTTCAATTACATGTTCAGCCCCGGCTTCGAGCCGCTGCGCCGCCAGGTGGCGATTCGCATGCGCGATGCGGGCGTGGTGGTCGATCCTTCGGAAATCGTCATCACTCACGGCTGTGTCGACGCCTTGCAGATGTCACTGCGGGTGCTGACCAGTCCCGGCGATCTGATTGCTGCCGAATCCCCCACCTATTACGGCCTGTTGCAGCTGGCTGACCTGCTGGGCCTGAAAGTGATCGAGATCCCCAGCGATCCGAACACCGGCATCAGCCTGGAAGCCTTGCAACTGGCGGCCAACCAGTGGTCGATCAAGGCGCTGGTAATGACCTCGCGGCTGAGCAATCCGCTGGGCAGCACCATGCCCGAAGAGCGCCAGAAACAGCTGCTGCGCCTGGCGTCGGACTTCGATATTCAGGTGATCGAAGACGATATCTACGGCGAGTTGATGTACGAGCAGAACAAGACCAAGGCCCTGAAGGCGTTCGATCGGCTGGGGCGGGTCATCTACTGTTCGAGTTTTTCCAAGACGCTGTCGCCGGGCGTGCGCATCGGCTGGATGATCGCCGGCAAATACCAAGCGGAAATCCAGCGTTTGCAGACCTTCAGCACTCACTCGGCCTGCAGCGTGACGCAAATGGCGGTGGCGTCCTACCTGGAAAATGGCGGCTATGACCGGCATTTGCGCTATATCCGCCAGGAACACCGCAAGAATGTCAGCGCGTTCCAGCTGGGCGTGCAGCAGATGTTTCCGGAGGGCACGCAGATCAGCCGGCCGGCAGGCGGGTTCATTCTCTGGATCAGTTTGCCGGGACGCGTGAATACCCAGGAGCTGCATGTCCGCGCACTGGAGCAGGGCATCAGCATCGCCCCTGGCCTGATTTTCAGTAACACGGAGCAGTTCAACCACTGCATTCGTCTAAACTGTGGCATGCCGTGGAATCGCGAAGCGGAACGCGCGCTGATGACGCTGGGCATGCTGGCCAAGCAGTTGTGTCAGGACGCCGGTCAATCCTGGTGAACTCTCGTCGCTATCGTTTCTCACAACTTTAAGGGGCTGGCTGACAGGTCCTTCACTTGTCAGCGGCCATGCAAAGAGCCAGCATATTGGCTTCTGCCTTTTTTCTGCCGTTCGATTTATGAATTCACTACGCTGTGTCGGTTTGATGTTGGTGGTGTTGCTCAGTGCCTGTGATGCTGACAAGCCGCCTGCAGCGCCGCCCAAAGTCACTGCTGTCGCGCCTGCTGCGGTCCCTGAAGCCAAAGTTGCGCAGGCGCCTGCGCCTGTTGTGCCTTCCCCTGAAAAGCCGCCTGAAAAGCCCGCGCCGGTCGTTCACCAGTTGGCGCCCAATGTCGCTGTTGTGCCAGTGGTGGCAGCGAGCAAGCCCGATTCGGTCAAATCCGAAGCCGCGAAGAAAATCACCACGCCGGCCAAAGCCGCAGCCGTCGAGAAAAAGACCCCCAGCGCGAACGCCAGATCCGCCAAGGTCAAAGCGGATAACGCCGAGGTGGCCAATCGCGCGCCGGTCGCCAGCAAGACCAAGCCGGCTTCGCAGATCGTCAAGGAAACCCGCCTGCCCAAGGCTGTGCTGGACCTCAGTCTGCCGCCCGACATGGTCAAGCAACTGAGCCCGCCGCCGAATGTGATCACTGCGGGCAATCGCGCCAAGTCCCCGTCTCCCGGCGCCAAACCGCTGTTGCCCAAGATGTTTCCCGAGGGTGGTGGCGATTCTGACTTCCAGCTGCAGGGGCGTTTGCTGAGCAATGAAATGCAGTTGCAGCTTCGCAATGAGGCGCGCAAGGACGTGGACGGCGCGGCGCTGGATTTCAAATTCAAACAGTGATCCGGCGGTCGTTGAGGCAAAATCCCTCATTTTCAAACGCGCGTTTTAGCGGGTAAGATCTTGTCGTCCCACTGTCTCTCAAGAGAATGTTTCCATGGAATGCCGTCCGGGCTGTGGCGCTTGCTGCATTGCGCCCTCCATTTCGTCGCCGATTCCCGGCATGCCCCTGGGCAAGCCGGCGGGCGTGCGCTGCGTGCAGTTGTCCGAAGACAGTTTCTGCCTGATCTTCGGTCGGCCTGAGCGCCCTGCAGTGTGCGGCGGGTTTGGCGCGGATCCCGAAGTCTGTGGCAGCAGTTCCGAAGAAGCGATTCGCTTGATCGGCTGGTGGGAGCAGGCCACATCCGTCGCCTGAGGCGAGGAGGGCATGCAGTAGAGGCATCTGAAACGACACCAGAACTTAAGACAACAAGGAATAAGACAATGGGTTCGCTGTACCGGATTGCGTTTGGAGTTGGATTGACTGTACTGGTGGCCGGCGCTGCACAGGCCGAGGACTGGAAAGTCGCCAAGAACGAGGACGGCATCAAGGTGTCTCTCAGTGACGTCTCAGGCTCTCAGTACAAGGCGTATCAGGGCGTGGCCACGATCAAGGCCAGCGTCGCCAAGCTGCGCAGCCTCCAGGAAGATGTGGCGGGCGCCTGTGCCTGGGTGCATGAATGCAAGTCGCAGAAAGTGCTCAAGCACGAAGGCGACAAGACCTGGACCTACACCCAGTTCAACACGCCATGGCCGGTCACGCCGCGAGATTCAGTGCTGCAGATCACCACGGTCGAAGGCGCCGACGGCACGCTGACGCGCAATCTGCTGGGGCAGCCTAACTACATCCCCGAAGAAAAAGGCTTCGTCCGCGTGGCGCAGGTCGAGGGTTTCTGGAAATTGGTACCCAAGGGCCCGAACGAGACCGAAGTGACCTATCAGGTGCACACGGAGCCGGGTGGCAGCGTGCCGTCGTGGCTGGCCAACAAGTTCGTGGTCGATGCGCCGTTCAATACCCTCAAGGCGTTGAGGGAGCGCGCGACGCAGTAATCGGCTGACCGATACAGTTGTTGCGGGAATGAAAAAAGGCTGCCACTGGCAGCCTTTTTCGTTGTTGCGGTGCGCTTACTTGCGTTCGGCCAGTGGCACGATATCGCGAGCCTGCTCGCCGGTGTACAGCTGGCGGGGACGGCCGATCTTGTACGGGCTGGAGAGCATTTCTTTCCAGTGCGAGATCCAGCCGACGGTACGGGCCAGGGCGAAGATCACGGTGAACATGCTGGTCGGAATGCCGATCGCCTTCAGGATGATGCCCGAGTAGAAGTCGACGTTCGGGTACAGCGAGCGCTCGATGAAGTACGGATCGGTCAGGGCGATCTCTTCCAGGCGCATGGCCAGTTCCAGCTGCGGATCGTTCTTGATGCCCAGTTCCTTGAGCACTTCGTCGCAGGTCTGCTTCATCACGGTGGCGCGCGGGTCGCGGTTCTTGTAAACGCGGTGACCGAAGCCCATGAGCTTGAACGGATCGTTCTTGTCCTTGGCCTTGGCGATGAACTTGTCGATGTTCGAGACATCGCCGATTTCATCGAGCATGGTCAGTACGGCCTCGTTGGCGCCGCCGTGGGCAGGGCCCCACAGTGCAGCGATACCGGCGGCGATACAGGCGAACGGGTTGGCACCCGAGGAGCCGGCCATGCGCACGGTGGAGGTCGAAGCGTTCTGTTCGTGGTCGGCGTGGAGGATGAAGATCCGGTCCATGGCCTTGGCCAGCGTCGGGCTGATCGGTTTGATCTCGCACGGCGTGTTGAACATCATGTGCAGGAAGTTTTCCGCGTAGCTCAGGTCATTGCGCGGGTACATCATGGGCTGGCCCATGGAGTACTTGTAGACCATCGCAGCCAGGGTCGGCATCTTGGCGACCAGGCGCACGGCGGAGATTTCGCGGTGCTGCGGGTTATTGATGTCCAGCGAGTCGTGGTAGAACGCCGACAGGGCGCCGACGACGCCGCACATGACGGCCATCGGGTGGGCGTCGCGACGGAAGCCGTTGAAGAAGGTCTTCAACTGCTCGTGAACCATGGTGTGGTTCTTCACGTTGCCGACGAACTGGGCCTTCTGCTCGGCGGTGGGCAGCTCGCCATTGAGCAGCAGGTAGCAGGTTTCCAGGTAGTCGGACTGCTCGGCCAGTTGCTCGATCGGGTAGCCGCGGTGCAGCAGAATGCCCTTGTCACCGTCGATGTAGGTGATCTTGGATTCGCATGAGGCGGTCGACATGAAGCCTGGGTCGAATGTGAAGCGTCCGGTGGCGGTCAGGCCGCGTACGTCGATTACATCGGGACCAACTGTGCCGGTCAGAATGGGCAGCTCGACGGGGGCAGCGCCCTCGATGATCAACTGCGCTTTTTTGTCAGCCATGTGGCCTCCTATTTATGCTTCAAATCATCAGACAGGCCCCCCACGCAGGGCCCGCATCACTATAGTGAGATAAATTCTAAAGTCAATTTGCCAAAAGTCTTGTGGCAGAAGGCTTTAAGCCGAGGTTTTCCTCGAAAATACCCGCCATTTACGCCTTTTATTCCACTAAAGCAATCAGCCATTAGGGGTGGGTCGGTGCGTTGTCATTAGGCGGCTAACTGTCTATACTCGGCGTCCGACCGCCAGGGGCTTTCAGGCCCGGTTTTCTGGGGTTGGTCACTTCCTGGGTAGTGGGTACCTGACCAGTGCACTTCCCAACAACTTGCCCTGATTGTTAGGGGCTCTTCAGTGTGAAAAAAGCCGTGAAAAGCCAACGACCTGTAAACCTAGACCTAAGGACCATCAAACTCCCCATCACCGCGATCACGTCGATCCTTCATCGCATCTCCGGCATCATCATCTTCATCGGTCTCGTGTTCATGCTCTATGCCTTGAGCGTGTCGCTGGGCTCCGAAGAAGGTTTCGCCGACATGAAGGCGACCTTGACCAGTCCTCTGGCCAAGCTCATTGCGTGGGGGATTCTGTCCGCCCTGTTGTATCACCTGGTGGCGGGCGTTCGTCACCTGATCATGGACGCGGGTATCGGTGAGACGCTGGAAGGCGGCAAGCTGGGCTCGAAAATCCTCATCGCCATTTCCGTGGTGCTGATCGTTCTGGCGGGAGTTTGGATATGGTAACCAGCGTAACGAACCTTTCTCGTTCGGGCCTCTACGACTGGATGGCGCAACGCGTCTCTGCGGTCGTTCTCGCGGCTTATTTCATCTTCCTGATCGGATACGTGGTCGCGCACCCTGGCATGGACTATGCCACCTGGCACGGCCTGTTTTCCCATACTGCAATGCGCATCTTCAGCCTGCTGGCCCTGGTCGCCCTGAGCGCTCACGCCTGGGTCGGCATGTGGACCGTCGCGACCGACTACCTGACGCCGATGGCGCTGGGCAAGTCCGCAACGGCAGTGCGTTTCCTGTTCCAGTCGGCGTGCGGTGTCGCGATGTTCGCGTACTTCGTCTGGGGTGTGCAGATTCTTTGGGGTATCTGATTCATGGCTAGCATTAATACACTTTCGTTCGACGCCATCATCATCGGTGGCGGCGGTGCGGGCATGCGCGCTGCGCTGCAACTGGCTCAGGGCGGCCACAAGACCGCTGTAGTCACCAAGGTCTTCCCGACCCGCTCGCACACCGTATCCGCCCAGGGCGGCATCACCTGCGCCATCGCTTCGGCCGACCCGAACGACGACTGGCGCTGGCACATGTACGATACCGTCAAGGGTTCCGACTACATCGGCGACCAGGACGCTATCGAATACATGTGTCAGGAAGGCCCGGCTGCGGTCTTCGAACTGGACCACATGGGCCTGCCGTTCTCGCGTACCGAAACCGGTCGTATCTACCAGCGTCCGTTCGGCGGCCAGTCCAAGGACTTCGGTAAAGGCGGCCAGGCAGCACGTACCTGCGCGGCATCTGACCGTACCGGCCACGCACTGCTGCACACCCTTTATCAGGGCAACCTGAAAGCGGGCACCACCTTCCTGAACGAGTACTACGCCGTCGATCTGGTGAAGAACTCCGAAGGCGCCTTCGTCGGCGTGATCGCGATCTGCATCGAAACCGGCGAAACCATGTACATCAAGTCCAAGGCGACTGTACTGGCCACCGGCGGTGCCGGCCGTATCTACGCGTCGACCACCAACGCCCTGATCAACACCGGTGACGGTATCGGCATGGCGCTGCGTGCAGGCGTTCCGGTTCAGGACATCGAAATGTGGCAGTTCCACCCGACCGGCATCGCCGGCGCAGGTGTACTGGTCACCGAAGGTTGCCGCGGTGAAGGCGGTTACCTGATCAACAAGCACGGCGAGCGTTTCATGGAGCGTTATGCTCCGAACGCCAAAGACCTTGCCGGTCGTGACGTCGTGGCCCGTTCGATGGTCAAGGAAATCATCGCCGGCAACGGCTGTGGCCCGAATGGCGACCACGTGATGCTGAAGCTGGACCACCTGGGCGAGGAAGTGCTGCACAGCCGCCTGCCAGGCATCTGCGAACTGTCCAAGACCTTCGCCCACGTCGACCCTGTCGTCGCGCCGGTCCCGGTCGTTCCGACCTGCCACTACATGATGGGCGGCGTTGCCACCAACATTCATGGCCAGGCCATCACCATGGACGCCGAAGGCAACGACCAGATCATTCCTGGCCTGTTCGCCGTAGGTGAAGTGGCGTGTGTATCGGTACACGGTGCCAACCGTCTGGGCGGCAACTCGCTGCTCGACCTGGTTGTGTTCGGTCGTGCTGCCGGTCTGCACCTGGAAAAAGCGCTGTCCGACGGTATCGAATACGCCGACGCCAGCGACACCGACATCGACGTTGCACTGAACCGTCTGAACGCGCTGAACGGCCGTACTGAAGGTGAAGACGTTGCCAGCCTGAAGCGCGAGCTGCAGAGCTGCATGCAGAACTACTTCGGTGTATTCCGTACCGGCGAATACATGCAGAAGGGCATCGAACAACTGGCCCAGCTGCGGACCCGTATCGCCAACGTCAAGATCAACGACAAGTCCCAGGCTTTCAACACCGCGCGTATCGAAGCGCTCGAGCTGCAGAACCTGCTCGAAGTCGCCGAGGCGACCGCGATCGCCGCGAACACCCGTACCGAGTCCCGCGGCGCCCACGCCCGTGAAGACTACGAAGACCGTGATGACGTCAACTGGCTGTGCCACACCCTGTACTACCCGGGTGAGAAGCGCGTCGCCAAGCGTGGCGTCAACTTCGCGCCGAAGACCGTACCGGCGTTCGAACCAAAAGTCCGGACTTACTAAGGGTGGCTACCATGTTGAAAGTCGAAGTTTATCGTTACAACCCCGACACCGACTCGGCGCCTACCACTCAGGTGTTCGACGTCGATACCGGTGGCAAGGACCTGATGGTTCTGGACGTACTGGCGCTGATCAAGGAACAGGACGAGGGCTTCTCCTATCGTCGTTCCTGCCGTGAAGGCGTGTGCGGCTCCGATGGCATGAACATCAACGGCAAGAACGGCCTGGCGTGCATCACGCCGCTGTCCGCTGTGGTCAAGAACAACAAGCTGATCGTGCGTCCACTGCCTGGTTTGCCTGTGATTCGTGACCTGGTCGTCGATATGAGCATCTTCTACAAGCAGTACGAGAAGGTGAAGCCATTCCTGCAGAACGACACGCCGGCTCCGGCCATCGAGCGTCTGCAGTCGCCTGAAGAGCGCGAAAAGCTGGACGGTCTGTACGAGTGCATCCTGTGCGCTTGCTGCTCGACCAGCTGCCCGTCCTTCTGGTGGAACCCGGACAAGTTTCTGGGCCCTGCTGCACTGCTGCAAGCCTACCGCTTCCTGGCTGACAGCCGTGACACCAAGACCAAGGAGCGTCTGGCCTCGCTGGACGATCCGTTCAGCGTGTTCCGCTGCCGCGGGATCATGAACTGCGTGAACGTATGCCCTAAAGGCCTGAACCCTACCAAGGCTATCGGTCACGTTCGCAGCATGCTTCTGCAAAGCGGTATCTGAGTCTGCTTTACTGATGTACCCGCAAGAATTGCAAATGTTGTACCCGTAACGACCGCGGCGCAGGCTTCAACCGGCGCCGTGGTTTTAACCTGAGCAGTGGCCGTATGGCTTCGGCTCTTATTTTGAAGAAATGAGACCAGCAGGGGCATCCGGGCTGGTACCCGGGCTATCTGCGTGATCCTGAGCGACTTGTTACAGTCAGCGCCTGATACATGGCTGCCTGGAATTTTCGAGTCTGCGACGGCGCCCACGCCGATGGTGTCCCCTAACCGAGGGTGACCAAGCATGCAAGAAAGCGTGATGCAGCGCATGTGGAACAGCGCCCACCTTTCAGGTGGTAACGCTGCCTATGTGGAAGAGCTTTATGAGCTCTACCTGCACGACCCTAACGCTGTGCCAGAAGAATGGCGCACCTACTTTCAGACGCTGCCAGCCGATGGCGGCGCTGCCACCGATGTATCGCACTCTACGGTTCGCGATCATTTCGTGTTGCTGGGCAAAAACCAGCGCCGCGCCCAACCGGTATCCGCCGGTAGCGTGAGCAGCGAACACGAGAAGAAGCAAGTCGAAGTGCTGCGACTGATCCAGGCATTCCGTATGCGCGGCCATCAGGGTGCGCAACTCGATCCTCTGGGTTTGTGGAAGCGTACTGCGCCAGCTGACCTGTCGATCAACCATTACGGTTTGACCAACGCTGACCTCGATACCACGTTCCGTGCCGGCGACCTGTTCATCGGCAAGGAGGAGGCGAGCCTACGCGAAATCGTCGACGCTTTGCAGAAGACATATTGCCGCACCATCGGCGCCGAGTTCACGCACATCGTCGATTCCAACCAGCGCAACTGGTTCATGCAGCGCCTCGAAAGCGTGCGTGGCCGTCCAGCCTACCCAGCCGACATTCAGAGCCACCTGCTCGAGCGCGTCACCGCGGCCGAGGGTCTGGAGAAGTACCTGGGCACCAAATACCCGGGCACCAAGCGTTTCGGTCTGGAAGGCGGCGAAAGCCTGATCCCGATGCTCGACGAGCTGATCCAGCGTTCCGGTTCCTACGGCACCAAGGAAGTCGTCATCGGCATGGCCCACCGTGGCCGTCTGAACGTTCTGGTCAACACCTTCGGCAAGAACCCGCGCGAGCTGTTCGACGAGTTCGAAGGCAAGAAGAAGGTCGAGCTCGGTTCCGGTGACGTGAAATACCACCAGGGCTTCTCGTCCAACGTGATGACCCCGGGTGGCGAAGTTCACCTGGCGATGGCGTTCAACCCGTCTCACCTGGAGATCGTGTCGCCTGTGGTCGAAGGTTCGGTGCGCGCCCGTCAGGACCGCCGCAACGACGCCACTGGCGAGAAAGTGCTGCCGATTTCCATCCACGGTGACGCTGCGTTCGCAGGTCAGGGCGTGGTCCTGGAAACCTTCCAGATGTCGCAGACCCGCGGCTTCAAGACTGGCGGTACGATCCACATCGTGGTCAACAACCAGGTCGGCTTCACCATCAGCAACCCGCTGGACTCGCGTTCCACCGAGTACGCCACCGACGTTGCCAAGATGATCCAGGCGCCGATTCTCCATGTGAACGGCGATGACCCCGAAGCGGTCCTGTTCGTGACCCAGCTGGCCATCGACTACCGCATGCAGTTCAAGCGTGACGTGGTTATCGACCTGGTCTGCTACCGTCGTCGCGGCCACAACGAGGCCGACGAGCCAAGCGGCACCCAGCCTCTGATGTACCAGCAGATCGCCAAGCAGCGCACCACCCGTGAGCTGTACGCCGACGCACTGGCTGCGGCCAACGTGCTGGACGCCGCAGGGGCCCAGGCCAAGGTCGACGAGTACCGCAATGCGCTGGACAACGGCATGCATGTGGTCAAGAGCCTGGTCAAGGAACCGAACAAAGAGCTGTTCGTTGACTGGCGTCCGTACCTGGGCCACGCCTGGACTGCGCGTCACGACACCCGTTTCGACCTCAAGACCCTGCAGGAACTGTCGGCCAAGCTGATGGAGCTGCCGGAAGGTTTTGTGGTTCAGCGTCAGGTCCAGAAGATCTACGAAGACCGCCAGAAGATGCAAGCCGGTGGCCTGCCGATCAACTGGGGCTACGCCGAGACCATGGCCTACGCCACCCTGGCGTTCGAAGGTCACCCGGTACGTATCACAGGGCAAGACGTCGGTCGCGGTACGTTCTCGCACCGTCACGCCGTGCTGCACAACCAGAAAGACGCCACCACCTACGTGCCTCTGCAGAACCTGTATGCCGGTCAGCCTCGCTTCGACCTGTACGACTCGTTCCTGTCGGAAGAAGCGGTACTGGCGTTCGAATACGGCTACTCGACGACCATGCCGAACGCGCTGGTGATCTGGGAAGCCCAGTTCGGTGACTTCGCCAACGGTGCACAGGTCGTGATCGACCAGTTCATCACCAGCGGCGAGCACAAGTGGGGCCGTCTGTGCGGTCTGACCATGCTGCTGCCTCACGGCTACGAAGGCCAGGGCCCCGAGCACTCCTCGGCGCGTCTGGAGCGTTACCTGCAGCTGTGCGCCGAACACAACATTCAAGTGTGCATGCCGACCACGCCTGCGCAGATCTACCATCTGTTGCGCCGCCAGGTGATTCGCCCGCTGCGCAAACCGCTGGTGGTGCTGTCGCCGAAGTCGTTGCTGCGTCACAAGCTGGCGATCTCCACGCTGGAAGATTTGGCCGAAGGCTCGTTCCAGACCGTCATCCCGGAAATCGACACCCTCGATGCCGCCAAGGTGACCCGTCTGGTGCTGTGCAGCGGCAAGGTCTACTACGACCTGCTGGAAAAACGCCGTGCCGAAGGCCGCGAAGATATCGCCATCGTGCGTATCGAGCAGCTCTATCCGTTCCCGGAAGACGACCTGATGGAGGCCATCGCGCCTTACACCAACCTGACCAATGTGGTCTGGTGCCAGGAAGAGCCGATGAACCAGGGCGCCTGGTACAGCAGCCAGCATCACTTGCGCCGCAGCATCGGCAATCACAACCGCAACCTCGTTCTCGAGTACGCCGGTCGTGACGCCTCCGCTGCTCCAGCTTGTGGTTACGCTTCGATGCACGCCGAACAGCAGGAAAAACTGCTGCAAGACGCGTTCACTGTTTAACGCCTTCGCGCACTAGAAACCGAATTAAGGAATTACAGACAATGGCTATTGAGATCAAAGCCCCCTCTTTCCCGGAATCCGTTGCCGACGGCACCATTTCCAAATGGCACAAACAGCCGGGCGAAGCGGTAAAACGTGACGAGCTGCTGGTCGACATCGAAACCGACAAAGTCGTTCTCGAAGTGCTGGCCGAAGCTGACGGCGTTCTGGCTTCCATCGTCAAGGGCGAGGGCGACACCGTCCTGTCCAACGAGCTGATCGCGACCCTGGACGCAGGCGCTACTGCCTCGGCCGCACCTGCTGCCGCTGCTGCTCCGGCTGCCGCACCTGCCGCTGCTCCTGCAGCCGCCGCTGCTGCCAGTGACGAAGACGCCATCGGCGCTCCGGCTGCTCGCAAACTGGCTGAAGAGAACGGCATCGCGCTGTCCAGCATCAAGGGCACCGGCAAAGACGGCCGCGTGACCAAGGAAGACGTCGTCGCTGCCATCGAAGCGAAGAAATCCGCTCCGGCCGCTGCGCCTGCTGCCAAGCCTGCTGCTGCTCCTGCCGCTGCCGCTCCTGTGTTCGCCGCTGGCGATCGCACCGAGAAGCGTGTACCGATGACTCGCGTACGTGCCACCGTTGCCAAGCGTCTGGTCGAAGCCCAGTCGAACATGGCGATGCTGACCACCTTCAACGAAGTCGACATGACCGAAGTCATGGCACTGCGTTCGAAGTACAAAGACCTGTTCGAGAAGTCCCACAACGGAGTGCGCCTGGGCTTCATGTCGTTCTTCGTCAAGGCGGCCACCGAAGCACTGAAGCGCTTCCCGGCAGTCAACGCCTCGATCGACGGTTCGGACATCGTCTACCACGGCTACGCGGACGTCGGCGTTGCCGTCTCCAGCGACCGTGGCCTGGTGGTTCCGGTGCTGCGTAACGCCGAGCAGATGAGCCTGGCTGAAATCGAAGGCGGCATCGCCACCTTCGGCAAGAAAGCCCGTGACGGCAAACTGTCCATCGACGAGATGACTGGCGGTACCTTCACCATCACCAACGGTGGTACCTTCGGTTCGATGATGTCGACCCCGATCGTCAACCCGCCGCAAGCCGCTATCCTGGGCATGCACAACATCATTCAGCGCCCGATGGCGATCAATGGTCAGGTTGTGATTCGTCCGATGATGTACCTGGCGCTGTCCTACGATCACCGCCTGATCGACGGTAAGGAAGCTGTAACTTTCCTGGTGACCATCAAGAACCTGCTGGAAGATCCGGCTCGTCTGTTGCTGGATATCTAAAAAGCAGCCACAGGCTGCAGGCCGCATGCTTTGTAAAAGAAGCGGGCGGCTTGCGGCCTCGGCCGCGACGCTACATCTCACAGAAGCTGGAAGGCGAGTCTGCTGTAGAATGCGGGCGCACTTGCAGCTTGTAGCTTGAAGATTGACGCTAAAGGAACTTTTTTATGTCCCAGAAATTCGACGTGGTAGTGATTGGCGCAGGCCCTGGCGGTTATGTTGCCGCCATCAAGGCTGCGCAACTTGGTCTCAAGACTGCCTGCATCGAGAAGTATCAGGATAAAGAGGGCAAGCTGGCTCTCGGCGGTACCTGCCTGAACGTAGGCTGCATTCCGTCCAAGGCGCTGCTGGACAGCTCCTGGAAGTTCTACGAAGCGAAAAACCAGTTCAACGTGCACGGCATCTCCATTTCCGGCGACGTGAAAATGGACGTACCGGCCATGGTCGGTCGCAAGTCCCAGATCGTCAAAGGCCTGACCGGCGGCGTTGCCAGCCTGTTCAAGGCCAACGGCGTGACTTCCCTGCAGGGCCACGGCAAGCTGCTGGCCGGCAAGAAAGTCGAGCTGACCAAGCCTGACGGCACCACCGAAGTCATCGAAGCCGACAACATCATCCTGGCTTCCGGCTCGCGTCCGATCGACATTCCGCCGGCTCCGGTCGACCAGAACGTGATCGTCGACTCCACCGGCGCCCTGGAATTCCAGGCCGTGCCTGAGCGTCTGGGCGTGATCGGCGCCGGCGTGATCGGTCTGGAACTGGGTTCGGTCTGGTCCCGTCTGGGTTCCAAGGTCACCGTTCTGGAAGCGCTGGAGAAGTTCCTGCCAGCCGCCGACGAAGGCGTTGCCAAAGAAGCACAGAAGACCTTCACCAAGCAGGGTCTGGACATCAAGCTGGGCGCTCGCGTGACCGGCTCGAAAGTCAACGGCAACGAAGTTGTCGTCAACTACACCGACAAAGACGGTGAGCAGAACATCACTTTCGACCGCCTGATCGTTGCTGTAGGCCGTCGTCCGGTGACCACCGATCTGCTGGCCGCCGACAGCGGCGTCGATATCGACGAGCGCGGCTTCATCTTCGTCAACGATCAGTGCGAGACCAGCGTTCCTGGTGTCTATGCGATCGGTGACGTGGTCCGTGGTCTGATGCTGGCACACAAAGCGTCGGAAGAAGGCATCATGGTGGTTGAGCGCATCAAGGGTCACAAGACCCAGATGAACTATGACCTGATCCCATCGGTTATCTACACTCACCCGGAAATCGCGTGGGTCGGCAAAACCGAGCAGACCCTCAAGGCTGAAGGCGTTGAAGTCAATGTCGGTCAGTTCCCGTTCGCGGCCAGCGGCCGTGCAATGGCAGCCAACGACACCGGTGGTTTCGTCAAGGTCATCGCTGACGCCAAGACCGACCGTGTACTGGGTGTACACGTCATTGGTCCAGGCGCGGCAGAGCTGGTACAGCAGGGCGCGATCGGCATGGAGTTCGGCACCAGTGCCGAAGATATCGGCATGATGGTCTTCTCCCACCCGACGCTGTCCGAAGCGCTGCACGAAGCTGCTCTGGCTGTGAATGGCGGCGCCATCCACATCCAGAACAAGAAAAAACGCTAAGAAAAAAACCACGGCGGACCGCCCGTCGTAAGCCTTGTTCGCAAGGCTTACCGCGGAAGGTCCGTCGGACTCGAACTCCCGGCGGATTTCGAACCGGCACTTTGGTGGCGGGGCGGGGCCTTCCGGGAGAAGCGGTCACAGGTGGTGCGGCACGCCACGGCGAGCAGCACCGAAGCGCAGTACCTAACGAAGACGGTAAAAAGCATGAATCTTCACGAGTATCAGGGTAAACAGCTGTTTGCTGAATACGGCCTGCCAGTATCCAAGGGCTTTGCAGTAGACACTCCGGAAGCTGCAGCAGAAGCCTGCGACAAGATCGGCGGAACCGAGTGGGTCGTCAAAGCCCAGGTTCACGCAGGTGGTCGCGGTAAAGCTGGCGGCGTCAAGCTGGTCAAGAGCAAGGAAGACGCCAAGGCGTTCGCCGCTCAGTGGCTGGGCAAGCGTCTGGTCACTTACCAGACTGATGCCAACGGTCAACCCGTTACCAAGATCCTGGTTGAATCCTGCACTGACATCGCCAAAGAGCTGTATCTGGGCGCTGTAGTCGATCGCTCGAGCCGTCGTATCGTGTTCATGGCTTCCACCGAAGGTGGCGTGGACATCGAGAAAATCGCTCACGAAACACCTGAGAAGATTCTCAAGGCCACTATCGACCCACTGGTTGGCGCTCAGCCATTCCAGGGTCGCGACCTGGCATTCCAGCTGGGTCTGGAAGGCAAGCAGGTTGCACAGTTCGCCAAGATCTTCGTCGGCCTGGGCAAGCTGTTCCAGGACCACGATCTGGCCCTGCTGGAAGTCAACCCGCTGGTGATCAAGGCCGACGGCGATCTGCACTGCCTGGACGCCAAGATCAACATCGACGCCAACGCCATGTACCGTCAGCCAAAGCTGAAGGCTTTCCACGACCCATCGCAAGATGACCCACGTGAAGCCCACGCTGCCAAGTTCGAACTGAACTACGTGGCACTGGAAGGCAACATCGGCTGCATGGTCAACGGTGCCGGTCTGGCCATGGGTACCATGGACATCGTCAACCTGCACGGCGGCAAGCCAGCCAACTTCCTCGACGTAGGTGGTGGCGCTACCAAAGAGCGCGTGACCGAAGCGTTCAAGATCATCCTGTCCGACAGCAACGTCGCCGCAGTACTGGTCAACATCTTCGGCGGCATCGTTCGCTGCGACATGATTGCCGAAGGCATCATCGGCGCTGTGAAAGAAGTCGGCGTGAAAATCCCGGTCGTTGTTCGCCTCGAAGGCAACAACGCTGACCTGGGCGCTAAAGTACTGGCAGAAAGCGGCTTGAACATCATCGCTGCAACCAGCTTGACCGACGCTGCTCAACAAGTTGTCAAAGCTGCGGAGGGCAAATAATGAGCGTCCTGATCAATAAAGACACCAAAGTCATCTGCCAGGGCTTCACCGGCTCCCAGGGTACTTTCCACTCCGAACAAGCCATCGCCTACGGCACCAAGATGGTTGGCGGCGTGACCCCAGGCAAAGGCGGTACCACCCACCTGAACCTGCCGGTGTTCAACACCGTTCGCGAAGCTGTAGAAGCCACTGGCGCTACCGCCAGCGTGATCTACGTTCCGGCTCCGTTCTGCAAGGACTCGATCCTGGAAGCAGCGTTCGGCGGCATCAAGCTGATCATCTGCATCACCGAAGGCATTCCTACCCTGGACATGCTGGATGCCAAGGTCAAGTGCGACGAGCTGGGTGTTACCCTGATCGGCCCTAACTGCCCAGGCGTGATCACTCCGGGCGAGTGCAAGATCGGCATCATGCCAGGTCACATTCACTTGCCAGGCAAGGTCGGTATCGTGTCGCGTTCCGGCACCCTGACCTATGAAGCCGTGAAGCAGACCACTGACGCCGGTTTCGGTCAGTCCACCTGCGTCGGTATCGGTGGTGACCCGATCCCGGGTTCGAACTTCATCGATATCCTGAAGCTGTTCCAGAACGACCCACAGACCGAAGCGATCGTGATGATCGGTGAGATCGGTGGTTCGGCCGAGGAAGAAGCGGCTGCCTACATCAAGGCCAACGTGACCAAGCCGGTCGTTTCCTACATCGCTGGTGTGACTGCTCCTCCGGGCAAGCGCATGGGCCATGCTGGCGCGATCATCTCCGGCGGCAAAGGCACTGCAGACGAGAAATTCGCTGCGCTGCAAGACGCTGGCGTGAAGACCGTGCGTTCGCTGGCTGACATCGGCAAGGCCCTGGCCGAGCTGACTGGTTGGGAAATGAAGAAGTAAGCATGGCTTGCTGATCATTGTCTGATCGACAAAGGCCACCTTCGGGTGGCTTTTGTTTTTTCTAGCCGCGGACCCTGTAGGAGCGCGCTTGCCCGCGATCGGCGACGCAGTCGTCGTAAAACCTGGTTGTGCGATATGCCTGAAACAACTCGGGCGCGTGGTTGATCGCAGGTTCTGCCTAACGGCAGAAGCGTTTCGGCTTCGCCGAGTTACTTGGAAAAGACCCCCAAGTAACCAAGGGGTCCTGCTCCTGGTTTGGGTCCTCCTTCGTCGGACTTCCTTCATTCCGGTCTCGCTCCGTGGGCCCGGCGTGAAAGGGCCATCCATGGCCCACACGCCTCTCGCGACATCCTGTCGCTCGTCCCACTCCACGAGACCTCCATTCAGCCTGCACCCAAGTCGCGTTTTGCGTTGTCTGGGCCATTGCGCACGAAGATCAAAAGCCAAATCAAAAGCAACCGGCTAACGCCGTCCCCCGGGGGATGTGGTGTGTATGCGATCGAATGACACCCTCAATCCCGTAGCAGCCGAGCTTGCTCGCGGGTCGCCCTCAAGATCGCCCCCGCCGGCAAGCCGTGCTGCTACGGGGCGGTGTACCCTCGCTTTTGATTTTGATCTTCATGCGCGATAGCCCAGACACCACAAATCGCGACTTGGGTGCAGGCTGAACGGAGGTCTCGTGGAGTGGGCCAAGCGGCAGGATGCCGCGCGAGGCGCGGGGCCATGGATGGCCCATTCGCGCCGGGCCCACGGAGCGAGATCGGAGTGAAGGTAGTCCGACGAAGGAGGACCCAAACCAGGAGCAGGACCCCTTGGTTACTTGGGGGTCTTTTCCAAGTAACTCGACGAAGTCGAAACGCTTCTGCCGTTAGGCAGAACCCGCCGGAGGCAATCGCAAAGACGATCAATTTGCATCTGACACAGCGCGATTTCTGAACCCCGCACCCGCGAACGCTAAAAAACCGTAGGACCTTTCCGATAATGCGACACGAAAGTTCGTTCATCGGTCGCCAGGTCCTGAAACGACGTCGCAAATAGGGTAGTCTACCCGCCATTTTGCGCGGTCGGCCCCCACAAGGAGCGACTTCGCAGCCCCAGGGCCTGTTCTAAAAGGACGGGCAGCATTTCCCTCACCCATGGGGAAATCCTCTTCTTAATTCCGATTCTGCAGTGTGGTTTCCTTAGATGAAAGTGTTGAAAGGCCAGGACATCCTGGCACTGGGTTTCATGACGTTCGCGTTGTTCGTAGGTGCTGGCAATATCATCTTCCCCCCGATCGTAGGCCTGCAGGCCGGTCCGCACGTGTGGATGGCGGCGCTGGGCTTTCTGGTGACTGCGGTCGGCCTGCCGGTCGTCACGGTGATCGCGCTGGCCAAGGTCGGTGGCGCGATGGACGCCCTGAGCAGTCCCATCGGCAAAGTCGCCGGTACGGTGCTGGCCGCGGTGTGCTATCTGTCGGTAGGGCCGCTGTTCGCGACGCCGCGTACCGCCACCGTGTCCTTTGAAGTGGGACTGGCGCCGATCACCGGCGAGAGCCCGCTGGCGCTGTTCCTCTACAGCCTGGTGTATTTCCTGCTGGTGTTCTGGATCTCGCTGTACCCGGGTCGTCTGCTCGACACCGTCGGGCGTTTCCTGGCGCCGTTGAAGATCTTCGCGCTGGCCGTGCTGGGCATCGCGGCGTTCGCGCTGCCGGCCGGTGACATCGGCACCGCCCAGCCTGCCTACGTGGCGGCGCCGTTCTCCCAGGGCTTCATCAATGGCTACCTGACCATGGATACCCTGGGCGCGCTGGTGTTCGGCATCGTCATCGTCAACGCCATCCGTTCCCGGGGTGTCGAGTCGCCGCGTCTGATCACCCGTTATGCGGTGATCGCCGGCCTGATCGCGGGCCTGGGCCTGGCGCTGGTGTACATCAGCCTGTTCCGCCTGGGTTCGGGCAGCCACGCGGTGGCCGCGGACGCCACCAACGGTGCAGCTGTCCTGCACGCGTATGTCCAGCACACCTTCGGCACCTTGGGCAGTGGTTTCCTGGCGATCCTGATCTCGCTGGCCTGCCTGGTCACCGCCGTGGGCCTGACCTGCGCCTGTGCCGAGTACTTCAGCCGCCTGCTGCCGCTGTCCTACAAGGCGCTGGTGGTGATTCTGGCCGGTTTCTCGCTGCTGGTGTCCAACCTGGGGCTGACCAACCTGATTCACTTCTCGATTCCGGTGCTGACCGCGATCTACCCGCCGTGCATCGCGCTGGTGGCGCTGAGCTTCTGCAAGGATTTCTGGCACGTTCAGGGGCGCATCGTCGCGCCGGTGATGCTGGTGTCGCTGGTGTTCGGCATGGTCGATGCGGTGAAAGGGGCGGGGCTCGAGGCTTACCTGCCTGACGCGCTGGCACACTTGCCGCTGAGCGATCAGGGGCTGGCCTGGCTGATCCCCTCGCTGATTACCCTGTTCGCCGCGTTCGTGGTCGACCGGGTGATTGGCAAGCGCAGCGAAGCGCTGGCTTGATAGTCGCCGGATAAAAATAAAGCCCGCAATTGCGGGCTTTATTTTTGGACGCTTTATTTCTGCCAATAGGGAACTTACTGCTTAGTTGCGGCAGGGGCTTGTTCGTTGGCTTCTTTGGCGCGCTCTTGCGCGGCTTCGGCGTTCTTCTGCGCGGCTTCCTGGCTTTCTTTGGCAGCGTCGTTCACTTTGTCTTGAGCCTGTTGCATCGACTCCTGGGACTGCTGCGCAGCCTTGTTGGCATCTTGCTGTTTATCCTCGGATTTTTTATCGCAGGCAGCGAGACCCAGAGTGGCAGAGAGCATGAGGGCAATGGCTAAAGTCTTACGCATGGGGTGTTTCTCCTTATTGAACATCGTTGTCCCTTCGAACATGCGCTTATTGTGTTAGTTCCATGTTTGCAGCAGATAAATAAACAGGTGTTTCTTCGCTGTTACGCCTGCGCAGAGGTTAACGCAGGTTAAACGTTTTTTCGGTGGGTACGCTGACGGCTGGCAAAACAGTCAGACTTTATTGTTGATGAAGATCCGCATAGTCACGCCTCGGGCGCTCTTGAAATCCTTCGCGCTGCCCCCACCTTGATGACAACCCGCCGTCCAGCCCCTCTGTCACGGGCTTGGCGGCTACCCCTATTTGTGTGGACTGATTGGAGTTTGATGACCATGAGTGTGGAAACTCAAAAGGAAACCCTGGGCTTCCAGACCGAGGTAAAGCAACTGCTGCACCTCATGATCCATTCGCTGTATTCGAACAAGGAAATCTTCCTGCGCGAGCTGATTTCCAACGCCTCCGACGCCGTCGACAAGCTGCGCTTCGAAGCGCTGTCCAAGCCTGAACTGCTCGAAGGCGGCGCGGAGCTGAAGATCCGTGTGAGCTTCGACAAGGAAGCGCAGACCGTCACCCTCGAAGACAACGGCATTGGCATGAGCCGCGAAGATGTGATCACCCACTTGGGGACCATCGCCAAATCCGGCACGGCCGATTTCATGAAAAACCTGACCGGCGATCAGAAGAAGGATTCGCACCTGATCGGCCAGTTCGGCGTGGGCTTCTACTCGGCGTTCATCGTCGCTGACAAGGTCGACGTGTTCAGCCGTCGCGCCAGCCTGCCGGCCAGCGAAGGCGTGCACTGGTCTTCGAAAGGCGAGGGCGATTTCGAAGTCGCCACCGTGGAGAAGGCCGAGCGCGGCACCCGCATCGTGCTGCACCTTAAAAAGGGTGAAGACGAGTTCGCCGACGGCTACCGCCTGCGCAACATCATCAAGAAGTACTCCGACCACATCGCGCTGCCGATCGAGCTGCCCAAAGAGCAGATCGCCGTGGAAGGCGAGCCTGCGCCGGTGCAGGAATGGGAAACCGTCAACCGCGCCAGCGCCCTGTGGACCCGTCCTCGCACCGAGGTGAAGGACGAGGAATACCAGGAGTTCTACAAGCACATCGCCCACGACTTCGAGAACCCGCTGAGCTGGAGCCACAACAAGGTCGAAGGCAAGCTGGAATACAACTCGCTGCTGTACGTGCCGGCCCGCGCGCCGTTCGATCTGTACCAGCGCGAAGCGCCACGCGGCCTGAAGCTGTACGTTCAGCGCGTGTTCGTGATGGATCAGGCCGAATCGTTCCTGCCGCTGTACCTGCGTTTCATCAAGGGCGTGGTCGACTCCAACGACCTGTCGCTGAACGTGTCCCGCGAGATCCTGCAGAAAGACCCGATCATCGATTCGATGAAGTCGGCGCTGACCAAGCGCGTGCTGGACATGCTGGAAAAACTGGCGAAGAACCAGCCTGAAGAATACAAAGGCTTCTGGAAAAACTTCGGCCAGGTGATGAAAGAAGGCCCGGCCGAAGACTTCGCCAACAAGGAGAAGATCGCAGGCCTCTTGCGTTTCGCCTCGACCTCCGACGACAGCGGCGAGCAGAGCGTTGCCCTGGCCGACTACCTGGCCCGTGCCAAGGAAGGTCAGGACAAGATTTACTACCTCACCGGCGAAAGCTACGCGCAGGTCAAGAACAGTCCGCACTTGGAAGTCTTCCGCAAGAAAGGCATCGAAGTGCTGCTGCTGACCGACCGCATCGACGAGTGGCTGATGAGCTACCTGAGCGACTTCGACGGCAAGGGCTTCGTCGACGTGGCCCGTGGCGATCTGGACCTGGGCAAGCTGGACTCCGAAGAGGACAAGAAGGCCCAGGAAGAAGTCGCCAAGGACAAGGAAGGCCTGATCGAGCGCCTTAAAGCCGCACTGGGTGATGCCGTCAGCGAAGTGCGCGTGTCGCACCGCCTGACCGACTCGCCAGCGATTCTGGCCATCGGCGAGCAGGACCTGGGCCTGCAGATGCGTCAGATCCTGGAAGCCAGCGGCCAGAAGGTGCCGGATTCCAAGCCGATCTTCGAGTTCAACCCGACTCACCCGCTGATCGGCAAGCTGGACAACGAGCAGAGCGAAGAGCGCTTCGGCGAGCTGTCGCACATCCTGTTCGACCAGGCCGCGCTGGCAGCCGGTGACAGCCTGAAAGACCCGGCCGCCTACGTGCGCCGTTTGAACAAGTTGTTGGTCGAGCTTTCGGTTTAACCTTCGCAACCGTCAAAACCCGCTTCGGCGGGTTTTGTCATTTGATGTCCTACCTTCTCGATAGCAGGAGTCAGCAATGAGCAACGTTACTGTGCAGTCCGTGGTGTATCAGATTGATGGCCAGAGCTACGAAAGCCGTCTGGTGTTCAGTCAAGGTGCCAAGGCGGCACCGGGCCTGGTGATGGCCCCTAACTGGATGGGCATCAGCGCCGATGCCGAGCAGATCGCCAAGGAGGTCGCAGGCAAGGGCTATGTGGTGCTGCTGGCCGACCTGTATGGTCAGAATGTACGTCCGACCAACGCCGATCAGGCACTGGCCGCGATGATGCCGCTCAAGAACGACCGTGGCCTGCTGAACAAACGCATGCAGACGGCGCTGGATCAACTGACCACTCAGTCGGTCGCAGCGGTGGACAAGAACAGCCTGGCCGCCTTCGGTTTCTGCTTCGGCGGTTGCTGCGCGCTGGAGCTGGCCCGCACCGGTGCGCCGCTCAAGGCTGCAGTGTCGTTCCACGGCACGCTGGACACCACCAACCCGGCCGACGCCAAGAACATCAAGGGCAAGGTGCTGGTGCTGCACGGCGCTTCCGACCCGCTGGTGCCGAAAGAGCAGTTGCCAGCCTTCGAAGCCGAAATGAACGAGGCCAATGTCGACTGGCAGTTGCTCAGCTACGGCGGCGCGTTCCATTCCTTCACCGACCCGCACGCGAACAACCCGGGCGTGCAGATGTACAACCCGGTCGTCTCCAAGCGCGCGTTTACTGCGATGCACAATCTGCTGGATGAGGTGTTCGCGGGTTGATGCGTTCTCGTTGACACGCCGCTAAGCCTCTGTAGGAGCGAATTCATTCGCGAAGATGTTTCAGGCGCTGGAGATGTATGGCCTGAAACATCGCATCGCGAATAAATTCGCTCCTACAGGTCTGGTTATCGGCGGCTGATTGTCGGTGTTCTCACGATCGCTATCGCCGGCAAGCCGGACTGCTACGCGAATCGCGCGCCGGTCATTGCGGCCGTCTCGGCGCAGGCAACTCGATCCGCGCCACTTCCCCCGGCACCGTCGGCCAATCGCCGGCTGCCCATTTCGCTCTCGCCTGATCGATCAATGCCGGGTCGCTGGCGACGAAGTTCCAGTTCATCCTCCTTGTCCCATCCAGTGGCGCGCCGCCGATCAATACCGCATGGCACTCGCTTTGTGCGCACAGTGTGGGTTCGTCGCCTTGATCGAGCACGATCAGGCTGCGCGGTTCCACAGGCTCACCATCGAGCAGCACCTCTCCCTCGATCACGTACAGCGCGCGTTCCTCGTGCTCGGCGGGAATCAGCAGGGTGGTGGCGGTCTGCATCTTCACTTCGGCGTACAGCGTGGGTGACAGCACCGGCACCGGCGACTCAAGACAAAACCCGTTGCCCGCGATCATACGAATGCTGATGCCCATGGTGTCACTGAGCGGCAGGGTGGCTGCCGGGTGGTGGCTGTAATGCCCCGGCCCCTGTTCATGGCTTTTCGGCGAGGCCAGCCAGACCTGCAGGCCATGCAGACGCGAACCTGCGTCATGAATCGCCTGCGGCGTGCGTTCGATGTGGGCGATGGCGCTGCCGGCGGTCATCCAGCTGACTTCGCCGGGCTGCACATGTTGGTCGCTGCCCAGGCTGTCCTTGTGCTGGATCTGCCCCTCGAACAGATAGGTCAGGGTCGAAAGGCCGATGTGCGGATGCTGGCGAATGTCCATCCCGGTGCCCGGGGCGTAGGTGGTTTCCAGCATGTGGTCGAAAAACACGAAAGGTCCGACGCTGCGGCACTGGGCGGACGGCAGCGGCCGCAGAATCGGCTGGCCTTCGACGTCTTCGGCGCGGGGTTTGATGGTCAACATGGCAGGGCTCTCGGAGGACATGGCAACAGGATACGCGCGATCAGTACCACCGTTTGGATCATCTGTGCGGACAAATGTCATCGAACGGTGGTATTGCGAATTGATCTCAAATAAATCGCGGAATTGTCCTACAGAATCTAGCGCGTCCAGCCGATATCGATGGCGATTACCGGCCACACTTCGAAGGCAGGGATTTTGGGGAGGGACCCATAATGAGCGTAAGAAACATGAATATTGCGCCCCGTGCCGGGCTGGGTTTCGGCGCGCTGGCATTATTGGTCTTCGCACTGGGCGCGTTTGCGCTGATGCAGATGTCGAGCATGCGCAAGCAGTCGGATCTGGTAGAGAACAAATGGCTGCCCAGCGTGATGGAGCTGGGCGCCATAGGGCAGGATCTGATGCGGATCCGTACCCTTACGCTGCGACTGATGATCGGTCGCGATGCTGCGGCCTTGCAGCAGAACTACGACAAGATCGAGCAGCTCAAGACCGAACTGCAGTCGGCCGAGCAACGCTATGCCGCGATGATCGAAGTCGCCCGCGAGCGCGACCTCTACCAGCGCTTCGTGGCTGCCAAGCAAGCGTACTTGCAGCGCCAGAACCGGGTGATGGAGCTGTCCCGGGAAAACCGCGTGGATGACGCGGTGCAGGTGATCAATGGCGAGATGAATCAGTACGCCGACACCATGACCCAGGCGCTCAACGCGCTGACGGCCCTGAACAAGCAGGGCGCCAACGACGCTGCCGATGTCGCGAAGAAGGTGTTTGGCAGTGCGCAGGGCTGGGTCGCGACCATGATGGTGCTCACCGCGTTGATTACCTTGGCGCTGGCCTGGGGCTTGATCCGCAGCATCCTTCAGCCGCTGGCCCAGGCGCTGGGCATCGCCCAGGTGATTGCCTCGGGAGACCTGACCGCCGATATCAAGGTGCAAGGGCGCGATGAGCCGGCGCGGCTGCTGGAGGCGCTCAAGGCGATGCAGTTGAGCCTGCGCAACACCATCCTGCGCATTTCCGACTCGTCGAACCAACTGGCGTCGGCTTCCGAAGAGTTGAGCACGGTGACCGAGGACTCCACCCGCGGCCTGCACCAGCAGAGCCTGGAGATCGATCAGGCGGCCACGGCGATCAATCAGATGACCGTGGCGGTGGAGGAGGTGGCGCGCAATGCCGTGGCCACTTCCCAGGCATCCGATGAGTCCGAGCGCATCGCCCAGCGCGGGCGGCAACAGGTTCAGGAGACGGTCGCTTCGATCGATCACCTGGCGCAGGACGTCACCCGCACGGGCGATCAGGTGGAAACCCTGGCGCAAAAGGTGTACGGCATCAGCAAGGTGCTGGATGTGATCCGCTCGGTGGCCGAGCAGACCAACCTGCTGGCGCTCAATGCGGCGATCGAGGCGGCGCGGGCAGGGGAGGCGGGGCGCGGTTTCGCGGTGGTGGCCGATGAAGTGAGGGCACTGGCCCATCGCACCCAGTCGTCGACCCAGGAAATCGAAACGCTGGTGGGCGACATCCGCCAGGGCACCGACCAAGCGGTGGCTGCGATGCAGGGCAGTAACACCCGAGCCCGTTCGACCCTGGAGCTGGCGCAATCGGCCGGCGTGGCGCTGGACGAGATCGCGACCGCGATCACCGTCATTACCGAACGCAACACAGTCATCGCCAGCGCCTCCGAGCAGCAGGCGCAGGTGGCCCGTGAGGTCGACCGCAACATCACCAATATCCGCGATCTGGCCCTGCAGAGTTCGGCAGGGGCCAACCAGACCAGCGCGGCCAGTCAGGATCTGTCGCGCCTGGCGAACGATCTGAACGGGATGGTGGCGGCGTTTTCGGTGTGACGGCAGTGCTGCTACGGGGCGGCAAAACCCACAGATAAAAAAAGGCGCTCCGAAGAGCGCCTTTTCTTTACCGCCAGGACCGTATTACTTGCCGGTCCAGCGCTTCATTACCAGGGTGGCGTTGGTGCCGCCGAAGCCGAAGCTGTTGCTCATGACCAGGTTGAGCTCGGTGTTTTCGCGAGTCTGGGTCAGGATCGGCAGATCCGCCACTTCCGGGTCCAGTTCGTCGATGTTCGCCGAACCTGCCATGAAGTTGCCTTCCATCATCAGCATGCAATAGATCGCTTCGTGAACGCCGGCGGCGCCCAGGGAGTGACCCGACAGGCTCTTGGTGGAGCTGATCGCCGGCGCGTCGGCGCCGAACACTTCACGCACGCCTTTCATTTCCGCGACGTCGCCGACCGGGGTCGAGGTGCCGTGGGTGTTCAGGTAGTCGATCTTGCCGTCGACGGTGGACAGCGCCTGCTGCATGCAGCGGATGGCGCCTTCGCCGCTTGGCGCGACCATGTCGTAGCCGTCGGAAGTGGCGCCGTAGCCGACCAGTTCCGCGTAGATCTTCGCGCCGCGGGCCAGAGCGTGCTCCAGTTCCTCGACCACGACCATGCCGCCACCACCGGCGATGACGAAGCCATCACGGTCGTTGTCGTAGGCACGGGAAGCCTTTTCAGGGCTGTCGTTGCGCTTGCTGGACAGGGCGCCCATGGCGTCGAACAGGAACGACTGGCTCCAGTGCTCTTCTTCACCGCCGCCGGCGAACACGACGTCCTGCTTGCCCATCTGGATCTGTTCCATGGCGGTACCGATGCAGTGGGCACTGGTGGCGCAAGCCGAAGCGATGGAGTAGTTCAGGCCCTTGATCTTGAACGGGGTGGCCAGGCACGCCGACACGGTGCTGCTCATGGTGCGGGTCACGCGGTATGGGCCAACACGCTTGACGCCTTTCTCGCGCAGGATGTCCAGCGCTTCCATCTGGTTCAGGGTCGAAGCGCCGCCGGAGCCGGCGATCAGGCCGGTGCGCGGGTTGGACACCTGCTCTTCGGTCAGGCCCGAGTCCTTGACTGCGTCCTGCATCGCCAGATAGGCGTAGGCAGCAGCGTGACCGACGAAGCGGTAGATCTTGCGGTCGATCAGCTCTTCGAGGTTCAGGTCGATGGAGCCGGAAACCTGGCTGCGCAGGCCCATTTCCTTGTATTCCGGATTGAAGCGGATACCAGGGCGGCTCTTACGCAGGTTTTCGGAGACGGTCTCTTTGTCATTGCCCAAGCAGGAAACAATGCCTAGACCCGTGATAACGACGCGGCGCATGCGAATACCCTTAGAAATCGTCAGTGGAGGTGAACACGCCGACGCGAAGGCCTTCGGCGGTGTAGATTTCGCGACCGTCCACGGTGACCGAACCGTCGGCAATGGCCAGGTTCAGCTTGCCCTTGAGGACGCGCTTGATATGAATGTTGTAGGTGACCTTCTTGGCGGTCGGCAGGACCTGGCCGAAGAATTTGACTTCGCCCGAACCCAGCGCACGGCCGCGGCCCGGCAGGCCTTGCCAGCCCAGGAAGAAACCGACCAGTTGCCACATCGCATCCAGGCCCAGGCAGCCCGGCATCACCGGATCGTCTTCGAAATGGCAGCCGAAGAACCACAGGTCCGGGGTGATATCCAGCTCGGCGACCAATTCACCTTTGTTGTACTTGCCGCCTTCTTCGCTGATTTTGACGATCCGGTCGATCATCAGCATGTTGGGGGCGGGCAGTTGCGCATTACCTGGGCCGAACAGCTCGCCGCGACTGCAGCGCAACAGATCTTCCCGGGTAAAGGCGTTTTGTTTGGTCATGCGAGCTCCTCGATAATCCTGTGCGGCATACGTACCTCTGACCAGCGGGTCATCCCTCGGCTGGCAGCCTACTCATAGACTATTGCGTTGTAATGAAAGTCACAGCACAGGCGAAATGAATGCACACCTGTGCACTGAAATTGTCCGTTCGCACGCATCTGCGGATCGATCACGGCACACAAGACTGCCGCAATTTATCATTTATCGCCAGTCACAGATGGCTTAAAGGTCAGCCAGCGCTGCAAAACCTGCTGCAGATCAGTGCGTTTGAAGGGTTTGGCCAGGTAGTCATTCATCCCCGCCTGCAGGCAGATTTCCCGGTCCCCGTGGCGGGCGTTGGCGGTCAGCGCGACGATGGGCAGGGTATCGAGCCCCGGCAACTGGCGGATTCTGCGGGTCGCTTCATAGCCGTCCATGACCGGCAGGCGGCAGTCCATCAGCACCAGCGCGAATTTTTCCTTGCTGGCCATGCTGACCGCTTCGGCGCCATCACCGGCCACGCTCACCTGCAATCCGAGGCTGCGCAGCATGGCTTCGACCACTGTGCGGTTGACCGGGTTGTCCTCCACCAGCAGCACGCAGCCTTCGCGCTCCTGCGACAATTCGCCCACTGCGCCCGGCTGTGGCTTGGGTTCTTCCTGCTGCATCACTTGCAGCGGGATTTGCAGCGTGAACACCGAGCCCAGCCCCTCGCTGCTCTGGGCATTGAGGGTTCCGCCCATGCGCTCGGCCAGATTGCGCGCGATGGGCAGGCCCAGGCCGGTGCCGCCGTAACGTCTGGAAATGGAATTGTCGGCCTGCTGAAACGCGTCGAACATCGATTCCACCAGATCCGGCGAAATGCCGATGCCGCTGTCGCGCACCGCACAGGTGAACAGAATCTGCTGGGCGTCCTGCTGCTGCCAGGTGGTTTCGACCCGCACGCTGCCGAACTCGGTGAATTTCAGCGCGTTGCCGATCAGGTTGACCAGAATCTGCCGGATGCGCGTCGGGTCGCCCTTGACCCGCAGCAGCTCCAGCCCCGGCGTTAAATCGACTTCCAGCGTCAGACCACGCTGTTGCGCGTTGTGGGCAAAGGCCTGGACCGAGGTGGAAATCAGCTCGGCGAGGTTGAAGGCAATGTTCTCAAGCTCCATCGCATCCCGCTCGAAGCGCGAGAAGTCGAGAATATCGTTGATGACCCGCAGCAGATGCCCGGTGGACTCGCTGGCCAGCGCCGCATATTCGGCCTGTTCCTCGGTCATTTTGGTGGTTTCCATCAACTGCAGCATGCCCAGTACGCCATTCATCGGCGTGCGCAGTTCGTGGCTCATCATCGCCAGGAATTCCGACTTGGCGCTGTTGGCGCGCTCGGCTTCTTCCCGGGTGCGGATCAGCTCGTCCATGGCCTTTTTCTGTTCGCGGCTGGCTTTCTCCAGCCCCAGCGCCAGGTTGTTGATGTGCCGCGCCAGGTCACCCAGTTCCGCGTCGTCCGCCACCGGCAGCGGCACTGTGTAGTCGCCATGCTGGATGGCCTTGACCGCATCGCTCATGGCGCTGATCGGCTGGGACAGGCTCAAGGACAGGCGCCGCGCCAGAATGTAGGTAAACAGCAGGGCGAAGAGAGCGAGGATGCCGGCCTTGAGCAGGATTTCCTGCTCGCGCAGGTTGAAGGCCTCGCTGGACATGCCCACCAGCACGCGGCCCAGATAGTCCTCGACCGGGACGCTGGCGAGATCGTCGATGTCCTGTTCAGGCGTGTCCTTGGGGTTGACCTGCTGCAGGCGGATGGGCGCCTGGAACACCTCGATCTGCCGGGCATGGCCGGCCTCGACGGGTTGCTCGACATGCACCAGCACCGTGCCGTTGCTGTCCTGTACTTCGAGGAAGCGCACGTGGGGCGTGCTCATGGTGGCTTTCATCAGCCGCTCCAGCACGTCGTCGTTGCCCACGATCACGCCGTATTCGGAGGCTGGAGCCAGCTGGTTGGCGATCAGTTGGCCGGTATGGGTCAGCTCCTGGCGCAGGTCCTGGATGCGCACCACGGTAAAAAAGCTGATCAGCAGCAGTGTCAGCAGCAGGGCGGGGCCCAGGCTGAGGATCTGGGTGCGTGTGCTGATGTTCCAGCAACGTTGTGCCGTCATGGCATGATTCCGGTCGTCATGGGTGATTCGTTCGCCAGTGTGGGGGCAAGGCCGGTTTCATCGAGCACAGTCTCGTCAGCAAGCGTGCTAACGATAGCTCATGGGCGGCGCCGCGGAATTTTCATCTGGGGCGCGCATCTTAACCGAGTCGTAGGGCATTTCCTTGTGAAAGGTAGGGTTTGGCCTTGATGCATTCACGGTCGTGTTTTCCCGCTGGTGGCGAGCACGGCGCTCCGTATAATGCTGCCATCGCCAGTTCTGATGGCTCTAGATGGATTGTTTTATGACCCAACAGCAACCGATCGCAGTGCTGGGTGGCGGCAGCTTCGGAACCGCCGTGGCCAACCTGCTGGCGCAGAATGGTCACCGCGTGTTGCAGTGGATGCGTGACCCCGAACAGGCCGAGGCCATCCGCGTCAATCGCGAGAACCCGCGTTACCTCAAGGGCATCAAGGTGCTGGACGGGGTCGAGCCGGTCACCGACCTGCAACAGGCATTGAGCGCGAGCCAACTGGTTTTCGTCGCCTTGCCGTCCAGTGCCCTGCGCAGCGTTCTGACGCCCCATGTCGAGTTGCTGACCGGCAAGATGCTGGTGAGCCTGACCAAGGGCATCGAAGCCCAGACCTTCAAGCTGATGAGCGAGATCCTCGAAGACATCGCCCCCAAGGCGCGCATCGGCGTGCTTTCCGGGCCTAACCTGGCGCGGGAAATCGCCGAACACGCGCTGACCGCCACGGTGGTGGCCAGCGAAGACGAAGCGCTGTGCCAGCATGTGCAGAGCGTGCTGCACGGGCGCACCTTCCGTGTCTACGCCAGCGCCGACCGCTTCGGCGTGGAGCTGGGCGGGGCGCTGAAGAACGTCTACGCGATCATCTCCGGCATGGCAGTGGCGCTGGGCATGGGCGAGAACACCAAGAGCATGCTGATCACCCGCGCCCTGGCGGAAATGACCCGCTTCGCGGTCAGCCAGGGCGCCAACCCGATGACCTTCCTGGGCCTGGCCGGAGTGGGCGATCTGATCGTCACCTGTTCCTCGCCCAAGAGCCGCAACTATCAGGTCGGTTTTGCCCTGGGCCAGGGCCTGAGCCTGGACGAGGCGGTGACCCGTCTGGGCGAGGTCGCCGAAGGCGTCAACACGCTCAAGGTGCTCAAGGCTCGCGCCCAGGAAGCGCAGGTCTACATGCCGTTGGTGGCCGGGCTGCATGCGATCCTGTTCGAAGGCCGCACGCTGGAGCAGGTCATCGAACTGCTGATGCGCGCCGAACCGAAGACCGACGTCGACTTCATTTCCACCAGCGATTTCAACTGATTCCAGATCCGGGAGACGCTCTTGAACGAGTCCAAAATCAAGCAACACGAATCGATCCTGCTGCGCATCCTCTGGATGCTGGTGTTCCTGGTGATCTGGCAGGTCGCGGAAATCGTCCTGGCGGTGGTGGTGCTGGTGCAACTGGCCTACCGCCTGTTCTACGGCGCGCCGAGCCTGAGCCTGATGTCGTTCGGTGACAGCCTGAGCCAGTTCCTGGCACAGATCGGCCGTTTCGGCACCTTTCACACCGACCAGAAGCCCTGGCCGTTTGGTGACTGGCCGACGCCGCGCGCGCCAGAAGGCGAAGCGCCGCACTCGGTGCCTGCGACCGAGCACCCGGTGCGCGACGAGGAACCGAAGCTATGAAGTTGTGGATTCTGCGTCACGGTGAAGCCCAGAACCGCGCGCGCACCGACGCCGAGCGCGAGCTGACCGACAACGGTCGCCAGGAAGTACTCGCCAGCGCGGCGCACCTGTTGGGCCAGCCGTTGCGTTTCATCATCGCCAGCCCCTACGTGCGGGCGCAGCAGACTGCAGAGCTGGTGCGTCAGGCGCTGGGCTTTGCCGAATCGGTGGTCACCGTGCCTTGGCTGACCCCGGACAGCGACCCGCGCAAGGTGCTGGACAACCTGGACCTCTACGCCGCGGACGATGTACTGCTGGTCAGCCATCAGCCGCTGGTGGGCACGCTGATCGGCCTTGCGGTGCACGGCAATCTGCAACAGGCCCAGCCGATGCACACCGCAAGCCTTGCCGAGCTTGAAGGCGATTTCCCGCTGGCCGGGGCGATGAGCCTGATCGGGGTGCGGCATTGCGGGTGAGCCTCCCCTTAGAACGGTGTAGGAGCGCGCTTGCCCGCGATTGCGATCTATCTGCGACAGATATGTTGCCTGACACCACGCCATCGCGGGCAAGCGCGCTCCTACAATGACCCATCGAACTCCAATCCGACTCTCTAACAACAAGGACGAAAAAATGAGCCTGTGGCGCGAAACCCCCAACCTCGAAGCCCTCAACGCCATGCAGAAAAACACCATCGGTGAGCTGCTGGATATCCGCTTCGAGTCCTTCGACGACAACTCCCTGACCGCCAGCATGGCCGTCGATCATCGCACCCATCAGCCCTACGGCCTGCTCCATGGCGGCGCCTCGGTGGTGCTGGCCGAGACCGTGGGTTCGAGTGCCAGCTACCTGGCCATCGACACCAGCAAGTACTTCTGCGTCGGTATCGAAGTCAACGCCAACCATTTGCGCGGCCTGCGCAGCGGGCGGGTGACGGCGGTGGCGCACCCGGTGCACATCGGCCGCACCACACACGTCTGGGACATCCGCCTGACCAGCGACGACGGCAAGGCCAGCTGCATTTCCCGCCTGACCGTCGCGGTCGTGCCCCATGGTGAGCAGCCGCCAGCGCGTTGATCCCGGCTTTTACAGGGTGACCGGAGTGTCATCCCCGATGGCATTTCCGGTCATTGCCGCTGCCCAGGCCCGGTGCGCACAATTGAGGCCTGATCAAGGTTTCTGGATGCACCGGCATGACCCAACCCGTTTTTTTCGCTCACGCCAATGGCTTTCCTTCGGCCACCTACGGCAAGTTGTTCGCCGCGCTGGGTGATGAGTACGAAATCGTCCACCTGGGCCAGCACGCCCACGATCCGCGTTTTCCGGTGACCGACAACTGGCCCAATCTGGTCGATGAGCTGATTCATCACCTGAGTCAGCAGCCCGCGCCGGTCTGGGGCGTGGGGCATTCTCTGGGTGGCGTGCTGCACTATCACGCGGCGCTGCGCCATCCGGAGCTGTACCGCGGCGTGGTGATGCTCGATTCGCCAGTGCTCACGCGCTTCGATCAATGGATGATCCGCGCGGCCAAGCGCTTCGGTTTTATCGACCGCATCACGCCGGCGGGGCGCACCCTGGGGCGTCGCGAAGTGTTCAGTGATCTGGACGCTGCCCGGCACTATTTTTCCGGCAAGAGCCTGTTCCGTCGTTTCGATCCTGAATGCTTCGAAGCCTATCTGCTGCACGGCCTGCAAGCCGATGGCGAGCAACTGCGCCTGCGTTTCGACCCGGCCACCGAAATCAGCATCTACCGTAGCGTGCCCCACACCAGCCCCGGCATGGCCCGTCATCTGCGGGTTCCGCTGGCCATGGTGCGCGGCGAGCACAGCGATGTGGTGCGCCGCCATCATGCGATGTCGGTGAAAAGCATGCGCGAAGGCGAGTATCTTTCGGTACCGGGCGGGCACATGTTCCCGCTCGAACACCCCGAGGACACCGCGCAGATGCTCAAGAACCTGTTTTCCCGCTGGGCCGCCAGGGCCCGGAGTGCCAACGATCATCAGGGCAGCCAGCGAGCGCGCGCATGAGTTGTTCGGTCGAAGAAATCCGCTTGAGCCTGCCGCACATCGAACTGGCCGCGCATCTATTCGGCCCCGAGGATGGCCTGCCGGTGATCGCCTTGCACGGCTGGCTGGACAACGCCAACAGCTTTGTCCGGCTGGCGCCCAGGCTGGGCGGCCTGCGCATTCTGGCGCTGGACATGGCCGGGCACGGGCATTCCGATCATCGCCCGCCGGGCGCCGGATATGGCTTGCCCGATTACGCCCACGACGTGCTGCAAGTGGCGCAGCAGATGGGCTGGGAGAAGTTTTCCCTGCTCGGGCATTCACTGGGGGCGATCGTCTCGGTGATCCTCGCCGGTGCCGTGCCCGAGCGCATCAACCGGCTGGCGCTGATCGACGGCCTGATTCCGCCGCTGGGCGAGCCTGAGGCCGCCGCCGAGCGCATGGGCGCTGCACTGCAGGCGCAACTGAGCCAGTTCGACAAGCGTAAGCCGGTGTATCCGGACATGGACCGCGCCGTGCAGGCGCGCATGCGCGGCATGGTCGCGGTCAGTCGCGAGGCGGCGGAACTCTTGGCCCAGCGCGGCCTGATGCCGGTGCCCGGCGGCTATACCTGGCGCAGCGACAGCCGCCTGACCCTGGCCTCGCCGACCCGCCTGACCCGCGCCCAGGCCATGTCGTTCGTCAATGCCGTGCGCTGCCCGGCGCACCTGGTGGTGGCCGAGGAGGGCATGCTCGCGCAGAACAAGGAGCTGCTGGCCAGCGTGCCGTTCGAGGTGACGCTCCTGCCGGGCGGGCACCATCTGCACCTGAATGACGAGGCCGGTACACACGCTGTTGCAGACTGTTTCAATCGGTTCTTCGCCGTTTCTTGACTTGCGCGGCGCAACTGCCGAGGCTGAGCGGGTTGAAACAGGAGACTGCCGGATGGACCACCGCTCGAACCCCGCTTGCCCGCCTTTGCACAGACCGCACGCCGCTGCGGTCTTTGTCTGCCCGCCGAAGAACGCCCCATGAACCGGCCTTTGCGCATTGCCCGTGCGTTCGGTCTGCTGCTGTGCCTGAGCGGCGCTGCCAGCGTCAGCCACGCCGCCGACGTGGCGGGCAGTCAGGATTTCTCCATCGTCCCGCGTCCGGTGGATGCCGAAATCATCGATTACAAACCCGGCGCCGAACTCGAACGCATCTACCCCATGGGCTCGATCCGCAAGATCAGCGGCCAGCTGCGTTTCGACGGCCAGGTGGCGGCCCGCGGCAATGCTGCGTCCGTGACCTACCAACTGCCACCCGAGCGTTCCGCCGACGAGGCCTTCACCGCCGCCCGCGAAGCGCTGCAAAAGCAGGGCGCGCAATTGTTGTTCTGGTGCCAGGCCCGCGATTGTGGCGAAAGCAGCCTGTGGGCCAATGAAGTGTTCGGCAACGCCCGCCTGTATGGCGCCGACAACGGACAGGCCTATCTGCTGTTGCGCCTGGCCGAACCTGCCAACGACACGCTGGTGGCGCTGTACAGCATCACCCGCGGCAATCGCCGGGCGCTGTTGCACGTCGAGCAGTTCCAGGCCAACGCGCCGCTGGGTGAGCTGCTGCCCACGTCCGCCACCTTGCTGCGTGAGCTGAAAACCAGTGGCGACCTGGACTTGCCCATGCTCGGCGGCGAACCGGCGCAGCCCTGGATCACCTTGTTGTCGCGCGGGCTGAATCTGGACAGCACGCTGCGGGTGACGCTGTCCGGTGCGCAGAGCGAGGCCTGGCGTCAGGCGCTGGTCAACGCCGGCGTGCGTGCCGCGCGCCTTGAGGTCGGCAGCACGCAAACCCGTGGGCTGGCCATCGAACTCATTCGCTGATCCAGGCTCTATGCTTGGCGTTGCGACTCATGCCTGGGCGAGCCTGCGGGTTCGCCCTCGTGCTTGAACCTTCTCGACTTCTTTGCTGCGGACTGACCGATGCTCAATAACGACCGCCTGTTGGTGCAGATTCTCCTGCTGGCCCTGCTGGGTGCCTGCTTGTGGGTAATGGCGCCGTTCTGGTCGGCGCTGTTCTGGGGAGCGGTGCTGGCCTTTGCCAGCTGGCCGCTGATGCGCCTGTTGACCCGCGCGCTGAACGGCCGCGAATCACTGGCTGCGAGCATCCTGACCGTGGGCTGGATGGTGCTGGTGCTGGCGCCGCTGGTCTGGCTGGGTTTCAACCTGGCCGATCACGTGCGCGACGCCACGGCGTTCGTCCGCGATGTGCAGGTGGACGGGTTGCCCGACCCGCCGAGCTGGTTGGGCAGCATCCCGTTCGTCGGCGGCCGGCTGGTGGGCTACTGGACGACGATCGATCAGCAGGGCGCGGCGATGCTGGCCAGCGTGCGACCCTATCTGGGGCAGGTCGGCAACTGGCTGCTGGCCCGCAGCGCACAGATCGGCGGCGGCATGCTGGAGCTGACGTTGAGTCTGGTGTTCGTGTTTTTCTTCTATCGCGACGGGCCCAGGCTCGCGGCCTTCGTGCTCAGCCTGCTGGAACGGCTGATCGGCGACAAGGCGCAGTACTACGTCGATCTGGTCGCCGGTACGGTGCAGCGGGTGGTCAACGGGGTGATCGGCACGGCAGCGGCCCAGGCGATCCTGGCACTGATCGGTTTTCTCATCGCCGGTGTGCCGGGGGCGCTGGTGCTGGGGATCGGCACCTTCCTGCTCAGCCTGGTGCCCATGGGCCCGCCGCTGATCTGGATTCCGGCCACGGCGTGGCTGGCCTGGAAGGGCGAATACGGAATGGCGGTGTTTCTCGGCCTGTGGGGCACGTTCATCGTCAGCGGCGTGGACAACGTGCTCAAGCCCTACCTGATCAGCCGCGGCGGCAACCTGCCGCTGGTGATCGTGCTGCTGGGGGTGTTCGGCGGCTTGCTGGCCTTCGGCTTCATCGGCCTGTTCATCGGCCCGACCTTGCTGGCGGTGGCCTACAGCCTGCTGCTGGACTGGGTCGCCGACAGCCGCGCCAGGCAACTGCCCAAATAGAGCAGATGGCGATACTTGACCGCCGTCAGGCCATGCCCGGCGGCGGTCTTTTGCGTCAGGCGGAAATGCTCAGGTACTTGCCCGCCGTTGCGCCGCTGTTGAGGTTGTAACTGTTGCTGATGGCCGCCACCATGCGGTTCAGCGCCTCGGTGGCCTGGGTGGTGGTGTTCGAGTCGCTGTTGTTGCTGCTGGCCTGCAGCGCCGAGGTCAGTTCCGACTCGGTGATGCTGCCGTCGCTATCGGCGTCCAGGCTGCTGAACAGATCACTGGCGCTCTGGGTCGACGACGGTGGCGGTGGAGGCGGCTGCTGGGTCTGCAGGCTGGCGGTCAGTTCGTCGAGGCTGACGGTGCCGTCCTTGTTGGTGTCCAGCGCATCGAACACTTTTGTGCTGTCGGCGCTGCTGTCGGTGCTGCTGAGGGCTGCGGTCAGTTCGTCGCTGCTGACGCTGCCATCGCCGTCGGTGTCCAGCGCGCTGAGCAGGTCCTGCGCCTCGTCGGCGGCCGAGCCTGCGTCCATCTGAATGGGCGGTGGCGGCGGTGGGGTCATGGCGGCCAGTTCGTCGGCGTCCAGGCTGTCATCGTCGTTGCTGTCCAGATCGCCGAACGCCTTGCTCAGGCTGACGGTGATGCCGTCCTTGGCGTCGGAAGACAAGGCCGAGCTCAGCTCGTCCTTGTCGATGCTGCCGTCGCCATTGGTGTCGAGTTTCTTGAGCAGGTCCTCGGCAAACTTCTTGCTGTTGCCGGTGGCGCTGGTGCTGCTGGTGCTGGAATAGCCGGTGTAACTGCTGCTGGAGCTGATGCCTGAGATCATCGGACTGCCTCCTTTCGGATGAGTAGAGCCGGCTCGGTTTACCGGCTTGTGCAGCCTCGGGGCTGAGGGTGTCCAGCGTATGTGGATTGTGTAACGCGGGGCTTACGCGTCGGCCGGGGCATCTGATCCTTATCGATACCTTGAAGCCTGACACCTCTGTGGGAGTGAGCTTGCTCACGAAAGCGCATTACCTTGGGCAGGAAATTCGGCGTATTGACCGGCCGTTTCGTGAGCAAGCTCACTCCCACAGAAATGGGCGGCGTCTGCGATGCGCGGTGTGACGGGACGAACAGGCTGGGCTCAGACCCGGGGCAAATCGAGCACGGCGGTCAACCCGCCGCCCGGGGTTTCTTCCAGGCGCAGATCGCCGCCCATGCGTCGGGCGGCTTCGCGGGCGATGGTCATGCCGATGCCGACGCCGCCGGAATTGCGGTTGCGTGAACCTTCGACCCGATAAAACGGCTCGAACACCGCCTCGCGCAGGTTTTCCGGGATGCCGGGGCCGGTGTCGATCACCCGCACCAGCAGGCGCTCGCTGGAGTCTTCCATCACCACACGCGCGTGTCCTGCATAACGCAGGGCGTTGTCGATCAGGTTGTGCAGGCAGGAGCGCAGGGCCATGGGTTGGGATTTGAACGGGCGGCAACTGCCACTTGCTTGTACGTCGTCGCCGTTGTCCTGGGCGTTTTCGGTCAGCGATTCGATCAGCGCCTGCACGTCGAAATATTGCAGGGCTTCACTGGTGCGCTGCTCGTTCAGGTAGGTCAGGGTGGCGTCGAGCATGGCGATCATGTCGTTCAGATCCTGGGTCATCTGCCCGTGCAGCTTGGGCTCCTCGATCTGTTCGACCCGCAGCTTCAGCCGCGCCAGCGGCGTGCGCAGGTCATGGGAGACCGCCGCCAGCATGCGCCCGCGTTGCTGCACCTGTTCGCGAATGCGCTCCTGCATCAGGTTGAAGGTCAGCGCCGCCTGGCGCGCTTCACGTGGGCCGTCGACGATCAGCGGCTGGCTGTCGAGGTTTTCGCTCAGGCGCTCGGCGGCATCGCTCATGCGCTTGATCGGCCGGCTCAGGGCCTTGGCGCCGAACCAGGCGGCGATCACCAGGCTGATCAGCTGGAACAGCAGCGGAATCACCGGAATGCCCAGCATCGGCGGGCGCCCCGGCGGCGGTGGCGGCGGACGCAGGGCGTCCATCGCGATGTCGGACAACGAGTCATCCGCTTGATGCTGCGCTCCAGGCGCAGGTCGGGTCGCTTCCTGGCGCTGCTCGTAGGCAGGCGGAGGCGGCATTTTCGGTCCGTAGTAGTGAAACCAGACGAACGCCAACAGGTGGGCCAGCACAATGGCCAGCAGCGCGCCGCCGAACAGGCGGGCGAAGAGGGTGTCGGCCGAGCGGATCAACCAATATCCCTGGCGTCGAACATATAGCCTTCGCCACGTACGGTCTTGATCAGTTGCGGGGACTTGGGATCGTCACCCAGTTTCTGGCGCAGGCGCGAGACCAGCAGGTCGATGCTGCGGTCGAAGGCTTCGATGGAGCGCCCGCGGGCGGCGTCGAGCAATTGTTCGCGGTTCAGGACCCGGCGCGGGCGTTCGAGGAACACGCGCAGCAGGCGGAATTCGGCGTTGGACAGCGGCACCACCAGGCCGTCGGGCGCGGTCAGCTGGCGCAGCACGCTGTTCAGGCGCCAGTTGTCGAAGCGCAGAGTGGTGCGCTCTTCGGTGCGGTCGTCACGCACGCGGCGCAGGATGGTCTGGATGCGGGCCACCAGTTCGCGCGGCTCGAACGGCTTGGCCATGTAGTCGTCGGCGCCCAGTTCCAGGCCGATGATGCGGTCGGTAGGTTCGCAGCGGGCGGTCAGCATCAGGATCGGGATGTCCGAGGTGCTGCGCAGCCAGCGGCACAGCGACAGGCCGTCTTCGCCGGGCAGCATCAGGTCCAGCACCACCACGTCATAGGTTTCGTCGGCCAGGGCCTGACGCATCGCGTTACCGTCGGTCACGCCGGTGCTCTGGATGTTGAAGCGGGCCAGGTAATCGCACAGCAGCTCGCGAATCGGCACGTCGTCATCGACGATCAGCGCGCGGGTGCTCCAGCGACGCTCTTCGGCCGGCGCGTTGGCGGGGTTGCTGTCAGGGGTTGTTTGCATGTTGCTGCCGCCATGTGATGCCGCCGGGGAGGGCCGCGGATGAGGAACGACCTCGCCATGCTACTTCGCTGGCGAGCGGGGCGGAAGGGTGATGGTGCGAGGTGTCGGCGCAATGTCTTGAATGTATCAAGAAAGCTACAAGAGGCAAGTTTCGATCGGCAGGCCTCAAACCGCGAGACTTGCTATGTCGCGACCTGCTTCTGGCCAAAGGCCGTGGGAGCCGGCTTGCTGGCGAATGCGGTGTGTCAGACACCGATGCAGTGAATGGCATACCGCATTCGCCAGCAAGCCGGCTCCCACAGGGATCGGCGTGAGCTTTAGAGCGTTTTTACGCTTTCTTTATGCGCGACGGCGGCTCTCGGTCTCGTTCCTTTACACCCCTCATGAAGACAATTCCTGCACACGGCAATCGCCGTATGACGGAGAGTGTTTCGATGAGCGTTCTGGATGGGGTGTCACTGCTGTTGGCGGCAGGGTTGTTCGTGTACTTGCTGGTGGCGCTGCTGCGCGCCGGTCGGGTCGAGGAGTGACGGCCATGCACGGTTACGACTATCTGCTGATTCTGGCCTTCTTCGCGCTGGTGCTCTTGCCCGCGCCGTTGCTGGGCCGCTTCTATTACAAGGTCATGGAAGGCGAGCGCACCTGGCTGAGCCCGGTGATGGGGCCGGTGGAGCGCATCTGTTATCGGCTGTCGGGCGTCGACCCTGCGGTGGAGCAGAACTGGAAGACCTACACCCTGGCCCTGCTGGCGTTCAACCTGGCGGGGTTTGTCGTGTTGTTCGCGATCCTGCTGTTTCAGGGCGCGCTGCCGCTCAACCCTCAGGGCTTGCCGGGGATGGAGTGGTCGCTGGCGTTCAACACGGCGATGAGCTTCGTCACCAACACCAACTGGCAGAGCTACAGCGGCGAGGCGTCGCTCAGCTACCTGAGCCAGATGGCCGGCCTGACCGTGCAGAACTTCGTCAGTGCCGCCACCGGTATCGCGGTGCTGGTCGCGTTCTGTCGCGGCATCGGCCGGCGTTCGACGCAGCACCTGGGCAACTTCTGGGCCGACATGACCCGCGCCACCCTCTACGGCCTGCTGCCGCTGTGCATCGTGCTGGCGCTGCTGCTGGTCTGGCAGGGCGTGCCGCAAACCTTCGCCCACTATGTTGACGCGGTCACCCTGCAAGGCGCTGACCAGTCCATTCCCCTGGGCCCGGCCGCCAGCCAGATCGCGATCAAGCAACTGGGCACCAACGGCGGCGGCTTCTTCGGCGTCAACTCGGCGCACCCGTTCGAGAACCCCACGGCCTGGAGCAACCTGCTGGAGCTGGTCTCGATCATCCTGATTCCGGTGGCGCTGGTGTTCACTTTCGGCCACTACGTCAAGGACATGCGCCAGAGCCGCGCGATCATCGCCTGCATGCTGGTGCTGTTCCTGATCGGCGGCGCCACCGCGCTGTGGGCCGAGTACCAGCCCAATCCGGCGCTGAACATCGCCGGCGTCGAGCAGACCGCGCCGATGGAAGGCAAGGAAACCCGCTTTGGCACCACCGCCACCGTGCTGTGGGCGACCACCACCACGGCGGCGTCCAACGGCTCGGTCAACGGCATGCACGACAGCCTCAACCCGCTCAGCGGCATGATCGCACTGGCCAACATGATGGTCGGCGAGGTGATCTTCGGCGGCGTCGGCGCGGGCCTCTACGGCATGTTGCTGAACGTGCTGATCGCGGTGTTCCTGGCCGGCCTGATGATTGGCCGTACCCCGGAGTACCTGGGCAAGAAGCTGCAGGCCCGGGAAGTGAAGCTGCTGGTTGCGACCCTGATCGTGATGCCGGTGGGCGTGCTGGTGTTCGGCGCGCTGGCGGCCTCCTTGCCAGGCCCTGCGGGTGCGGTGAGCAACCCCGGCGCCCATGGCTTCAGCCAGCTGCTTTACACCTACACCTCGGCCACGGCCAACAACGGCTCGGCGTTCGGCGGCTTCAGTGCCAACACCCTGTTCCACAACCTGATGCTGAGCCTGTCGATGTTCATCGGCCGCTTCGGCTACATCCTGCCGGTGCTGGCGCTGGCGGGCAGTCTGGCGGCGAAGAAGACTGCGCCGCTGGGCCTGAACAGCTTCCCGACCCACGGCCCGCTGTTCGTCACCCTGCTGACGGTGACCATCCTGCTGGTGGGCGGCCTGACTTTCCTGCCGACCCTGGCCCTGGGGCCGATTGCCGAACATCTGAGCCTGGGTTTCTGAGGAACGAATCATGAACATGCCTGCTCCTGTGATTAAAAATGCTGAACCCTCGGTGGCCGCCGAATCGGTCAAGACCGGCATCGCCCAGCTGTGGCGCCCGGCGCTGATCCAGGCCTTCGTCAAGCTCGACCCGCGCCAGTTGCAACGCGCGCCGGTGATGCTGGTCGTCGAGCTGACGGCGATCCTCACCACTGTCCTGTGTGTGATTCCCAACCCGGCGGTGCCGACCTTTGTGGCGGTGCAGATCGCCCTGTGGCTGTGGTTCACCGTGCTCTTCGCCAACTTCGCCGAAGCCCTGGCCGAAGGTCGTGGCAAGGCCCGTGCCGACAGCCTCAAGGCCGGGACCGAAGGCCTTAAGGCGCGGGTGCGCGGCGAGACCGGCGGCTTTTTGATGGTCAACGCCAGTACCCTGCGCAAGGGCGATGTGGTGCGGGTCGAAGCCGGTGAGCTGATTCCCGGCGACGGCGAGGTCATCGAAGGCATCGCGGCGGTCAACGAGGCGGCGATTACCGGTGAATCCGCGCCGGTGATTCGTGAATCTGGCGGCGATCGTTCGGCGGTCACCGGCAACACGCGTCTGGTCTCCGACTGGCTGCTGGTGCGCATCAGCGCCAACCCCGGCGAGTCGACCCTGGACCGCATGATCGCACTGGTCGAAGGCGCCAAACGCCAGAAGACCCCCAACGAAGTGGCGCTGGACATCCTGCTGATCGGCCTGACCCTTATCTTTCTGCTGGTGGTGGTGACCCTGCAGCCGTTCGCCCACTTCGCTGGCGGTGATCTGCCGCTGGTGTTTCTGGTGGCGCTGCTGGTGACGCTGATTCCCACCACCATCGGCGGGCTGCTCTCGGCCATCGGGATTGCCGGGATGGATCGCCTGGTGCGCCTGAACGTGATCGCCAAATCCGGCCGTGCCGTGGAAGCGGCGGGGGACGTTCACGTCCTGCTGCTGGACAAGACCGGCACCATCACCTTCGGCAACCGTCGCTGCTCGGCGGTGTACGCCGCGCCTGGGGTGAGTGGCAAGGAACTGGTGGAAGGCACCTTGTTCGCCTCGCTGGCGGACGATACCGCCGAGGGCAAATCCATCGTCGAGTACCTGCGTGCGTTGCAGCCGATCGTCGAGCCCGCATCGAGCGAGTTGACCGCCGTGCCGTTCAGCGCCGAGACCCGCCTGTCGGGCGTCGACTACAACGGCCGCGTGTATCGCAAGGGTGCGGTGGATTCGCTGCTCAAGTTCATCGGCCGTGATCGCAGCGACCTGCCAGCGCCATTGGCCCGGGAAGTCGACAAGATCGCCAAGACCGGCGGCACGCCGCTGCTGGTGTGTGTCGATGACCGGCTGCTGGGTGCGATTCACCTGAAAGACGTGGTTAAACCTGGCATCCGCGAGCGCTTCGATGAGCTGCGCAAACTGGGGATTCGCACCGTCATGGTGACCGGCGACAACCCGCTGACCGCTGCTGCGATCGCCGCCGAGGCAGGCGTCGATGACGTGCTCGCCGAAGCCACGCCCGAGAAGAAACTCGAACGTATTCGCCAGGAGCAGAACGACGGGCGCCTGGTGGCCATGTGCGGCGACGGCGCCAACGATGCCCCGGCCCTGGCCCAGGCCGACGTCGGCATGGCGATGAACGACGGCACCCAGGCGGCGCGCGAGGCGGCCAACATGGTCGACCTGGACAGCGACCCGACCAAGCTGCTGGACGTGGTGCAGATCGGCAAGGAGTTGCTGGTGACCCGCGGCGCGCTGACCACCTTTTCCATCGCCAACGACGTGGCCAAGTACTTCGCCATTCTGCCGGCGCTGTTCGCGGCGATTTATCCGCAGCTGGGTGTGCTCAACATCATGCACCTGGCAAGCCCGCAGAGCGCGATTCTCTCGGCCATCGTCTTCAACGCGCTGATCATCGTGGTGCTGATTCCACTGGCATTGCGCGGCGTGCGGGTGCAGGCGGCCAGCGCAGCGCATCTGTTGCGGCGCAACCTGTTGATCTACGGCCTGGGCGGGATCGTGGTGCCGTTTCTCGGCATCAAGGTCATCGACCTGCTGCTGACCGCGCTGCATCTGGTTTAGCTGTTCTTCGTGCTGCGGTCGTGTGCCTCTGGAGAGAACCGACCGCAGCCAATGATGAAATCGAGGATTGAAAAAATGTCGACTATAGTGCGTCCCGCCGTGAGCCTGATTGTGTTGATGACCCTGATCACCGGCGTGGCTTATCCGCTGGTGGTGACGGGCGTTGCGCAGGTGGCGCTCCCCGAGCAGGCCAATGGCAGCCTGGTGTATGACGATCAGGACAAGGTGCGCGGCTCGGAGCTGATCGCGCAGAACTTCAGCGGCGAAGAGTGGTTTCATCCGCGCCCGTCCGCTGGCGCTTATGCCACGGTCGCCAGCGGCGCGAGCAATCTGGCGCCGAGCAACCCGGCGCTGGCCAAGCGGATCGGTGATGATGCCGCGCAGGAAAAGGTCGAAGGGCAGGGGCCGGTGCCGCTGAATCTCTTGACCACCTCGGGTAGCGGCCTTGACCCTCATCTGTCGCCGGCGGCGGCCGATTACCAGGTAACCCGCGTGGCAGTGGCCCGGCACCTGCCGCGCGAGACGGTGCAGCGGCTGGTGGCGGCCAACACCGAACATTCGCTGATTGGCCCGCCGGTGGTGAATGTGCTGGCGTTGAATCAGAGTTTGAATGCGTTGCCGCAGGCGAGATAGTTGAACTAATCGCAAAATATGAACGCGGTCGCCTAATGTGGGAGCCGGCTTGCTGGCGAATGCGGTGCGTCATGCAACATCGATGTATCTGGCCCGACGCATTCGCCAGCAAGCCGGCTCCCACAGGTCCGTTGCAAGGCTCGACACTTCGAACAATGAAAGAATCATCAGGACAACCATCGTGAACTCCAACACCCGTGCCGACGCCTTGCTGGCTTCACTTCCCCGGGATGACCGTGGGCGGCTCAAGGTCTTTCTGGGTGCCGCGCCCGGCGTGGGCAAGACCTTCGCCATGCTGCAGGCCGCGCACACGCAGATGCGCCAGGGTGTATCGGTGCTGGTGGGCGTGGTGGAGACCCATGGCCGCAGCGAAACCGAGGCCCTGCTCGGCGGCCTGTCGCAGCTGCCCATGGTGCGCAGTGAATACCGCGGCGTGATGCTCGAAGAAATGGACCTGGACGGCCTGCTCAAGGCCCGGCCGAAACTGGCGCTGGTGGACGAACTGGCCCACAGCAATGCACCCGGCAGCCGCCACGCCAAGCGCTGGCAGGACATCCAGGAGCTGCTGTCGGCGGGGATCGACGTCTACACCACCGTCAACGTCCAGCATCTGGAAAGCCTCAACGATCAGGTGCGCGGCATCACCGGCGTGCAGGTGCGCGAAACCCTGCCGGACTGGGTGCTGCAGGAGGCCTTCGAGCTGGTGCTGATCGACCTGCCGCCCCGCGAGCTGCTGGAGCGCCTGCGCGATGGCAAGGTTTACGTGCCGGAGCAGGCGCGGGCAGCGATCGATGCGTTTTTCACCCAGACCAACCTCACCGCCCTGCGCGAACTGGCGATGCAGACCGCCGCCGCGCAGGTCGATAACGACCTGGCCCAGGGTTATCGACAGCTGGGCCAGGCCGCGCCTGCGGTGCGTGGCCGCTTGCTGGTCGGGATCGACGGCGATGCCCAGGCCGAACGGCTGGTGCGCCATGCCAGCCGCGTGGCCCAGCGCCGGCATCTGCCGTGGAGCCTGGTGCACGTCGACAATGGCCGGTTCTTCGACGAGGTCGCCCGCAGCCGCCTGCAGAACGCCCAGCAACTGGCCGAGCGGCTGGGTGGCGAAGTGGTGGTGCTGCGTGCGCCGGAAGTGGCGAAAACATTGATTCAACATGCCGCCGAACGCCGCGCCAGCCTGGTGCTGGTCGGCCAGTCGCGGCCCTTGTTGCGCCGGCGCCTGTTCGGCGGCGGGCTGGCGGCGCGTCTGTTGCGCAACACCCACGGCCTGGAAATCAACGTGCTCGACAGCGAGGTGCGGCCCGATCAACCGCGCTCGAACATCCCTCGGGTCACGCCGTGGTTCGATTACCTGCTGGCCGTCGTCGCGACGCTGGGCGCCAGCGCGCTGGCCTGGGCGGTGGCGAGCGTGCTGGCGCTGCCGAATATCTCGCTGGTGTTCCTCGCCGCCGTGTTGCTGGTGGCCGTGCGCAGCAGCGTGGGGCCGGCGATGGTCTGTTCGGTGCTGTCATTCCTGGCCTATGACTTTCTGTTCATCCCGCCGAACTTCTCCCTGAGCATCCAGCGCGAAGAAGACGTGCTGACGCTGTTGTTCTTCCTGATGATGGCGGCCCTGACCGGCAATCTCGCCGCGCGCCAGCGCCGGCAATTGCAGGCGCTGCGCGACACCCAGGAAGAAACCAGCGAGCTGCTCGACCTGTCCAGGCGCCTGACGGCCGCCACCGACCGCCAGGCCGTGCTCAGCGCTGCCGAACAGCATCTGGCGGGCTGGCAGGAGTTGCAGATCTGCATTTTCGACAACCCCAATCAGCAGGGCTGGAAGGTCGACAGCGGCGCGGGGGTGGAGCTTTCCGAGTTCGAGCGCGCCGCTGCCGACTGGGCCTGGCAGCACGGCCAGCCTGCTGGCAAGGGCACCGGCACCTTGCCTGCGGGCGGCTGGTGGTTTCTGCCGTTGTGGGTCGACGATGCGCCACTGGCCTTGCTCGGCGTCAGGCCAAAGGCGGGGCAGAATTTCACTGCCCAGCGTCGGCGCCTGCTCACGGCCCTGAGCCAGCCGCTGGGTCAGGCCTTGGCTCGCGCCCGCTTGGCTGAGGATCTGGAGGCCGCGCGCCTGCACGGGGAAACCGAGCAACTGCGCAGCGCCTTGCTGGCCTCGGTGTCCCATGATCTGCGCACGCCGCTGACCGCCATGCGCGGCAGCATCGACAGCCTGCTGGCGCTGGGCGAAGCCATTCCGCCGGGCGATCGTCAGGAATTGCTCGAAGGCACTCGCGATGAAGCCGAGCGCCTGGATCGCTACATCCAGAACCTGCTGGACATGACCCGTCTGGGCCATGGCGCGCTGAAACTGGCGCGGGACTGGGTCGCGCCGGCGGACATCGTCGGCAGCACCTTGAACCGCTTGCGCGCAGTGCTGGCGCCGCTTGCCGTCAGCACCGACGTACCGGCCGAATTGCCGCTGCTGTATGTACACGCGGCGCTGATCGAGCAGGCGCTGATCAATGTGGTGGAAAATGCCGCGCGCTTCTCGCCGGTGCATGGCCGCCTGCAGATTCAGGTGCATCCTTCGGCCGACGAATTGGTGTTCGCGGTCAGCGACGAGGGGCCTGGTATTCCGGAGGACGAGCGGGCGAAGATCTTCGACATGTTCTACACCGCCGCCCGCGGCGACCGGGGCGGGCAGGGCACGGGCCTGGGGCTGGCGATCTGTCAGGGCATGGTCGGCGCCCATGGCGGACGCATCAGCGTCGGTGACGGCATCGAGGGGCGCGGGACCTGCATCAGCCTGCACCTGCCGTTGCAGGCCCAGCCCCAGGCGGAAGTGGAGCAGGCGTCGTGAGCCGGGAATCGGTTACGCTGGGTTCTCATAGCGCAGTCCGTAGCAGCACGGCTTGCCGGCGGTGGCGTCCTCAAGATCGCTTCCGCCGGCAAGCCGTGCTGCTACGGGATCTGTGTCGAGCGCGGATCATGCGTACGCTATAAATCCGTAGCAGCCGGGCTTGCCCGCGGGATCAATCGTGAGGGCTGCGTCGCCGGCAAGCCGTGCGGCGATGAGATAACGATGAAGACAATTCGACAGGACAACCATGAGCCAGACGGCAACCATTCTGGTGATCGACGACGAGCCGCAGATTCGCAAATTCCTGCGCATCAGCCTCGCGTCACAGGGATACAAAGTGCTCGAAGCCGGCACCGGCAGCGAGGGCCTGAGCCAGGCGGCGCTGAACAAGCCGGACCTGCTGGTGCTCGACCTCGGCCTGCCGGACATCGACGGCCAGGACGTGCTGAGCCAGTTTCGCGAATGGTCGGCGGTGCCGGTGCTGGTGCTCTCGGTGCGCGCCAGCGAAGGGGAAAAGGTGCGGGCGCTGGATTCGGGGGCCAACGACTACGTGACCAAGCCGTTCGGCATCCAGGAGTTCCTGGCGCGGATACGCGCATTGCTGCGTCAGGCGCCGGACACCGGGCAGACCGAGTCGGCACTGGTGATCGGCCCCTTGACCGTGGACCTGGCCTATCGCCGGGTCACCCTGGACGACAGCGAAGTCGCCCTGACCCGCAAGGAATACGCGGTGTTGGCGCAACTGGCGCGCCATCCCGGGCGGGTCATCACCCAGCAGCAACTGCTCAAGGACATCTGGGGCCCGACCCATGTAGAAGATACCCATTACCTGCGCATCGTCGTCGGCCACCTGCGCCAGAAGCTCGCCGACGACCCGGCAGCGCCCCGCTTCATCGTTACCGAGGCGGGGGTGGGTTATCGCCTGGTAATGCCCTGAATACCGTCGCCCTCAATGCTCGCGCTCATACCGATCCAGCGTATCGCGGGCGATCTCCCGGCCCAGGGCGATCAACTCCGGCGCCTTGTAGAACTCGAAAAACCGGCACACGCGCTTGGGCACGTTGATCAGGATGTCGGGCGGGTAACCGGCGATCTTGTACTGGGCCAGCGACGTCTGCATCACCTCGAAGCTCTGGTTGATCAGGTCCAGCAATGACGCCGGGCCGACGTTGTCGACGATCACCGCGCCACTGGCCGATTTCGGCGCACCCGGCTCAGTGGGCGCGGCGGCCGGTTGCTGGCCTTGCGGGTCGGCGGATTCTGCGTCCGAGCCCAGCCATGGATTGGGCAGAATGGCCGCCGTGGCTTTCAGGCTGTCCTGCTCCAGACGCAACACATCGTCCCCGGCCACCTCCAGCTTGCGCCGGAACGGCAGGTGCGAGCCGATGGACGATATCAGGCTGTCGAAGCGCTTCTTTACCGCCGGCGGGCGCTCGATCACCGGCAACTGATACTGCTTCTGGTTGGTGGAGTTGAGGTTGACCGCCACGATCAGGTCGCAGTGGCTGGACACCACCGGCACGATCGGCAGCGGATTGAGCAAGCCGCCGTCCACCAGCGTGCGATTGCCCTGGACCACCGGGGTGAACAGGCTGGGAATCGCCGCCGAGGCGCGCATGGCCGCGTGCAGATTGCCTTCCTGGAACCAGATTTCCTGCTGGTTGGTCAGGTCGGTGGCCACGGCGGTGTAGGGAATGCGCAAATCCTCGATATTGACCTCGCCGACGATCTCACGAATCTGCCCGAACACCTTCTCCCCGCGAATCGCCCCCAGGCGGAAACTCACATCCACCAGGCGCAGCACATCCAGGTAATCCAGGCTCTCGATCCAGGCCCGGTACTGCGGCAGTTTTCCGGCGGCATAAATCCCGCCGATCACCGCCCCCATCGAACACCCGGCGACGCAGGCAATGTCATAACCGCGCCGCTCCAGCTCCTCGATCACCCCAATGTGCGCATAGCCCCTGGCACCCCCGGACCCCAACACCAGCGCTATTCTTTTTTTCATTGGCAGGTCCCCCGTTGCAGTGCTTCTACCCTACGCCCAAGGCTGCCGCGAATCATCAGGTGTTTGTATAACCCGTGCGACATAAAACAGGTGCTGTGCGACGGCAGGTTATGGCACTTTTGCATCGCCGCACCGTCCAACTCGCATCGTCGATATCCATTGTTGAGGTAACACCCCATGAAAGCCTGGATCTGCCTGCCGCTGCTCGCCCTTGTTCTCACAGGCTGCGCCGGTAAAACCGCCTATCGCGACAGTTGCGCGACGAATCTGGATGCCGCCTGGCATGAGCTGGATCTGGCCAAGGCTGAAGGATTTGCCGGTACTGTCAGTTACTCCAAGGCGCTGTCGCTGTTGACCGGCGCCAAGACCCAGCAGCAGTTCGAAGCCTTCGAGGGCTGTAACGAGAAGGCCGAGAAGGCGCGTTTCTATATTCGTGAGTCGCGCGCCGGGCGTTGATTTAACGCGATCCACCCTGTAGGAGCGAATTCATTCGCGATTGGCCGGTGCACCTGATGCATCCCTGTCGCCTGATCAATCTTTCGCGAATGAATTCGCTCCTACAGGTTTCCCACCCTGCGGCGCTATCTGCAATAAATCCTCCCCAATCTCTCTCCGTACTGGCGAAAAGGCCTACGCTGATTTTAAAGTGGCTGCACGTCTGGCATTTTTTGCAGTCCCAACGCCATGAGCAGTCGCCTGGGGAGGCCTTCCAATGGGCAGAAAACTCGATCTGTGTCTGAACGCGATCAATGAGGTGGTACTGGGCAAGGAGCCACAGGTTCGATTGGCCATGACCTGCCTGCTCGGGGGCGGCCACCTGCTGATCGAAGATCTGCCCGGCATGGGCAAGACCACCCTCAGCCACACCCTGGCCCGCGTGCTGGGCCTGAGTTTTCAGCGCATCCAGTTCACTTCCGATCTGTTGCCCGGGGATATTCTCGGGACTTCGATCTTCGACCGGGAAACCGGGCAGTTCACCTTTCATCCCGGGCCGATCTTCGCCGAACTGGTGCTGGCCGACGAAATCAACCGGGCCACGCCCAAGAGCCAGAGCGCCTTGCTCGAAGCCATGGAAGAAGGGCAGGTGACCATCGAAGGTGCAACCCGCTTGTTGCCCGATCCGTTTTTCGTCATTGCCACCCAGAACCCGTTCAGCCAGGGTGGCACCTTCGCCTTGCCCGAGTCGCAACTGGACCGCTTTCTGATGCGCCTGTCCCTGGGCTACCCGGCGCGCTCGGCGGAAAAAGCGCTGTTGCTGGGCGAATCCCGACGGGAAATTCTGCCGCGCATCGAGCCGATTATCGACCACACTGAATTGGCCGCCCTGCAGGAAGAGGCGCGGCGGGTGCGCGCCAGTGATGCGCTGGTCGACTACGTGCTCAGGCTGGTGGACGCCACGCGCAGCCAGCCGCAATTCGCCTACGGGCTTTCGCCCCGGGCCAGCCTTGCGATCCTGTCGGCGGCGCGGGCCTGGGCCTTGCTGATCGGTCGTGATTACGTGATACCTGAGGACGTTCAGGCGATCCTGCCTGCGGTGATCGGCCATCGCTTGCGCGAGCGCACCGATCCGACCGGGCATGGTGGCGGGGCGTTGGTCCAGTGGCTGCTGCGCGAGGTGCCGGTGCTTTGATTGCACAGTTCAAGCCGCTCTGGCAGCGCTGGGTGGGGCGTCGAATCCCCCCGGCTTCGCGGATCGAGCTCAATCACCGTCGAATTTTCATACTGCCGACCCGGGTCGGTGGCACTTACGCGTTCGTGCTGTTTCTGCTGTTGCTGGTCTCGATCAACTACCAGAACAGCCTGGCCTACGGTCTGACTTTTCTGATGCTGTCGGTGGGCATCCTGGCGATTCTGCACACCTACCGCAATTTCACCGGCCTGGTGCTCAGCGCCAGCAACGCCCGCTCGGTGTTCGTCGGCGAGCCGGTACAACTGCGCCTGCGCCTGGAAAGCGCGGCCAGCGCCCATCATGCCATTGCGCTGGGCTGGGACACCGAGCAATTGGAACAGGCGGATGTCGACCCTGACAGCCAGGTGGAGGTGGCGCTGACCTTGCCCGCGATCAACCGCGGCTGGCTTCGGGCCCCGCGCTTGCGGGTCGAGAGCGTGTTCCCGCTGGGCATCTTCCGCGCCTGGAGCTGGCTGGACCTGGAACAGACCGTGCTGATCTACCCGCGCCCGGTGCCGGGCAGCATGCCCTTGCTGCAGGGCGTGCAACCCCACGCCGAAGACGATGGCCAGGCCACGCGCGGCGAAGGCGTCGACGATTATCAGGGCCTGCGACCCTGGCAGCCCGGCGATTCGATGCGCCGCATGCACTGGAAGGCCTGGTCGCGAGGGCAGGGCCTGATGGTCAAGGAATTCACCGACCTGAGCGGCCATGACCTGTGCCTGGACTTCATGGCGCTGGGCGGCGACATCGAGGAGCGCCTGTCGCGTTTGTGTTACTGGGTGTTGGAACTGTCCCACCGTCAGCAGCCGTTCGCCTTGCGCCTGCCGGGTTTTCTGTCGGCGGTCGACAGCGGCGACGCCCATCGCGAGGCCTGCCTGCGCCAGTTGGCGCTGTACGGCGTGCGGGCATGAGGGGCGGGCGGTCATGACCCTGACCAACCTCGCCAAACCGATCCCGCGGGTCAGCCTGAACTGGCTGTTGATCGCTCAGGCGTTGGTCATCGTGCCGTTTTCCCTGCACGTGCCGGTGGCGCTGATTCTGTTGTGGCTGGTGTGCTCGTTCTGGCGTATCCAGATCTTTCGCATGCGCGTGCGCATGCCCGGCACCTGGGTCAAATGCGCGTTGCTGGTGGGCACCGCCGGCGGGATCTTTCTGGCGCGAGGCAGCCTGGTGGGGCTCGACGCGGGAGCGGCGCTGCTGATCGCGGCGTTCATTCTCAAGATGCTGGAAATGCAGACCCGCCGCGACGCGCTGGTGCTGATCTTCCTCGGCTTCTTCTGTGTCGCGGTCGGCTACCTGTTCGAAGACGCGCTGCTGTGGGGCCTGTTCACGCTGTTGCCCATTGCGACGCTGCTGGCGGCGCTGATTGGCTTGCAGCAGTCCGGTTTCGCCAGCCGGCCCGCCGACACCCTGTGGCTCTCGGCCAAGCTGCTGTTGCAGGCCGTGCCGCTGATGTTGCTGCTGTTTCTGTTCTTTCCGCGGCTGGACCCGCTGTGGTCGCTGCCCCAGCCCAGCAACAAGGCCCTGACCGGCCTGTCCGATAGTATGGCGCCTGCGGACATCACCGAGTTGAGCAAGTCGGCGGCGCTGGTGTTTCGGGCCAGTTTCGAAGGGCCGATTCCACCGCGCAACCAGCAGTACTGGCGCGGCCTGACCCTGGAGCAGTTCGACGGCAGGCGCTGGTCGCAATCCTCCCGGGCGCAGGTGCCGGACGCGCCTGACTGGCGCCGTGAGGGCGACAAACTCAGCTACAGCGTGGTCATGGAGCCCACCGGCAAACCCTGGCTGATGACCCTGGATGTCGGCGAAACGGACCTGGCCGGCGTGCGCCAGATGAGCGATTTCCGCTGGCAGCGCCGGCGGCCCATCGACCAGTCGATGCTGTACACGGTCACCTCCTGGCCGGACGCGGTGCGCGAGACCGTGCTCAGCGACGGCGCCCGCTCGCAGAACCTGCAATTGCCCGCCAAGGTCAACCCCGAAACCCGGGAATGGGCGGCCGATCTGCATCGCCGCTACCCCAAGCCCGGCATGCTGGTCGACGCCTTGCTGTCGTACTTCACCGAACAGCCGTTCCACTACACCCTCAAACCGCCCGCGCTGGGGCCCAACAGCATCGATGACTTCCTGTTCGGCAGCCGTTCGGGCTTCTGCGCGCATTACGCCGGGGCGATGACCTTCGTGTTGCGCGCCGCTGGCATTCCTTCGCGAGTGGTGGCGGGCTATCAGGGCGGGGAGCTCAATCCTGACGGAAATTACCTCAGCGTGCGTCAGTTCGATGCCCACGCCTGGGTCGAATACTGGGAGGCCGGTGTCGGCTGGCGCAGCGTCGACCCGACCGCAGCGGTGGCGCCTGCGCGCATCGAACAGGGGCTGGAGCAGGCCTTGGCCGCCGACGAGGATTTTCTTGGCGACTCGCCGATGTCGGCGCTGCGCTATCGTCATCTGGCCTGGGTCAACTCGATCCGCCTGAGTTGGGATAACCTCAACTACGGCTGGCAGCGCTGGGTGCTGGGCTATCAAGGCCAGCAACAATTGCAGGTGCTGGGGCGCTGGTTCTCGGGGTTTCAGGCGCCGGTGTTCGCTGGCGCGGCAGTGGTGATCCTGGGCTTGCTGGCGCTCTGGCTGTTCAAGCCCTGGCGCCGAGAAAGCGATTCGCAGCTGCGTTTGTTCAGCGCCTTCGAACGACTGCTGGCCCGCCATGGTCTCAGACGTGGGCAAGGCGAGGGCGCCCAGGCATTCGCCCGCCGCGCGGCACTGCGTTTCCCGGCTCAGGCCGAGGCGATCGAGGAATTTGCCCGGGAGTTCGAGGCACAACGCTACGCTGGTACGCCCGGTTCGGTCGGCCATTTGCGCCGTCGTTTGAAATATTTGCGCCGTAGCCTGCCGTGGCGCCTTTCGGCAGTCAAAGACAAGTCGCAATCATGATGCGTTAAGGAGAGGGTTCGATGTCAGCCATGGTCGATCATCTGATCGCCGAGATTCTCAGTCTCAATATCAAATTGCTGGCCTGTCATGCGCGGCTGGTCGCGTCGACCGACAGCGAAGCGCTGCATGATCTGCGCACCACGGTTCGGCGTCTGCGCAGCGTGTTGCGGCCGATGCGCGGCTTGCCGGGGATGGATCAGGTCGAGGAAGCCGCCAAGGGCGTGGGCGAGCTGACCACGCCACTGCGCGACATGCAGGTGCTTGCCGGTTTTCTGCAAAAACAGGGGCTGGAGCAGGCGGCGCAAAAGCGCGCCAGACATCTGGAGTCGGCCTGCCCGCAGGTCGCCACTTCAGCCGAGCTCAACCGCCTGTTGGGCGTACTGGATCAACTGCCTTCGTTTTTGCGCGCCCAGCAGCGTCATGGCCTGCTGAAAAAGCTGCGCCAACGCATCGAAAAACGCATGGACAAACAGTGGACGCAACTGCGCGAGGCCATGGCCGATCCGGCCCACGACCGCCATCGCCTGCGTCTGCTGATCAAGCGCGTGCGCTACGCCGCCGAAGCTTATCCCGAACTGAGTCATCAACCCGAGGGCATGCAGAAGCGGCTCAAGTCGGCACAGGGAGCACTGGGCGACTGGCACGATCATCTGCAATGGCTGGCTCAGGCCGAAAAAGAGTCGGACCTTTCGCCCTGTGTCGCGGGATGGGAATTAGGCATCCTGCAAGCCGAAGAAAAATCCGACAAGGCACTGGACCGGCTGTTTCACGCCTGTTTCGGCAAAGCGCCCGTTCACTGATCCCGATCAGGCCGCAGGATTGGCAGTTATGAGCCCTGTCCTGCGGTTTTCACCCCGCTAACATCCGGAAAAACCTGTCGACCCCTTTGAGGAGTGCGCATGAAATTTTCCGAATTGCTCGATGCGGTGCGTGACAATCCCGCCTCAGTTTCCATCCCCGGCAGTTGGGGCCAGGGCCGCTCGTGTTTCGGCGGACTGATGGCCGCGCTGCAATTTGAAGCCATGCGCGCGAAAGTGCCCGCCGACCGGCCGGTGCGTTCGCTGGCGATCTGCTTTGTCGGCCCGCCCGCGATTGACGTGCCGATTGCCTTCGAGGTGGAAATCCTGCGCGAGGGCAAGGCGGTCACTCAGGTGCTGGGCCGGGCGGTGCAGAACGGTGAAACCGTCACCTTGATTCAGGGCAGTTTCGGCGCTCCGCGTGAATCGGCGATCGCGGTGGCCGCTGAGCCTGCGCCCTCGTTCAAAGCGGTTGATGAAGTTCCGGCGTTTCCGTTCGTGCCCGGGGTGATGCCTGAATACCTGCGTTTCATCGAAATGCGCTGGGCGCTGGGCGGGATGCCGTATTCGAACACGCCATCGCCGGCCATTGGCGGCTACGCGCGTCTGCGTGATGTTGAGGAAGAACCTTTGACCGAAGCCCATCTGCTGGCCCTGGTCGACACCTGGCCTCCGGCGACATTGCCGCACCTGAAAAAGCCGGCGCCGGGCAGTTCATTGACCTGGACCATCGAGTTTGTGCAGCCGCTGCCAGCGATGACGACCCGTGACTGGACGCAATACCGTGCAGTGATCGAGCACGCGCGCGATGGCTATGGCCATGTGGCCGCTGGGTTGTGGACGTCGAAAGGGGAGTTAGTGGCGATGAGCCGCCAGACAGTGACGGTGTTCGGGTAAGCGCGGGAGGGATATGCGAGGGCCGACCTGCTCCGAGACCTTACTGGCCTCGGGTCTTGATGGCCTGGGCGGCGATCAGGCCCAGCACGCCGATCCCGGCAGAGGTGATGCTGGCGTTCAGTGCCCCGTCGAGCAGCAGCAAGCCTGAAACGATGGACAGCGGGAAGGCCATGGACGACAGCACGACGTTGGGCGACAGGCCGGTTTTGCTGACGCTGGAGAAGAAGTCATCAAGGTGCAGGTTGGTGATGAACTTGGGCATGATCGCTGGCCTCCATGGATACTGAACAAGAATTGTTTCTGATGGGTTCAGGATAGGCCGGGTGGGGGGTGGCGGCGAATTCAGGTTTGCTATCGGGTTGATAGGGGGGATGGGTTTCGGCAATCGCTGAGTGGGATGTGGGGCTAGTTCAAGATCAAGATCGTGATCTTGACCTTGACCTTGACCTTGACTCTAAAAACGTGACAGCCGTCAGGCAGAACCCTGGGCAACAACCCAATCTCTCGTCGATCGCCATCGGCTCCGACTATTTTAAGAAATGTTTTGAAACTGTGACCGAGTTCCGAAGTGCCATCACTTCATTTTCAGGATCGTCAGCCCCAGCTTCTGCACATCACCCTGAATGTCAGCCACCCATACCACCTCGGTATCAGCTTCAAGCCCCTTTAGTGCAGGATGATCCGACTCGATGCGCACGCTGATCCGGTCACCCACCTTGAACGAGCGCGAAGCCTTGATCTGCATGCCTGAGCTGGATAAATCCACGCAAACCGCCGGAATGATCTGGCCCGCGTAGATCAGGCTGATGTCCGCATCGACGCGCATACGGATGTAGTCTCGTTTCTCGGCATAGTCGCGATCAATCTGGCCCATGGGCTCATCCTTCGTTTTTGTTGCTGATTTGATGGTTCTTATAACTCTCGGTGATTTGCGATGTAAAGACGTCCACCGACCGCTGGAGCACGCTTGAAACGCCCGGCGGATGGGAGTACCGTCTGCGCCTTGAAGGGCACCTCTGACAAGTGAAGCGTTTGATCAAAAATCCGCTACCGTTTCCAGAGAGGCTAGAAGCGAATCCAGTACGCGGCCTGACAGAATCGGACCGTGTACGCCAACCTGATCTGGCGCCGTTTGCCCACATGCAAAAAACCAGTGCCACGCTGCTGATTATCGATGACGACGAAGTAGTGCGCGCGAGTCTCGCGGCCTATTTGGAAGACAGTGGGTTCAGCGTCCTGCAAGCCAGTAACGGGCTGCAGGGTCTACAGACCTTCGAGCAAAAGAAGCCTGATCTTCTGATCTGCGACCTGCGCATGCCTCAGGTGGGCGGTCTGGAACTGATCCGTCAGGTGACCAGCCTTGCCCCGGAAACCCCGGTCATCGTGGTCTCCGGCGCGGGTGTCATGAGCGATGCCGTCGAGGCATTGCGTCTGGGCGCGGCCGACTACCTGATCAAGCCCCTCGAAGACTTGGCCGTGCTGGAGCACTCGGTGCGTCGTGCGCTGGACCGTGCGCGGCTGCTGCAGGAAAACAAGCTGTATCGCCAGAAGCTCGAGACCGCCAACCGCGAGCTCGAAGCCAGCCTGCACCTGCTCCAGGAAGATCAGGACGCCGGGCGCCAGGTGCAGATGAACATGCTGCCGACCAGCCCCTGGGCGATCGACTCGTTCGAGTTCGAACACGAAATCATTCCGTCGCTGTATCTGTCGGGGGATTTCGTCGATTACTTCCGCGTCGACGAGCGCCGGGTGGCGTTCTATCTGGCGGACGTGTCCGGCCATGGTGCGTCTTCGGCGTTCATCACCGTGCTGCTCAAGTTCATGACCACGCGCCTGTTGTTCGAATCCAAGCGCGGCGGCATGCTGCCCGAGTTCAAGCCGTCGGACGTGCTGGGCCACATCAACCGCGGGCTGATCAGCTGCAAGCTGGGCAAGCACGTGACGATGGTCGGCGGCGTGATCGACGAGCAGTCGGGCAAACTGACCTACAGCGTGGGTGGGCACCTGCCGTTGCCGGTGCTCTACACCCCGGGCGAAGCCCGCTACCTGGAAGGCCGCGGTCTGCCGGTGGGGCTGTTCAACGAGGCGACCTATTCGGACCACGTGCTTGACTTGCCCGAGTCCTTTAGTCTGACGCTGTTGTCTGATGGCATTCTGGACCTGTTGCCAGGTGATACACTCAAAGAGAAAGAAGCCAACTTGCCTGAACTGGTCAAGTCGGCGGGCGGCAGCCTGGATGGCCTGCGTGATAAGTTTGGATTGGCCACACTCGGGGAGATGCCGGATGATATCGCCTTGTTAGTGTTGAGCAGGAACCTTTGATGAGTACCGGTAGAATCCAGTTTGCCGAGCAAGATGGCACCTTCGTCCTGAAATTCGTGGGTGAAGTGCGCCTGACGCTGTGCTCGGCGTTGGATGCGACGATCGAAAGGATTTTCACCTCGATGAATTTTTCCACCGTGGTGATCGACCTGACCGAAACGCGCAGCATTGACAGCACAACCCTTGGTCTTCTGGCCAAGCTCTCCATTCTGTCGCGTCAGAAGGCCGGTCTCTTGCCGACTGTCGTGACCACCCACGAAGACATCACGCGGCTGTTGCAGTCGATGGGCTTCGATCAGGTGTTCAACATCGTCGGCCGGCCGATTCCACGGCCTGAGTCGCTGTGCGACCTGCCTTCGCAGGATCAGTGCGAGGATGTGGTCAAGGCCAAGGTCCTTGAAGCGCACAAGATTCTGATGGGGCTCAATGATTCCAATCGCGAGGCGTTTCGGGATTTGGTTAATGCGCTGGAGCACCAGTAGCTAGCGCGCAAGTGTTCTTGGTGGCACTGTCGTCGCGTTTATCTTCGAAATTTGCATTGGCGTTGAGATGTTCTGGCTAACGCCAGACCTGTTTCGACTTCGTCGAACTACGATCAAGAGCGCTCTTCCTAACGTCAGATCTGTTTCGACTTCGTCGAGTTACTTGGAAAAGCCCCAAGTAACCAAGGGCTTTTGCTCCTGGTTTGGCCTCTCCTTCGTCGAGGTTCCTTCACTCCGGCCTCGCTCCGTGGGCCCGGCGTGAAAGGGCCATCCATGGCCCACACGCCTCTCGCCGCATCCATGCGGCTCGACCCACTCCGCGAGACCTCCATTCAGCCTGCACCCAAGTCGCGTTCTGTGGCGTTTGGGCCATCGCGTATAAAGATCAAAAGCCAAATCAAAAGCACGAGGGCGATGCCCCCCCGTAGCAGCACGGCTTGCCGGCGGGGGCGTCCTCAAGATCGCTCCCGCCGGCAAGCCGTGCTGCTACGGGGAGGTTTGGTGTTCCCGAGCGCAAAAATCAAAGGCGCCACAAATTGCGACTTTGGGAGGCCGAGCGCAGGCGTTGCGTAGGGGGATGACGGGCATGGATGCCCGGCAAGCCGCTGTGGGCCATGGATGGCCCATTTGCGGCGTGCCCCCGGAGCAATGCCGGAGGGAGGGAACCCCGACGAAGGAGGGGCCGGACAGTGGAGCGAGAACCCTTGGTTACTTGGGGTCATCAAGTAACTCGACGAAGTCGAAACAGGTCTGACGTTAGGAAGAGCGCTCTTGATCTTGAAACAGGTCTGGCGTTAGCCAGAACAAAAAGCTCAGCCACACCTCCGCTGTCGAGTCTGAACAAAAAACAAAAAAGGCGGCCCCCGCAAAGAGGCCGCCTTTTCAACGCTGTGAAGCCGGAACCTTACGCCTTGGCGCGCAACAAAGCCTCCAGCTTCTCCTGATCGCGAGCAAACTGACGAATACCCTCAGCCAGTTTCTCGGTCGCCATCGCATCCTCGTTCGACGCCCAGCGGAACTGCGCCTCGTTCAAGATCTGGCGCGGCTCGCCAGGATTACCCGGCTTGAGCTTCTGCACCAGCGTGCCGGTGTCTTCGGACAGCTTCTGCAACAGGTCAGGGCTGATGGTCAGACGATCGCAACCGGCCAGCTCTTCGATCTGCCCCAGATTGCGGAAGCTGGCGCCCATGACCACGGTCTTGTAGTCATTGGCCTTGTAATAGTTGTAGATGCGAGTCACCGACTTCACGCCCGGATCTTCCGCGCCCACGTATTCCTTGCCCTCGGCCTTCTTGTACCAGTCGTAGATGCGGCCCACGAACGGCGAGATCAGGAACACGCCCGCATCGGCGCAGGCCTGGGCCTGGGCGAAGGAGAACAGCAGGGTCAGGTTGCACTGGATGCCTTTCTTCTCCAGCTGCTCGGCTGCGCGGATACCTTCCCAGGTCGAAGCCAGCTTGATCAGAATGCGGTCGCGACCGATACCGGCCTTGTCGTACAGATCGACCAGACGCTCGGCGCGTTCGATGCAGGCGTTGGTGTCGAAGGAAATGCGCGCGTCCACCTCAGTGGAAACACGGCCCGGTACCACCTTGAGGATTTCCTGGCCGATGGCCACGGCGAAACGGTCGCTGGCCAGGCCAATGTCGCCCTTGGCGCCGCTGAAGGCTTCCTTCAGACGCTCGGCGTTGCTCTCGCTGGAGGCGGCCTTGAGCAGCAGGGAAGGGTTGGTGGTGGCATCGACCGGCTTGAGCTTTTCGATGGCAGCGAAATCGCCGGTATCGGCGACGACGGTGGTGATCTTTTTGAGTTGTTCCAGCTTGGAAGTCATGAGCGTGCTCTGTCCTGTGGGTCTGATGACATTACCCGAGCACCGCCGGTCACTCAAGGCCATAAACCGCATCCAGGCGGCTGATTCACAGGCCTGCATTTGCGCAAACAGCAGGCCCGCACGTTCAGCCGCGCAACCTGCGAAACATGATCGATACGGGATCAGTCCAGAGGGATGACGATCGGTTGCCGAGGAGGGCGGATGCTCGGTCCAGACTGCTTGGAGCCTCGGTTGGGCCAGTGGTTCCCGGCCCATGACGCTGGCGTTGGTGTGCCAACCCTGTAGGCAATGACTTACACGTTGCGGCGCGAACTCGCTCTATGAACTGTAACACTGCAGCGGTATCTTGGATCCATCAACTGAAGCGACGGACCCGCTTCCAGGATCAGGATGATCAACCATTTGCGCGGAGCGCTGCCGACAGGATGTTGGAATGGTGTTGAACTGAAAAACGACCCGCTTCGGCGGGTTTTTTTATGCCCGGAATAAAGTGCCGCGAGTCGTTAACCTTTGCCTCGCCGCGCGGTATCGTGGCGGGACGCCTTATAGACCGTGGAGTGTCTGCACTATGAATGTCCGCCCTGCGGCAATGGATGATGCCGATGCCATCAGTGTCATCGCCACTCAGACGTTCCATCTGGCCTGCCCGCCCGACACGCCTGAAGCGGAGCTTGCGCGTTACGCCGCCGAAAACCTGACTCCGGACTGCTTCAGGTCCGCCTTGAACCGCGCGGATCTGCGTCTTCTGGTGGTGGAAAACCAACAGGCCATTGTAGGCTTCAGCCTGATCACCGCCTCGCCGGAAAACATCGACATCCCTGCCGCCGATGGCGTTCCGGAGCTGACTCGCTGCTATGTCGCCGCCGACCAGCACGGCACGGGCGCGGCGCAATTGCTGATGAGCGAAACCCTTGCAACGGTTACGAGCGATATCCGCCTGACGGTCAACGATCAGAATCCGCGCGCCATACGTTTCTACCAGCGCAACGGTTTTGAACAGGTTGGCGAAACCACATTCGTCTGTGGTGCGGACCTGCATCGGGACCTGGTGATGGTTCGCCCGTTTCCGGCCGCCTGAGCAGGGCGTCGGCCTGTGCTCGGACGTCGGGCTTTCCTGATAGACTGTCGCGCCTTTTTCGAGTGATAGGGCAGAAGCGCCCTTGGAAACGGCGGTAAACGGTAGTCAATGAGAATCGTGTCAATGCAGAGCGTGCCCGCAGAAAACCTCGCAACTTCAGCCGATCCGGTCAGCCGGAGGTTTTCTGTCGCGCCGATGATGGACTGGACGGACAGGCATTGCCGGTTCTTCCTGCGCCTGTTGTCGAAAAATGCGCTGCTCTACACCGAAATGGTCACCACCGGCGCGCTGCTGCATGGCGACAGCGAGCGCTTCCTGCGCCACGACCAGAGCGAGCACCCGCTGGCGTTGCAACTGGGCGGCAGCAATCCGGCGGATCTGGCGGCCAGCGCGCGCCTGGCCCAGGCCGCAGGCTATGACGAGGTCAACCTCAATGTTGGCTGCCCGAGCGATCGGGTGCAGAACAACATGATCGGCGCGGTGCTGATGGGTCACCCGCAGCTGGTGGCCGATTGCGTCAAGGCCATGCGCGACGCGGTGTCGATCCCGGTGACGGTCAAGCACCGCATCGGCATCAACGGCCGCGACAGTTACGAGCAACTGTGCGAATTCGTTGGCACCGTTCGAGAGGCGGGTTGCACCAGTTTCACTGTCCACGCCCGCATCGCCATCCTCGAAGGCCTGTCGCCCAAGGAAAACCGCGAAATTCCGCCACTGCGCTACGACGTCGCCGCCCAGTTGAAACGCGATTTCCCGGACCTTGAATTCATCCTCAATGGCGGCATCAAGACCCTCGAACAATGCCGCGAACACCTGCAGACCTTCGACGGCGTGATGCTCGGCCGCGAGGCCTATCACAACCCATACCTGCTGGCCGAAGTCGACCGCGAACTGTTCGGTGGCACCGCGCCTGCGATCACCCGCGTTGAGGCGCTGGCCCAGCTGCGCCCCTACGTCGAAGCCCACCTGCGCGACGGCGGCTCGATGCACCACATCACCCGCCACGTCCTGGGCCTGGGCACGGGCTTCCCCGGCGCACGCAAATTCCGTCAGTTGCTGTCAGTGGACATCCACAAGACCGACGACCCGCTGGGTTTGCTGGACAAGGCAGGGGCGTTGCTGGAAGGGCGGTGAGCTGATCGGGAGCTCACAGGGTCGTGAGTGACGGTCCGTCCAATCCATCATTGGAACGACGCGGGTCAAGGTTGAAACTTGGTTATTGCCCGTAGCCTTTTCACCATCTTTGACGCGGTTTTTGCCGAGTGTGAAAGACCCCGAGAATCTGCAGCGAGTTACTTCTCAGGCGATACGGAATCAGATACGGCCAATCTGGAACAACCCATTCACGCGTGTCCTTGATCCTGCCAACCCGTCCCAGCGCCGGAAAACTGGCCAACCTGTCCACGCTGGCGAAGATTGCATCTGAAAATTCATCTGCGGCCCGAGGGTTTTCAAGGGCGATGTAATCGGCTTCGTCGCTCAGCTGTTTGAGGGCTTTCTCAAGCCACTCAACCCGCATCCTGACTCCTGCGTCGGGCGCGAACGGCAGCTACCTGTTCATCAGTGGCGAAATTCCCGTTATCTGCTTCTTTGACGGCCAGTTCGATCTGGCCAGCGAGCGTGGTTTCATACTCGATGTAGTCACGCAGGATATCCACGGCAAGGTAACTCGCGTTTTGCCCATGTTGCTTGGCCAGCTCTGTGAGGGAATCCGACAGGTCTTCCGGCAGATTCAGGGATATTTGGCTCATGGGCGCCTCGGTTGTGGAGGTTGGACAGTGCGCATCTTACACCCGCGAAGACCTCGAGGAATGCACAGGCTGTCGCATCCTGTGTCACGCGGCGAATCCCTTCACGGATCCAACCCCCGCATCACCCGTCCCACCTTGGTCTGAATCTCGTACGCAGGCGCTTCGACCTCGTTGAAGTCCAGCGTGTAGCGTTGGGCAAATCCCGCCACGCCCCATTCCTGATATTGCTGGACGTGCTTGAGTTCATGGGCCCAGAGCGAGACGTTGTGTTCGGCGTCCTGTTCGGTGCGAAAGACGATGATATCGATCAGGGTCACGGCGCCAATGTCGGGGTTTTGCAGCATCGCTTTGGCGGCGCTGAGTTCGCCGTTGTCGCCGACCTTATAGAGTGCGGCGTCGAGCACGCTGGGCGGGTACCAGCGCAAGAGTTTTTCGCGGATGGCCTCGGGGATCGGTTGGGTCAGGCTCAGGGCCGCCTCGGCTCGCGATTGTGTCAGCCACAGCGCCAGCGCAGGCGCGGCGATCTGGGTGACGTCGGTGGGCATGCCGCTGCCCAGCACCTGGCCGATGTCCGGCAGGCAGAAGCAGCCGTTCAGGCAGATGAGTTTTTCACCGATAGGGCAGGAGGTCGGATCGGCGCTGGCGCTCGCGGTGAGGCAGGTCAGGAGCAGGGCGAGCAGGTGGTGGCGCATGGGCGGTTCCAAAAAGGCTTTGGCCCTGCTGTAAATAGTGCCCTCACTGGATAAATGCAAGATAACCGCGATCCGCTTCTGGCCGAAGGCCGTGGGAGCCGGCTTGCTGGCGAACGCGTCCGGTCAGTCAACGATAGGTTGAATGACACACCGCATTCGCCAGCAAGCCGGCTCCCACGGGACCTGCGGAATCTACCGCCGCCCTGCGCGGCGGAATCTACCGCCGCCCTGCGCGCGTACTCACATCCACCCACACCGCCAGCACCAGAATGCTGCCCTTGACGATCATCTGCCAGTAGCTGTCGACGTCGAGCATGGACATGCCGTTGTCCAGGCTGGTGATCACCAGGGCACCGAGCAGTGCGCCGTAGACCGTCCCCGAGCCGCCGCGCATGGAGGTGCCGCCGATGAAGCACGCGGCGATGGCGTCGAGTTCGCCCATGTTGCCGGCCGAGGGCGAACCGGCGGCCAGCCGGGCGGTGTTCACCAGGCCGGCCAGGGCGCACATCACGCCCATGATGCCGAAGATCCACAGTTTCACCGCCTGCACGTTGATCCCGGACAGGCGCGTGGCTTCCATGTTGCTGCCCACCGAATAGATGCGGCGGCCAAACACGGTCTGGCTGGTGATGTAACTGAACAGTCCCAGTAACACCAGCAGCAACAGCACCGGCACCGGGATGCCGTCGTAGCTGTTTAGGGTATGAACGAACCCGGCCAGTACCGCGCCGATCAGCACGATGCGCAATCCGTCACGCACTATCGAGTGCGCAGCCAGCCCATGCAGGGCGCGGTTGCGCCGCTGGCGCCAGGTCAGGAACAGGGCCAGGGCGAACAACACCACGCCCAGGGTGATCCCGGCCAGCGGCGGCAGATAACCCTGGCCGACATACACCAGTTGCGGCGACACAGGCGCGATGGTGGTGCCGCCGGTAATGCCCAGCAGAATCCCGCGAAACGCCAGCATGCCGCCCAGCCCGACAATGAACGAAGGAATGCGCAGGTAGGCGGTCATGCTGCCGTTGGCCAGGCCGATCAGCAGCCCGCACAGGGTCACGATGGCCAGGTTCAGCGGCAGCGACAGGTGATAGACCACGTCGAGAATCGCCGCCAGCCCGCCGAGCAAGCCGAGCAGCGAGCCGACCGACAGATCGATCTCGCCGCTGATGATCACCAGCACCATGCCGCAGGCGAGAATCCCGGTGATGGACATCTGCCGCAGCAGGTTGGAGAGGTTGCGCGGGGTGAGAAAGCCGCCTTCGGTCTGCCAGCTGAAAAACAGCCAGATCAGGGCGATGGCGATGACCAGTGCGAGCATCTTGTAGCGGGTGAACAATTGTTTGAGCTGATTCATTTACAGCGTTCTCTCGACATTTGGCCGTTCGTTATTGTTCTGTGCAGCAGGTGCGGTGAGGGCGGCGGCGAGGATCTGTTCCTGGGTCAGGTCCTTGTTGATGAAGTTGCCGCGCAACTGGCCTTCGCCGATCACCAGCACCCGGTCGGAAACGCCCAGCACCTCGGCCAGCTCCGAAGACACCATGATGATCGACACGCCGCTGGCGGCCAGCGCGCCCATCAGCTTGTAGATCTCGTATTTGGCGCCCACGTCCACGCCGCGCGTAGGCTCGTCGAGGATCAGCACCCGGGGTTTGGCCAGCAGCATTTTGGCCAGGACGGCTTTCTGCTGGTTGCCGCCGGACAGGCTGGTAATGGGCAAAAACGGGCTGGCGGTTTTCAGGTGCATACGCGCAATTTCCCGGTCGATGCTGCCCAGTTCCGCTTCGGCGTCGATGCGCGTTAGGTGCGAGAAACTGTCGAGCACCGCCAGGGTGATGTTCTGGCCCACTCCAAGATCGGGAATGATCCCCTGGCGCTTGCGATCCTCGGGCACCATGCACAACCCGGCGCGAATGGATTTGAGCGGGGTACGGGTGTCGATGAGCGTGCCGTCCAGCCAGACCTCGGCCTGGTAGCGCCCGGGATAGGCACCGAACAGCGCCGACACCAGCTCTGTGCGCCCGGCGCCGACCAGCCCCGCGATGCCGAGGATTTCGCCACGCCTGAGGGAGAACGAAATGTCGTCGACGCGCTTGCGCCGGGGGTTGTCGACATCGAAGCAGGTGACGTTGCGCGCCTCGAAAAACACCTCGCCGATGGCGTGGGGCTCGCTGGGGTAGAGGTTGCTCATTTCGCGGCCGACCATCTGGGTGATGATCTTCGGGATGTCCATGTCGGCCATGGCCGTGGTCGCGATGTGCTTGCCGTCGCGGATCACCGAGATGGTGTCGCATACGGCTGCCACTTCATCGAGCTTGTGCGAGATGTAGACGCAGGCCACGCCTTTGGCCTTGAGGTCTCGGATGATGTCCAGCAACACCTCGATCTCGGCGCGGGTCAGGGCCGACGAGGGCTCGTCGAGGATCAGCAGACGCGCCTGCTTGTTCAACGCCTTGGCGATTTCCACCAATTGCTGATAGCCCCCGCCGTACTGCGAAACCGGCAGCGAGACGTTCATGTCCGGCACCTTGAGCTCGCGCATCAGGGCTTCGGCGCGGTGGATCATCGCCGGGTAATTCATACGCCCGCCGGGCAGGGTCAGCTCATGGCCCATGAAGATGTTTTCGGCCACCGACAGGTCGGGCACCAGGGTCAGTTCCTGGTGGATGATGACGATGCCGGCCGCTTCGGTGTCGCGGATCGACTGGGCACGTAGCGGTTGGCCGTCCCAGAGGATTTCGCCCTCCCAGGTGCCGTGGGGATAGACCGCCGAGAGCACTTTCATCAGCGTCGATTTGCCCGCGCCGTTCTCGCCGCACAGGCCGACGCACTCGCCGGGACGAACCTTGATATCGATGCCGTTGAGGGCCTTCACGCCGCCGAAGGTTTTGACGATGGCGTTCATTTGCAGCAGGTAGTCGGACATGGTGCGGATTCCAGAGTACGCAGATCCGTAGCAGCACGGCTTGCCGGCGGGCGCGGTGTGTCAGTGAAGAAGATAGCGATTGACACACCGCATTCGCCAGCAAGCTGGCTCCCACAGGTTTGCAGCTCGCAAGCTCGCGCTTGTTAGTGCGCAAGCGGTGCTGCTACGGGCCGGGGTTGAGCCAGGGATTACTGCCCGGCCAACTGCGCCTTGGTGTAGAACCCGTCCTTCTCCAAAAGATCGATGTTGTCCTTGGTCAGCGGCGTCGGGGTCAGGAGGATGGTGTCGACCTTTTTCGTGCCGTTGTCGTACTGCGAGCTGAACGCCGGTTTCTCGTTGCGCGCCAGTTGCACCGAGAGCTTGGCCGCTTCGGAGGCGATCAGTTTCAGCGGCTTGTAGACGGTCATGGTCTGGGTGCCTTCGAGCACGCGCTTGACCGCGGCAAGGTCGGCGTCTTGCCCTGAGATCGGCACCTTGCCGGCGAGCTTCTGCGCGGCCAGTGCCTGAATCGCGCCACCGGCCGTGGCGTCGTTGGAGGCGACGATGCCGTCGATCTTGTTGCTGTTCTTGGTCAGGGCGTTTTCGACGATGCTCAGTGCCTCGGTCGGGTTCCATTCCTTGACCCACTGCTGGCCGACGATCTTCACGTCGCCCTTGTCGATGGCCGGCTGCAGCACTTTCATCTGGCCTTCGCGCAGCACCTTGGCGTTGTTGTCGGTGGGCGCGCCGCCGAGCAGGAAGAAGTTGCCCTTGGGCTGGGCCTTGAGCACGCCGGCGGCCTGCATTTCGCCGACCTTCTCGTTGTCGAAGGAGATGTAGGCGTCGATGTCGGCGTTGAGAATCAGGCGGTCATAGGACACCACCTTGATCCCGGCCTTCTTGGCCTCGGCCACGGCGTTGGTCAGCACGGTGGCGTTGAAGGGCACGATGACGATCACGTCCACGCCACGGGAGATCAGGTTTTCGATCTGGGAAATCTGCTTCTGCTCGTTGGCATCGGCCGACTGCACGAACACTTTGGCGTCCATCTTTTCCGCCGCCGCGACGAAGTAATCGCGATCGCGGGACCAGCGCTCCAGGCGCAGGTCGTCGATGGAGAAACCGATTTTCGGATGGGCCGAATCGGCCATGACCGGCAGGCTGAGCAGCGCCAGGGCACTGGCGAGCAGGGTGAGTTTCAGGTTTTTCATTGTGGTGCGTCCTTTTATTTTTGTTTAGAGGCACTTCCTGAGCGTGAAACGTGCAGCGGGTGAAACTGTAGAGCGTTGGTTGCGCGCGCGGAGCAACGAATTGTCGCGAGAATGTAACCGCCCTCCGGATCTCCCGATTTCGTAGCAGCACGGCTTGCCGGCGGGGCGGTGTGTCAGTGAAGAAGATGACGATTGACACACCACATTCGCCAGCAAGTTGGCTCCCACAGGTTTGCAGCTCGCAAGCTCACGCTTATGAGTGCGCAAGCCGCGCTGCTACGGGGTTGGGGTCATTTGTAGATAAACCGGTTCACAACCCCTTCGAGCATCTCCTGCCGCCCGCTGACTGCCTGCGGATCGAACTCATGCTCCAGCGCGTGCTGCGCCAGGGATTCCAGGCTGAAATCCCCTGACAGCAAGGCTTGGCCGAACGGCTTGTCCCAGCCGGCGTAGCGCTGGTTCTTGAACTGCTGCAGCACATCGTTTTCGATCATCGCGGCGGCGCGTTCCAGAGCCAGGGCGAGCACGTCCATGGCGGCGACGTGGCCGTAGAACAGGTCGATTTCATCCAGGCTCTGGCGGCGCACCTTGGAGTCGAAGTTGAAGCCGCCGCTCTTGAAACCGCCCGCCTTGAGAATCTCGTAGGTCGCCAACGTCAGCTCTTCAACGCTGTTGGGGAACTGGTCGGTGTCCCAGCCGTTCTGCGGGTCGCCACGGTTAGCGTCGATGCTGCCGAAAATGCCCAGCGAGGCCGCCGTGGCGATTTCGTGGTGGAAACTATGGCCCGCCAAGGTCGCGTGGTTGGCTTCGATGTTGACCTTGATTTCCTTCTCCAGCCCGAACTGATGCAGGAAGCCGAACACCGTGGCGCTGTCGTAATCGTACTGATGCTTGGTCGGTTCCTGAGGCTTGGGCTCGATCAGCAGGTCGCCCTTGAAGCCGATCTTGTACTTGTGCTCGACCACCATGCGCATGAAGCGCCCGAGCTGTTCGCGCTCGCGTTTGAGGTCGGTATTGAGCAGGGTTTCGTAGCCCTCGCGGCCACCCCACAGCACATAGTTGGCGCCTTTGAGGCGTTGCGTGGCGTTCATCGCGCTGAACACCTGGGTGGCGGCGCAGGCGAATATTTCCGGGTCCGGGTTGCTCGCAGCGCCGGCGGCGAAACGCGGGTTGCTGAAGCAGTTGGCGGTGCCCCACAGCAGGCGGATGCCGCTCTGTTCCTGATGGCGTTCGAGCTCGTCGACCATCTGTGCGAAGTTGCGGCTGTATTCCTTGAGGCTCGCACCTTCCGGCGCCACATCGGTGTCGTGGAAACTGTAGTAGTCGATTCCCAGTTTGGAGAAGAACTCGAACGCGGCGTCGGCCTTCAGGCGGGCCAGTTCCATGGCGTCGCCCGGCCGGTTCCACGGCCGCTTGAAGGTGCCGACGCCGAACATGTCGGCCCCCGGCCAGACGAAGGTGTGCCAGTAGCAGGCGGCCATGCGCAGGTGCTCGCGCATCGGCTTGCCGAGCACGATTCTGTTGGCCTCGTAGTGGCGAAAGGCGAGGGGTGAATCGCTGTCCGGGCCTTCGTAGCGAATCCGGTCGATCTCGGGGAAGCAGGGCATCGGTGGGTTCCTTGTTGTTCTGGTTCAAGCCGTTGTCGAGCCGATACTAGCAACGGCCCTAGGCCCGCCGATTACGAAAATCACCAACCCGGTGTTCGATTTTGAGTATTGAGATTCGGCTTGCGCGGGCCTAGTCTGTGCCATCTGTTTCGAGACAGGCCCGGGGAAAAACAATGAAAACCGTCCCGCCCGTTCACCGCATCGCCCTGTTGTTCAACGGCGGCAAGATCTACGACCGCGGCATCATCAGCGGCATCGGCAACTACCTGAGCAGCACCCGCGCATCGTGGGACCTGTTTCTGGAGGAGGATTTTCTCTGCCGCCTCAAGGGCATCGAACGCTGGCAGGGCGATGGCATCATTGCCGACTTCGACGATCCGCTGATCGGCGAAGCGCTGGCCGGGAGCAAACTGCCGGTGGTGGCGGTGGGCGGCTCCTTTGAGAACCCGGACGCCTATCCAAAAAACATCCCCTATGTGGCCACCGACAATTTCGCCCTGATCAAGCTGGCGTACGAGCACCTGATCGAGGCCGGGCTCACACGCTTCGCCTGCTTCAGCCTGCCCGAGGCCCAGAGCAATCGCTGGGCCCAGGAGCGCGAGCGGGCGTTTCGCCGGTTGCTCAAGCGCGATGGCCTGCGTGGGGAAATCTACCGTGGCCTGGGCACCAGTGCACCGCTGTGGGACAGCGCCGTGGAGCAGCAGATCGCCTGGCTGCACAGCCTGCCCAAGCCCATCGGCATCATCGCCGTCACCGACGCCCGCGCCCGCCAGTTGCTGCAAGCCTGCCTGACCGCCGGGATCGCCGTGCCCGAGCAGGTGGCGCTGATCGGCATCGACAACGATCCGCTGACCCGCACCCTGACCCGCGTGCCACTGAGTTCCGTGATTCAGGGCACCCAGAGCATGGGCCGCACCGCTGCGCGGCTGTTGCATCAGATGCTGCATGGCATGCCATCGAGTAGCAGCCAGATTCTGGTGCCGCCGGAAGCGATCAACGTCCAGGCGTCGAGCCTGCATCAGCCGCTGGGCAATCCGTACGTCATGCAGGCGCTGCATTTCATTCGGCAGTACGCCTGCCAGGGCATCAAGACTGCGCAGGTAGCTGGGTACGTCGGCGTGTCGCGCTCGTCGCTGGAGTCGCACTTTCGCAAGGAGCGTGGCTGCAGCGTGCACGATGAAATCCTGCGCTTCAAACTGACCGCCGCAGCTTCAAGGCTCGAGCAGAGCGACTCGGCCATCGCCGACATCGCCCAGCACTGCGGCTTCAAATCGGCGCAGTATCTGCACACGGTGTTCCGCCGCGAGTTCGGCTGTACGCCTCGGGAATATCAGGCGCAGGTCCACTGATTCGTTTATCCAGATAACAACAAAACAGGAGTCATCGATGCATCCGATTCGAATAGGGCTGGTGGGCTACGGCAAGATCGCGCAGGACCAGCATGTGCCGGCGATCCTCGCCAACCCGGGCCTGGAGCTGGTGGCGGTGGCGACACTGGGCCAGCCCTGCCCGGGCGTGGCCAATTTCCGCTCGCTGGCCGAGCTGCTCAGCGACGGGCCGCCGGTGGATGCGATTGCCTTCTGCACCCCGCCCCAGGGGCGCTTCGCGCTGGTGCAACAGGCGCTGGATGCAGGCAAACACGTGCTGGTGGAAAAGCCGCCGTGCTCGACCCTGGGCGAGGCCATGGCCCTGGTCGATGACGTCGTAAAGGCCGGTGTCACTGGCTTGTTCGCCTGGCATTCGCGCTTTGCTCCCGGTGTACAGAACGCTCAAGCGTGGCTCAAGGGCAAGACCCTCAAACAGGTGCGCGTGGAGTGGAAAGAGCAGGTGCGCAAATGGCACCCGGGCCAGACCTGGATCTGGCAGGCCGGTGGGCTGGGGGTGTTCGACCCGGGCATCAACGCGCTGTCGATCGTCACCGAGCTGTTGCCGGGGGCGCTGTTCGTCGAGTCCGCGCAATTGAGCGTGCCGCAGAACTGCCAGTCGCCGATCGCCGCGAACCTGGCGATCCGTGGAAGCGGGCAGATCGAGGTGCTGGCCGAATTCGATTTCGACCACAGCGACAACGAGCTGTGGCGCATCGAACTGCACTGCGACGAAGGCATGCTCAGGCTCGACTCGGGCGGCGCGCAGGTGACGGTCGATGGCGTGGTGCAGCGGGTGTCGGAGGAGGGCGAGTACCCGGCGATGTACCGCCACTTCGCGCAATTGATCGCCGATCGCAAGAGCGACCTGGACCTGCAGCCGCTGCGCATCGTGGCGGACAGCTTCTTCGTGGGCAGCAAGGAAACGGTTCCCGCGTTTCATGAGTGATCGTGCCGCCACGGGAGGGTGAACACGAACGAATTTACGCCGCGTCCGACCACTCCCCGAACAGATGGCCCACGAACAACCGCAACGAATCCCACGCCCGGCTCCACCAGGGGCCGGGTTGGGCGGCCTGCAGGGCGATCAGTGGCCGTTCGGCGAGTTTGTTGTCGCCCTCGTACAGCGCATACGTGCCCACCACATCGCCGATCGCAATGGGCGCTACCAGCGGCTTGTCGATGTGAACGCGGGCTTCGGTCTTGCGGTGCGGGTTCTTGGGCAGGGTCAGGCTGACGTCGTCCAGCAGCCCGACTGGCACGCTGCTGCCTTCGGCCTTCCAGACCATGGGCGTGGCCACGGCTTGCCCGGCTTTCTGGTAGGTCTGAGTGTCATAGAACCGGTAGCCGTAGGTCAGCAGTTTTTCCGCGTCCGCCGCGCGGTTGGCGATGCTGGTGGAGCCGAAGGTGGCCGTGATCAGCCGTTGCCCGTCGCGCACCGCCGAGGTCACCATGCAGTAGCCCGCCGCCTCGGTGTGGCCGGTTTTCAGGCCGTCGACCGTGTTGTCCCGCCACAGCAACAGGTTGCGGTTGGGCTGCTTGATGTTGTTCCAGGTGAAGTATTTGTGAGCATACAACTCGTAGTAGGCGGTTTCGTCGTTGATGATCGCCCGGGCCAGTTTGGCCATGTCGTCGGCAGAGGAATAATGCCCCTCGGCCGGCAGCCCCGTGGGGTTCATGAAGTGGGTGTTGCTCAGGCCCAGCTTCTGCGCGGTGGTGTTCATCAGTTCGGCAAAGCTGTCTTCGCTGCCGGCGATGTGCTCGGACAGGGCCACCGCCGCGTCGTTACCCGAGTCGATCACCACGCCCTTGAGCAGGTCGTGCACCGCCACCTGGCTGCCTGGCTTCAAGAACATCCGCGAGCCACCGGTGTTCCAGGCGTTTTCGCTCACCGTCACCAGATCGTCAGGTTTCAGGCCGCCGGCCTGCATCTGCCGGGTGGCCACGTACACCGTCATCAGCTTGGTCAGGCTGGCCGGCGGCAGGCGTTCGTCCGGGTCTTCACTGGCGATCACGTTGCCGCTGGCGGCGTCCATCAGCACCCAGGCCTTGGCGGTCAGTTGCGGCGGGGCTGGCACCATCGCGCCTGCGGGGCCTGCTGGAATGGGCGCCGCGAAGGCGCAGGTCAGGTGCGAACAGACGAGAAACAGGCTGAGCCGCAGAATCGGATGCTTCACAGAAAGGGGCCTTGGCTGGACAGAAAGGCCGCCAAACTAGTGGCCCCGGGCCCGCGCCTCAAATGAAGCGAAGTTAAGAAAAGTTTAGGTTGGCGCCAGCGCCGGATTGCGCAGCGGGCAACGCAGCACAACCCGCGCGCCGACACCGCCGTCGCCCTCGCCGATGCTCAGGCTGAAACCGTGCAGGCGCGCCACGGCGGTGACCAGCGAGAGCCCCAGGCCATGCCCCGGTGTCTGCCGCGACACGTCGCCGCGATACAGCCTGCGCGTGACGCTGCTGCGCTCATTGAGCGCAATGCCCGGGCCGTTGTCGCAGACCTCGATCAGCAGCGCATCGGCGTCGTGCCGACAGGCCAGATCGATCCTGCCGCCGTGGGGTGTGAACTTGATCGCGTTGTCAAGCAGATTGACCAGCGCCTCGAACAACAGCGCCACGTCGCCCTGCAACGGCGGGATGTCGGCGTGCAGCTGCAGGTGCAGGCTCTGGCCCTTGTCATGGGCCATGGGCTCGTAGAATTCATGGGCCTGACGCAGCAGCTCATCGGCGGCGAAAGGCTCGAAAGCCCCCCGGCGCCGCGTGTCTTCCAGCTCGGAAATGCGCAGCAGGCCCTGGAAGCGCAGCATGATCGACTCGCTCTCTTCCAGCGCCAGGTCCAGCGTCTGGCTGTGCTGCGCCTGAAGGGGCAGTTGCTGCAGTTGATAGAGCCGCGTGCGCAGGCGTGTCAGCGGTGTGCGCAGGTCGTGGGCGATGCCGTCGCAGACGCTCTTGACCTCGTGCATCAGCTGCTCGATGTGTTCGAGCATGACGTTCACCGCGTCGGCCAGCATGTCCAGTTCGTCGCGGCGGCTGGACAGCGGCAGGCGCTCGCGCAGATTGCCCGAGACGATGCTTTCGGTGCTGCGCTGCAAGCGTTCGACCCGGCGCAGCGGGCGGCGCCTGAGCAGCCACCAGCCGATCAGCCCGGGAATCAGGGTCAGCGACAGCCCCCAGAACAGCGCCTGGCCGATGATCCCGCCCACGGCGGAAATCGAGCCGCCATCGCGGGCCAGGATCAGGATTCGACCGTCCGGTCGGGTCACCCGCAAGGCGTGGCTGCTGCGGGTCTGCTCGTCGGGCAGGGCGATGCTCAGGCCGCGCTCCAGGTAGTGCACCTTGGCGTCATCGGGCAGGCTGGCGCGCAGTTTCAAAAGATCGCCCGCGATGTGCGTGCCGTCCGCTTCGAACAAGCCGTAGGCGTCGATGCCTGCCACCGCATAGGCTTCGCTGGCGGCCAGCTCGCTGACCAGCGAGGCGTCGTCGATCTTCTGGTAGTAATGCGCCCGCTGCATCAGCGTGCGCTCGGCGACCTTGCCTAGATACTGGGAAATCTCCCAGTACAGCACGCCCGTGAACATCGCGCCCCAGGCCACGAAGAACAGCGCGTACAGGCCGATCAGGCGGCTGTTGCTGGAGCGCCAGCGGTCAGTCCTTTTCGACCAGAACATAGCCTGCTCCCCGTACGGTCTGGATCACCGGCGTGGCGTGGGCCTCGATCTTCTTGCGCAGCCGGCCGATGTGCACCTCGATGATGTTGGTGCCGGGGTCGAAGTGATAACCCCAGACTTCCTGGAACAGCATGGTGCGGGTGACCAGCTGGCCGGCGTTGCGCATCAGGTAGGTCAACAACTTGAACTCGGTGGGCAACAGCGCGATGTGCGTCCCGTCACAGGTCAGGCGCTGGTCGATCAAGTCCAGCCTGAGGTTGCCGAAAGACAGGCAATGGTCGTTGCCGCTGGCGGCGGGGTTGCGCAGCAGCACTTCCAGGCGCGCCACCATCTCGACCATGGAAAACGGCTTGGTCAGGTAGTCGTCGCCACCGGAGCGCAGGCCGCGCACGCGCTCGTCGACGTCAGACAGCGCGCTGATCATCAGCACCGGTGTCTGAATGTCGAGCCCGCGCAAGGTGCTGACGATGGTCAGGCCGTCGAAGTCCGGCAGCATGCGGTCCAGGGTGATGGCGTCGAAGCCGCCGGCGATGGCCAGCGACAGGCCGTCGCGGCCGGTGGCGGCCCATTGTGCGGTGAAGCCGTGGGCGGCCAGTTCCGCGATGATGCCCTGGGCGGTGACTTCGTCATCCTCGATGACCAACGCTCGGTTCATGGGGTGCTCCAGCTGTGATGACCGGGCATTGTAAGACCATTGAGGCGGCTAACAGGACCGTTGAACGGCAAACTAAACTTTTCTTAACCTGGGTTAATGCCTGATGGGGTGGGTCTGGGGTAGCGTTGCCCACCCATGACATGCACGTGACCTGTGACATGGCTGATCATTTTTACCCGCAAGGAAACGCCTGTTTTGAGACGTTCACTGACGGCCCTGATGCTGGGCCTTTCGCTGTTGTGCGCCAGCCAGCTGCACGCGGCCCTGCCCGCGAAGAAGCCGCTGCAGACCCTGACGCTGTTCAGCGCCGACACCATCGCCGCGGCCATGCAGAACATCGTCGCCGGTTATGAAAACACTGACGGGCTGAAGCTTGAGGTCGTGGGATTTTCCGAGGCCTCGCGCCAGTCCACCGGGGCCGAGTTGGCCGCAGCGTCGGCGGCGGACCTGGTGTTCAGCACCCGTTCGACCATGGATGCACTGGTGGCCCAGGGGCGGGTGGACAGCGCCTCGCGGGTCGATTTCGGCAAATCCTTCATCGCCCTGGTCGTACGCGCCGGCGCCGAGAAGCCCGACATCGGCAGCGAATCGGCGTTTCGCGAAACCCTGCTCAATGCGCAATCGGTGGCCTATTCCAACAACGCCAGCGGCCTGTACCTGACCCACTGGCTGTTCCCGCACCTGCAAATGCCTGCCGAGTTCAAGAGCAAGTTGATTGAGGGCACGTCGGCAGGCGAGAGCGTGGCCAGCGGCGAAGCACAGATCGGCCTGCAACAGATGAGCGAGCTGCAATCGGTGAACGGCGTGGAGATCGTCGGCCTGATTCCCGACCCGTTCCAGCAGATGAAGCTCTACTCGGCGGCCATCGTCAAAGGCAGCGCCCGCTCGGAGCAGGCGGGGGCGTTGCTGGCGTTCCTGAATTCGAAGGCGGGGAAAGAAGCGATCAGCAAGGGCGGGCTGATACCGGCGCGCTGACCATCAGAAGTGACCGACACCTGCCAGGGCAATGGAGAACGAAACAACCAGCATCAGCGCAATGGTCAGGTTGATGGACATCGGGGCAATCCTTGTTCGGGTTTTCGAGGTGGCCATGATCCCCAACCGCGCCGATAAAATGAACGGCGGTCTGGCGTATGTTGGTTATCGATACAATCGATAGTCGCTGCCCATCCCCAGCCGCGATGCTGCGTGTTGCACGATCCTGTAGGAGCGAATTCATTCGCGAGTGCGGTGGGGCAGGCGCTGCATCGGTGTCGCCTGAAAATCTTTTCGCGAATGAATTCGCTCCTCCAGGGGAGATCAGAGGTTCTTGAACATCTCGAAGAACGAAGCCCCCACCCCGACGATGCTTTCCCCGGCAATCAGCCCGGCGGCTGCGGTGATCGCGAAGCGTTCGGTGAGGCTGGGCCAGCGGCGGCTGACGATCCAGGTCAGCACCGCGCCCAGGCCCATCATCAGCGAGGTCGACGCGGGCAGCACGAAGGCCAGCCCCAGCGCTGCGCTGCTGGGCAGCCAGCGTGCCAGGCGGGGCGGCAGCAGGCTGTCCAGCGCGCCGAGCAGCACACCAAAAAATGCGCCGATGAAGATCGCCCAGCGGATCTGCGGCGACAGCGCCTCCAGCCCGTGACTGAGTGTTTGCGCCACGGCTTTCCAGGTGGCGACGGCGGGGGCGGGCCATTGCTCGGTGAGCAGCATGTGCTGCGGGTCGGGAATCAGCGCCAGGTACACCAGCACGCCCACCACGCTGCCGATGAAAATCCCGATGCATTGCGCCACCACCTGCTTTTTCGGTGTCGCGCCAATCGCCAGGCCGACCTTGAAATCGTTCATCAGGTCGGTGGATTGCCCGGCCGCGCCCCCGGCGGTGTTGGCGCTCATCAGGTTGATCGACACCTGCCCCGGCGCAATCAGGCCGAAGGTCAGCTGTGACAGCTTGCCGATGGCGCCGATCGGCGCGATACCGGTGGCACCCACCACCCGCGCGGCCACGACGGCCAGGCAGATCGCCAGCGGAATGCTCAGCAGCGCCATCCACAGATCGATACCGAACAGCGCGACCTGCAACGCCACCACCAGCGCGACCGACAACACCAGGCCCAGCGCGGGGCCGGGCGAGAAGGGCGCCCGCGCTCGTGGCGTCCTGCTGGCGGATACAGCCTTGGGCACCTTGAATAACCGCACCCCCAGAGCGGTTAGCGTCGAACACACCATCAGGCTCACGCCGGGCCACAACAGCCACTCCACCAGTCTGGCGAACTGCGGGCCGCTGGCGTCCGGAGCAATCGGCACCCACGCGTTAGCGATCAGCCATGGTGCCAACCCGCCCCAGGCCAACGCCGCGCCAAACAGCAGGGTCAAGCCGACACGAATGCCGATGATCCCGCCAAAACCCAGCAACAACAGCGACGGATCGAAGGTGAACGTCAGCCGCTCCAGTTGCGCGTTTGGCGCCCAGCGTGGAATCGCCCAGACGAAACCGTCGACCCACTTCACCAGGCCCGACAGCAACGCTGCGCCGAACAGCACCTTGATCCGCACCACCGCTTCCTGCCCATGGCGGTAGATGTGCTGCAGGGTTTCCAGGGTTGCCATGCCCTCGGGAAATTTCAGGCCGTGGTCGTTGAGCAGGGTGGGGCGCAAATACCAGGCGATCCAGATGCCGAGAAAACTCACGGAAAACACCCAGGCCATCATCGGCAGCGGGTCCAGTTGCTGGCCGGTGAGCAGTGTCCAGGCGGGAATCGGCGCCACCAACCCGCCGGAGATGATCGACGCCGCCGCCGAGGCCACGGTCTGGTTGATATTGCTCTCGTGCAGCGTCCACGCAGGTTGCCGGGCATGGCGCCGCGCCAGGTTCTGCCACAGGCCGAAACCCACCAGCAGGGCGATGATCGACATGTTGAACGACCAGCCGATCTTCAATCCGGCGTAGACGTTCGACGGAGTGAGCAAAATGCCCAGCACCGCGCCGGTCATGACCGCGCGCAGGCTCAGTTCGCGTTCGATGCGGGTCGTTGACCCGGGCCTGACGGTGGCTGGAACCATGGGCAATCCTGTGCTGGCGGTCGAATCCGGACTTGAACAAGTGAGTCCTTGCGCTGCCGAAGGTTCATCCTCGGGCACTGTTCAGGTGCCGGAACAACGCGCTGAATAGTCCGGGGTGATAGCGCGGCATTCGCCTGCGACAGGCCGATTCGCGCTATAACTGCCCGCCTTCAGAGGTCTCTGTAATCAATGCCGCCAAGGAGCACCGGATGCCGATCCGCATCACTGCCGAACAAACCCTCTCCGACAACTGGTACGTGCTCAAGAAGTACAGCTTCGACCTGCAGCGCCGCGACGGCAGCTGGCAGTCGCAGACCCGCGAGGTGTATGACCGCGGCAACGGCGCGACCATCCTGCTGTACAACCTGGAACGACGCACCGTGGTACTGACCCGGCAATTTCGCATGCCGGCGTTCGTCAACGATCACAGCGGTTACCTGATCGAAGCGGCAGCGGGCCTGCTGGACAACGCCAGCCCCGAACAGCGCATCCGCCTGGAAGCCGAAGAAGAAACCGGTTACGTGGTCCGGTCGGTACGCAAGGTCTTCGATGCCTTCATGAGCCCGGGCTCGGTCACCGAGCGCATTCACTTTTTCGTCGGCGAATATGCGCCTGACGATCGCATCAGCGACGGCGGCGGGCTGGAAGAGGAGGGGGAAGACATCGAAGTGCTGGAGTTGTCGTTCGAACAGGCCATCGCCATGGTCGAAAGTGGGGAAATCGCTGATGGCAAGACCATCATGCTGCTGCAGTATCTGGAGTTACGCTTGATCAAGTAATACATCAATTCGAGTGGAACTTTCACTCAAACGAGTGAAGGTTTAAATGTGCTTTTCATTCATAACGGTGTTGTTCAACTTGATTTGAAGGTGCCTAGCGCTGGCAAAGTAATCTATAAAGCTTCGTTGGCGCTTGGCGGTTTAATGGCGTCATTTTATATTTTTAAACATTGTGTTGACGCGGTCTTTTTCATGAACTTCAGTGGATAAAAGAGTTCATTCAAAGGGACGTGAACATGAAACTTTCAGTCATTGTGGTGTGCTCTCTTCTCTGCGCCTGCAGCGGCACCAGCCCGTTGAATCCTTCCGAGGCCGCGAAAAAACTCGACTTGGTGAAATCCGGTCGCTCCAGCGGCATCGTCGATGATAAAAGCCTGGAAAAAGAACAACTGGACCAGCTGTTCAGCCCCACGGATGCGCAGGCCGCCAACCCGGCGTACCGCAATCAGGTGCAGGCCCGGCTGCTGGCCAAATCGGACATCAACTGTAATCAGTTCATCGAGGCAGTCGACACCCGGCGTGCCGCCAACAACGTGTCTTTCGGGTTTCTCGCCACTGCCACCGCAACGGCGGCGGCGATCGTGTCCGGGCGTGCCGGACAGAACCTGGCTGGGGTGTCGGCCGTGACATCGGCCACTGAACAATCGATCAACGATGAAATGTTCTCGGGCATTCTGATGCCCAACATCGTCAAAGAGATCAGAAGTTCACGTTCTGTTCTGCGCGATGCCATTTCTCTGAAGTTTGGAGACTCCACGGCCGAGTACAGTTATTACACTGCGGTGTCGGACGCCATTTACTACCACAACTTGTGCTCGCTGACCGTGGCACTTTCTTCCATCGTGAGCAAAGCCACCACACTGGAAGCCAAGAAGACATTGAGCAGTACGGAAATGCTCGCGGCGCTGGATGCCGAGATTCTGACCACGCGCAATGCCATCCTCAGTGATGATCTGGGCCTGACCCAGGAGCAGAAAGCTCAACTCAGGGAAGATCTCATGAAGCAGTACCAGCGTCGTTCGGAGCTGGTGAAAGCCTTTGCACTGCCCGGTCGCTCCGTGGATGCGGGCAGCGAGGTCAAGGAGGGCGGCGCGGACAAGGGCGCGGCAAAACCCGTTGATAACAAGGCCGCGCCTGCTGCACCGGGAAAAGCCTCCCAGGGCGATGAAAGCTCTACGGTCAACGGCACGGCGGTGACCGGCAAGAGCGGACCCAGTGGTGGAACCTCACCCGAGAAATCCAACCCCAGGCCCAGCGGATCCGCCGCAGCGGGGGCTGAGTTGTTGCTGCAGTGACGGGCATGTCGGGGAGGGTGGCGAACAGGGCAGATTTTGCGACGCAGGTCGCAGGACTGAAGCGATTTGTATCGTCCCTGAAACAATTTTTTTGACAGGGAAAAATCCTCGTCTAGCCTCAATCATCTCCTCGTCCGACAAACGAACCACTTGGTTTAATCCATTTAAATCATTGGCTTAGATGATATTTGCCACTATACGGCTACCACTCGTCGGACAACAAAACGACCACGTCGTTATAACGAAAGTTTCACAGGACGGTAAATTTTCTTACATTGCAATGAGAATCGTTTGCGTTATTCTTCGCGTTCCTTTGTAACCGGGGATGTCGAATAACATGGATTTTCATCCAGCAATGAGCCAGCCAATAAGGCTTCGCGCGACCGGTGTGGGCAAGGGCTGTGTGGCGATTGATCCGCACCTCGACGCCCTGACGGGCACCTATCACACGCACCGCGAAGGGCTGTTGCGCCTGGCGGCAAAATTCCTCGGCTGCCGTGCCCGCGCTGAAGACGTGGTGCAGGATGCGTTCGTGAAAATGCTCGAAAGCGACCTGGCCTCCATCGAGCCTGCGCGCTACATGTTCCGTGTGGTGCGCAACCTGGCCATCGACCGCCTGCGTCGTCAGCGCCTGGAACGCAACCACGGCGTTGAAACCGAACTCGACGAACAACCGCGCTTCGACGTGTCCCCCGAGCGGGTGCTGGCGGGGCGCGAGTCGGTCAACCAGTTGGTCGGCGCCCTCAACGAACTGCCCAAGCGCATGCGCATCGTCTTCAACCTCAGCCAGATCCAGGGCTACACCCAGCGCGATGTGGCCAAGGTCATTGGCACCTCGCCGACCATGGTCAATTTCCTCCTGCGCGACACGCTGTCCCACTGTCGCTCGCGGCTGGGCGAGATCTGATCGCCGGCATTTCCACTTTCTGTTTTTGTTTTCACTGCCCGGAGTCATCCATGAAATTAATTCGTCTGGTCTTTGCGCAATACCGCTGGCCGCTCGCGATGGTGCTGTTGCTGAGCATCAGCAGCGGCCTGCTGAGCGTCGGCGTGATCGCCTTCGTCAACCAGCGCATGATCAGCACCCACGACGGCCTGGGCACGGCCTTGTGGCAGTTCGGCCTGATGCTGGTGGTGCTGCTGGCGCTGGCTTCGGGCGCCTCGCTGTCGCTGACCGCGCTGGGCCATCGCTTCGTCTACGGCCTGCGCCGGGTGATGGTCAAGCGCCTGCTGGACACCAACATCGAGCGCATCGAATCCATTGGCGGGGCGAAGATTTTCGCCAGCCTGTCCAGCGACATCCGTGCCGTGACCATGGCCTTCGTGCAGTTGCCGGACCTGATCTACGGCACGGTGCTGAGCGTTGCGGCGTTCAGTTACCTGGCCTGGCTGTCGCCCTCGCTGTTCGTCACCACCCTGTGCTGGATGGCCTTCACCCTGGGCGTCGGCTGGCTGCTGGTGGGCAAGCTCAATGCCCACATCCGCGCGCTGCGTGAGTCCGAAGACAAGCTGTACCAGAGCTATCAGGGCGTGATCGACGGGCGCAAGGAACTGACCCTCAACCGCGACCGCGCCCGGCGTTTGTACGAAGAAACCTTCGACGCCGCCGCGCTGCGCTATCGCGAGCATTTCACCCTGGCTGACCGTTACCACGGCCTGGCCAGCAACTGGGCCAACATCATGGTGCTGGGCACCATCGGCCTGGCGTTCTATCTGGCCAACGGCCTGGGCTGGGCGCCCACTGAAGTGGCGGCGACCTACGCGCTGACCGTGCTGTTCATGCGCACGCCGCTGGTGCTGGCGGTGGCGGCGATTCCGGCGCAGGTCTCCGGGCGCGTGGCGCTGGACAAGGTCGAGTCGCTGGCCCTGGCCGAGCATCACGAGAGCTTCGAAGTCGCGCCGAGCCATATCGTCGGCCACTGGCAGACCCTGGAACTGCGTGACGTGGAGTATCACTACCCGGCCCAGGGCGACGAGCCCGGTTTCGATGTCGGCCCGGTCAGCCTGACCCTCAAGCGTGGCGAAACGGTGTTCCTGATGGGCGGCAACGGCAGCGGCAAATCCAGCCTGGCGCGCCTGCTCAGTGGCCTGTATCGCCCGTCGGCCGGTTCCATCCTGATCGATGGCCAGGCCATCGGCGCAGACGACTGGCTGGCCTACCGTCACCTTTTCGCCAGCGTGTTCACCGACTTCCACCTGTTCTCGCAACTCTTGGGCGACAACGGCGAAAACGCTGACGCCAGCCACATCGAGCACTGGCTCGAACAACTGCACATGAAGCACAAGGTGCAGATCGGCGACGGGCATCTGCTCGACACCCGGTTCTCTCAGGGCCAGCGCAAGCGCCTGGCGCTGTTGCTGGCGTTGCTGGAGAAGCGCGACATCCTGCTGCTGGACGAGTGGGCCGCCGATCAGGACCCGCTGTTCCGCCGCTTCTTCTACCGCGAGCTGTTGCCGATGTTCAAACAGGCGGGCATCACCGTATTCGCCATCAGCCACGACGATCAATACTTCGACCTGGCCGACCGGCTGGTGAAGATGGAGTCCGGCCAACTCAGCGAATTGCAGGGTGATCGCCGGGAGAACGCCAGCCGTGATGCCGTCCATGAAATCGGCGGCGCGTATCAGATGAAAAATGTAAAGGCTTTGTAAGTTTTTCTGCGCACAAGACTAAACAGCCTGAAGGCTCAGGCGTCTTTGTAATGATAATCAGTCTTACTCATTCTCGATGCGCGCTCACTGCCAGAAAAACTCTGCGACGCGGTTCACACAAGGCCGCCACCACAGGACAGAGCAGAGCGCGCATCGCTCCTAACGAGAGGGAAGCATGGAACTCGTCTACGACTACATCGGCATCGGATTTGGCCCGTCGAACCTGGCGCTGGCGATCGCCACCCAGGAGCATGCGCTGCGCACGGGTCTGGCGCCCAAGGTGTGTTTCCTGGAGAAAAAGCCGGCGTTCAACTGGCACGAAGGCATGCTGATCGACGGCTCCACCATGCAGATCTCCTTCCTCAAGGACCTGGTCACCCAACGCAACCCGGCCAGCCGCTTCACCTTCGTGAATTACCTGAAGGAGCGCGGCCGCCTGCAGGATTTCATCAACCTCAAGACCTTCTTCCCGACCCGTGAAGAGTTCACCGACTACCTGAGCTGGGCGGCTGCGCACTTCGCCGAACAGGCGCACTACGGCGAAGAGGTGATCTCGGTCGAACCGCATTTCGAAGATGGCCGCTTCAGCGCTGTGGACGTGTTGTCCCGCGGTCCGAGCGGCAGCATTTCCCGTCGTCGCGCGCGCAACCTGGTGTTCGGCATCGGCGGCGTGCCGCAGGCGCCGGCGGCCTTCGATGGCGTGAGCGATCCGCGCATCCTGCACTCGGCGGGCTACCGTGGCGGCATCGAGCGCCTGCTGACCAACCGTCCAGGCCCTGTGCGTGTCGCGGTGGTCGGTGGCGGGCAAAGCGCGGCGGAAATCTTCGAAGACCTGGCGGCCCGTTTCGACAATGTCGAGGCCTCGCTGGTGATTCGCGGCAGCGCGCTGAAGCCCTCGGACGACAGCCCGTTCGTCAACCAGATCTTCAACCCGTCGTGGACCGACACCATTTTCAACCACAGCGAAGAGCGCCGCGACGCGCTGTTCACGGAGTTTCGCAACACCAACTACTCGGTGGTCGACAACGACCTGATCGAGACCATCTACCAGCGCCTGTATCAGCAAAAAGTCCGTGGCGAGCAGCGTCACCGCCTGCTGACCAACAGCGAAGTGGCCCATGCCGAAGTCAGCGCCGCGGGCATCGAACTGTTCCTGCGCGATGCGCCCCATGACCAGATGAACAGCGAGTCCTTCGACATCGTGATCCTCGCCACGGGCTATCGCCGCGACTACCACCTGGAGCTGCTGGCCGGGGTGCAGGATTACATCCCGCAGGACGCCTGTGTCGATCGCAACTACCGCCTGGCGCTGACCGCCGGCAGCGAGGCGGGGATCTTCCTGCAGGGCTGCTGCGAAGACAGCCACGGCCTGAGCGACACGCTGCTGTCGGTGCTGGCGGTGCGCTCCCAGGAAGTGGTCGAGTCGATCTTCGACGACTACGGCCAGTCCTGTGCCAGCCGACCGGCCTCGGCCCATGAGCGCGTGGCCTTGAAGCTGGCGCGCTGATTCAGACCTGCCATTGAGGTGGTCGCCAGGCGGCCACCCACTCTTTTCTCACAACGTTGCGGGTGGCCCCGAAGGCCGTCTGTGGGTTGAGCCTTGCCGAAACAAATAGGTGAAAGAATGAAATCCATACGAGATCAGGCCGCGCATTTTCCCGAACTGGTGGGCTTGTATGCGCAGAGCCAGCCGGACCGGATTGCCCTTCGACACATCGTTTCCGAAGACCACGAACCGCTGCTGACCAGCTACGCACAGCTGGATCGGCAGGCGCGTTCCATCGCCGGCCTGTTGCAGCATCACCTGGGCACCCAAGGCGGCGAGCGCTGTGTGCTGATCCTGCCCACTGGCGCCGATTACGCCGCCGCATTCCTGGGCTGCCTGCACGCCAATGTCATCGCGGTGCCGGCGTTCGCGCCCGAGTACAACCGCCAGACCCACCTGGACCGCCTGACCGGCATTCTCCAGGACGCCGCGCCCGGCATGGTGCTGGGTCGCCGCGAAGACCTCGACAAATTCCAGCACCTGCTGCAGCCGTTCATGCCGGCCGGCGGGCTCTTCTGCGCCATCGAAGAGGTCCACGGCTGGGAGGTGAGTTTCCAGCCGTCGCTGATCGACACCTCGTCGCTGGCCTTCCTGCAATACACCTCCGGCTCCACCAGCGCGCCCAAGGGCGTGATGGTTTCCCATGACAACCTGATGGCCAACGAAGTGGCCATGGCCCGGCACTTCGTCACCGATGCCGCCAGCGAAAGCTGGGTCAGCTGGCTGCCGCTGTACCACGACATGGGCCTGATGTGCGGCCTGCTGCTGCCGCTGTACTACGGCGGCACGCTGAACCTGATGTCGCCCAATTATTTCCTCGGTCGCCCGGCGCGTTGGCTGGAAGTGATGAGCCAGTACGGCGGCACCTTCTCCGGCGGCCCGGATTTCGCCTATCGCCTGTGCGTGGAGCGGATCAAGCCCAGCGCCGTGAAGCAGCTCAATCTTGAGAAATGGAGCCTGGCATTTTCCGGCTCAGAGCCGATCCGCATCGCCACGCTGGACGCCTTCAGTGAGCACTTCGCGCCTGCCGGTTTCGACCGTCGCGCCCTGACCCCGAGCTACGGCCTGGCCGAGGCGACGCTGTTCGTCAGCGCCGCCATCCGCGAGAAGCCGTTCGGCATCAAGCGCTTCGACGGCAACCAGTTGTCGATGGGTGAGGCCGATGGCGCGCTGTTCGCCAACCAGAAAGAGACCAGCCGCCTGCCGGGCTGTGGCTGGTGCCGTGACGATCACGCTTTGCGCATTGTCGACCCGGCCAGCGAAAGCGTGCTGCCGGAAGGGCAGGTGGGTGAGATCTGGATCGCGGGGCCCAGTGTCGCCGAAGGTTATTGGCAGAACGCCGAAGCCACCGCGCGGACCTTCGTCGAGCAGGACGGCCAGCGCTGGCTGCGCAGCGGCGACCTGGGCATCGCCCATGATCGTGAACTGTTTATTTGCGGCCGCCTGAAAGACCTGATCATCCTCAACGGCCAGAACCTCTATCCGCAGGACATCGAACAATCCCTGGAAAAGAGCGTCGAGCTGCTGCGTCGCGGGCGCATCGCCGCCTTCCCGGTGACCGACGAGCAGGGCGCCGAAGGCGTCGGCCTGGCGTTGGAAATCAGCCGCAACGTACGCCGCCTGATGAAGCCCGCGATGATTTGCGAAGCGGTGCGCGATGCCGTGTCCGAGCTGTTTCTGGTGGCGCCGAAAGTCATCGTGCTGCTGGAGCCGGGCGCCTTGCCACGCACCACCAGCGGCAAGCTGCAACGTTCGGCCTGCCGTGCCGGTTGGCAGAACGGCAGCCTGGACAGCTTCGCGATCTGGCAGGACGGTCGTCTGCTGGACGCCGAAAGTGAAGCAGGCGCCGACAACAGTGCGGCGCTGCTGCCCGAAGTCCTCGCCGCCTGGCGCGAAGTGCTGGGCAAGGACGATCTGGCCGCCCACGATCACTTCTTCGCCCGTGGCGGCGACTCGGTGGGCGTGGTCCAGGTGCTGTCGCGGCTCAACAATGAGCTGGGTCTCAAACTCGAGCCCGCGCACCTGTTCGAGCATCCGACGCTGGGTGCCTTCAACGCCTACATCGCCAGCCAGAACCGCAGCGGCGAGCGCCCGCAAGCCGTTGCACGCATCTCCCGCGACACCGCACCGGAGCAGTCCTTCGCCCAGCAACGCCTGTGGTTCCTCGCACAACTGGAGCCGGACAGCAGCGCCTATCACCTGTGCGGGCAGTTGAGCCTGAAGGGCGCCGTCGATGACCTCGCCCTGCAACGCAGCTTCGATGATCTGGCTGCACGTCACGAAAGCCTGCGCACCACCTTCGCCATCGACGCCAATGAAGTGCTGGTGCAGCGCATTCACGCGCCGCAACCAGTGCTCATCGAGCGTCACGACCTGAGCCTGCACGCCCAGCCGGTGGAAGCCTTGGGCGAGCTGGCCAAGGCTGCGGTCGAGCAGCCGATGGACCTGCAGACTGGCCCGCTGTGGCGCGTGCTCAACGTGCGCCTGGGCATCGACCAGCAACAGATCGTGCTGGTGCTGCACCACATTATCTCCGACGGCTGGTCGGTGCAGGTCATCCTCATGGAACTGGCCGCGCTGTACGGCGCCCATGCGCAAAACCGCACGCCAGCGCTGGCGGAACTGCCGATCCAGTACGCCGACTTCGCCGCCTGGCAGCGTGAGCGCCTGGCCGCTGGCGAGCGCGAGCGGCAACTGAGCTACTGGCGCGAACGCTTGGGCGATACGCAGCCAGTGCTCGATCTGCCAGCGGATCGTGTGCGTCCGGTTCAGCAAAGCCATCGCGGCGCGCGCTACGCCATCGCCTTTGATCGCACCCTCAGCCAGGGCCTGCGCGATCTGGCCGCCGGTCACGGCGCCACGCTGTTCATGGTCATGCTCGCGGCCTACAAGACCCTGTTGCAACGCTACAGCAGCCAGAGCGACCTGCGGGTCGGCGTGCCGGTGGCGGGGCGTACCTGCACCGAGGCCGAAGGGCTGGTCGGGTTGTTCGTCAACACCCTGGTGCTGCGTACCGAGGTGTCGCCGCAGCAGTCGTTCAGCGCGTTGATCGAGGCGGTCAAGCACACCGCCCTCGGCGCGCAGAACCATCAGGACTTGCCGTTCGAGCAACTGGTCGAGGCGCTGGGCGTCACCCGCAACCTCAGCCACAACCCGCTGTGCCAGGTGAAATTCACCCAGCAGTTCCCGCTGCCGCAGAACGTCGAAATGGGCGGCCTGCGCATGGACGTCAACCAGCTGGACGACTTCTCGGCGCACTTCGATCTGGGCCTGGACATCACCGACACCGCCGAAGGCATTCAGGCGGTGTTCACCTACGCTTGCGACCTGTTCGACGAGCCACGCATCGCCGGTTTCGCCGCCGACCTGCTGCGTATCTGCGCGCAAGTAGTGGCGCAACCGCAAGGGCGTTTGAGCGAGCTGCAGGTGTCGGCGGTGCCGTCGCAGCTGGAGGCCGAAGCCGTAGCCTTCGCCGCCAGCGACGTGCTGAAACTGTGGAACGCCAGCGTCAAGGCGCAGCCGAGCAGAATCGCCTTGCAGCATGAAGCGCAGCAGCTCGATTTCGCTGAAACCGACGCCCAGGCCAACCGCCTGGCGCAGCATTTGCGCGATGCCGGTGTCGGCGCCGAAAGCCGCGTCGGTGTGCTGCTGGAGCGTTCGGTTGAGTTCGTCGTCGGCCTGCTGGCGGTGCTCAAGACCGGCGCGGCCTATGTGCCGCTGGACCCGAAATGGCCCGCCGAGCGCCATGCCTTCGTGCTGGCCGACAGCGGCGCGCGCTGGCTGATCAGCGATGCGCCGGCGCCAGGTGACTACTCCGGTGAAGTGATCGCCATGGACGCCAATGCGGCGTGGCGCGGCCAGCCCGCCGTGGCACCGGACCTGCACATTCACCCGCAGCAGGCGGCGTACCTGATCTACACCTCCGGCACCAGCGGCACGCCGAAGGGCGTGGTGGTCAGCCACGGCGCCCTGGCCGATTACGTGCAAGGTCTGCTCAAGCGCGTCGGCTTCGAGGGTGAGGGGAAGGCTGACGGGAGCATGGCGATGGTCTCCACCGTCGGTGCCGACCTGGGCCACACCGTGCTGTTCGGCGCGCTTTGCTCGGCGCAGACGCTACATCTGATCGCCCCGGAGCGTACCAACGACGCTGACCGCTTTGCCGCCTACATGGCCGAGCACCAGGTTGGCGTGCTGAAGATCGTGCCGACTCACCTGAGCGGCTTGCTGCAAGCGGCCAACGCCGCTGACGTGCTGCCGGAACAGGCGCTGATTCTCGGCGGCGATGCACTGCCCTGGGAGCTGGTCGCCCAAGTCAAACGCCTCAAGCCAGATTGCCGCGTCATCAACCATTACGGCCCGACTGAAACCACCGTGGGCGTGCTCAGCAACGAGCTGTTCGACGCCACGCCCACTGCGCAAACCGCGCCCATCGGCCGTCCGCTGCCCAACGCCGTGGCGCTGATCCTCAACGATCAACTGGAGCCGGTGGTGCAGGGCGATGTCGGCGAGCTGTACATCGGCGGGCCGGGCCTGGCCCGGGGTTATCACGACCGTCCGGCGCTGACCGCTGCAGTGTTCATTCCACATCCGAACGGCTCAGGTGCGCGCCTGTATCGCAGTGGCGACCGCGCGCGCTTGCTGGCCAACGGGCAGATCCAGTTCCTCGGCCGTGCCGACGATCAGGTCAAGGTCCGTGGCTATCGTGTGGCGCTGGGTGAAATCGCCCAGCGTCTGCGTCAGCTCGACGGCCTGCGCGATGCCCATGTGCGGGTCGATGATCGCGGCCAGTTGATCGCCTGGGCGTTGACTGACAAAGGCGCACAGGTCGATGGCGAAACGCTGCGTTCGCAGTTGGCCGAGAGCCTGCCGGACTACATGGTCCCCAGCCACGTCGTGACGCTGGACGCCTTCCCGCTGACCGCCAACGGCAAGCTCGATCACAAGGCCTTACCTGAGCCGCAAGTGCTGTCGCAAAGCTTCGAGGCGCCTCACGAGGGCGTCGAGGCGACGCTGGCCGCGCTCTGGGAAAAGGCCCTGAACGTCGAGGCCGTGGGCCGTCACGACAACTTCTTCACCCTGGGCGGCGACTCGATCCTGAGCCTGCAGATCATTGCCCGGGCGCGCCGTCAGGGCATTCGCCTGACGCCCAAGCAACTGTTCGAAAAACAGACCATCGCCGAACTGGCGCAGGTCGCCGTGGTTTCCGAAGCCAAGCCCGCTACCGCCCCTGTTGCCGCGCCGGCCTTGCCACGGGACTTCGCCCTGACGCCGATTCAGGCGCGCTTCTTCTCTTTGCCGGTGGCTGAGCGGGCGCACTGGAACCAGTCGCTGTTGCTGAACCTGCCCTTGGCGCTGGACAACAGCCTGTTGCAGCAAGCCCTCGCTGCGCTGTTGGCCCAGCACGACAGCCTGCGCCTGAGTTTCCATCAGGGTAGCGACGGCCAGTGGCTGCAGCGCTACCGCGACAGCGAAGACGCTGCCCGCGTGCTGTGGACCTGCGAGCTGAGCCGCGAGGAAGATCTGGCCTCGCTGAGTGATGAAGCCCAACGTAGCCTGAACATCGAGACCGGCCCATTGCTGCGGGTGGTGCATGCGCGCCTGCCGTCGGGCGAGGGCCGCCTGTTGCTGGCGATCCATCACCTGGCGGTGGACGGCGTGTCGTGGCGCGTGTTGCTCGAAGACCTGCAACAGGCCTACAGCCGCCTGGCTTCGGGGCAGAGTGTGACGCTGGCGGACAAGACCGCCAGTTTCCAGGCCTGGTCGCAAGCCTTGCAGACGCTGGCGCAGAGCCCGGAACTCAATGCGCAACTGCCGTACTGGCAGGCGCTCACAACCGAAGACGCCTGCCTGCCGGGGGATACCTCGGTGCAAAGCCGGGTGGGCGACGGCGAAGTCGTCGGCCTGACCCTCGACGCACAGGACACCCGCCGACTGCTCAGCGAAGCCCCGGCGGCCTACCGCACGCGCATCGACGACCTGCTGCTGGCCGCGTTGTCCCAAGCCTTGTGGCAGTGGAGCGGGCGCCGTCGGCATGTCATCGCCCTGGAAGGCCACGGCCGTGAGGACGTTTCTGCTGACGGCAATGGCGCGCTGGACCTGAGCCGCAGCGTCGGCTGGTTCACCAGCCTGTATCCGCTGGCACTGGAGGCGAGCGACGATGCGGTGACCACCCTCAAGTCGGTCAAGGAAGCCGTGCGCGCAGTGCCGGAAAAAGGCCTGGGTTATGGCGTGCTCAAGTATCTGGCCAAAGCCGGGCTGCCGGAGTTGATCGGCCAGGGCGTGACTTTCAACTATCTGGGTCGTTTCGACGACAGCGAAGGTGTGTTGTTCTCGCTGTCGACCCAGTCGCCCGCCAACCTGCGCGACCCGAAAGGTCCGCTGGCCAACGCCCTGGCAGTGGACGGTCAGGTGCGCGACGGTCAGTTGCACCTGGACTTCACTTTCAGCCGCGAGCGTTTCAGCCGTCAGACCATCGAGCAATTGGTGGCGCTGTATCGCGAGCACCTGCTGCAACTGATCGCCCATTGCAGCGACGAAGCCAACGCCGGCCTGACCCCGTCGGACTTCCCGCTGGCCGGGCTGAATCAGGCGCAACTCGATGCCCTGGCGATTCCGGCGCGGGAGATCGAAGACATCCTGCCGCTGGCGCCGATGCAACAGGGGATCCTGCTGCACAGCCTGCTGGAGCAGGGCAACGGCATCTACCTGATGCAGGACCAGTACGAAGTCGGCAGCGAGGTCAATTTCGACGCGTTCAAGTTCGCCTGGCAGCAAGTGGTGCAGCGTCATCCAGCCTTGCGCACGGCGTTCCATGGCCTGGAAAGCGGCGTGCAGCGTCAGGTGGTGATGCGTCGTGTGCCGTCGCCAGCGCAGTTGATCGACCTGAGCCATTTGTCCCGCGAAGCCGCCGAGGAGGAGCTGGCCGAGGTGCTCGCCGCCGAGCGTGAACAGGGCTTCGATTTCGCCCGCGCACCGCTGTTGCGCCTGCGTCTGGTCAAGTTCGGCGCGGCGGATTTCCGCATCGTGCAGAGCCACCACCACGCCCTGATCGACGCCTGGTGCCGGGGCCTGATGCTGACCGAGTTCTTCGCCCATTACCGCGCGCACCTGGACGGCCGCCACGTCAGCCTGCCTGCCGCACGGCCGTACCGCGACTTCCTCGCCTGGCTGGCCGAGCAGGACGAAGCGGTCAGCCGCGACTACTGGCGCAAGGCGCTGGCCGGGTTCACCGACGTCACGCCGTTGCCCTATCGCCACAGCCCCCAGCATTCCATGCAGCGCGAGCCGCAAATGCGCGACGTGACCCTGGCGCTGGGCAATGCGCAGACCGCGAAACTGGCCGATCAGGCGCGTCAGCATCGCCTGACCGCCAACACCTTTGTGCAGGCCGCCTGGGCATTGCTACTGATGCAGCACGCCGACCGCGATGACGTGCTGTTCGGCGTCACCGTTGCCGGTCGCCCGACCGAGCTGGAAGGCATCGAAGGCGCGCTGGGGCTGTTCATCAACACCTTGCCGCTGCGCATCGCTCGTCCGCAGCCAGGTGCGCCGGCCCTTGAACTGCTGAGCGCGTTGCAGGCGCAGAACGCCGACATGCGTCAGCACGAGCACATGTCGCTGGCTGACATCCAGCTGCTCGCCGACACCCCGCGCGGCCAGCCGCTGTTCGACAGCCTGTTCGTCTTTGAAAACGTTCCGTTGGGCGCCGAGGTTCAGCAGGCCGTGAACGAATACCGGATCAACCCGCTGGCCAACCGCACCCACACCAACTACCCGTTGACCGTGGTGCTGCTGCCGGGCGAATCGCTGCAACTCCAACTGACCTACGACACCCGTCACTTCAACGACAGCGACATGACCACCCTGGTGGGGCATTTCCGTCGTCTGCTCAACCAACTGATCGACAACCCGCAGCAGACCCTCGGCCAGCTGCAACTGCTGGAGCAGAGCGAGCGCGAGCAGTTGCTGCAACAGGGCCAGGGTCTGGTGGAAAAACACTGGTACACCATCAGCTATCTGGAGCGCTTCGAGTCCCGCGTGCAGGCCCATCCATCGCTGGAAGTGGCGCGCTGCCAGGGCCAGAACCTGACTTACAGCGAGCTCAACCGCGACGCCAACCGCATCGGCCACGGCCTGATCGGCGCCGGCGTGCAGGGCGATGACGTGGTGGCGCTGTATGCGCCGCGTGGCCTGGCATTACTGAGCATGATCATCGGCGCGTTCAAGGCCGGTGGCGCCTATCTGGCGCTGGACGATCGCCATCCGGCCGGGCGCAGTGCGCGCATGCTGGTCAGCAGCGCTGCGCAGGTTTTGGTCACGCCGCGCGAGTGCCTGGCTCAGGTCGACGCGATCGTCGCGCTGGCAGAGATCAAGCCGCGGGTGTTGATTCTGGAAGATTTGCTGGCAGCGGGGTCCGACAGCAATCCAGGCCGCTACGCCAGCGCCGAGCAACTGGCCTACGTCATCTTCACCTCCGGCTCCACCGGCGAGCCGAAAGGGGTGATGGTCAACCAGCGCGGCATGCTCAACAACCAGATGTCCAAGCTGCCGTACCTGCGCCTGGCCGAAGGCGACGTGATTGCCCAGACCGCCGCCACCGGCTTCGACATTTCCGTGTGGCAGTTCCTCACCGCGCCGCTGTTTGGTGGTCGCGTGGAGATTCTGCCGGACGCAGTGGTGCACGATCCGCAACGCCTGCTCGAAGAGGTGGTGGCCAATCAGGTCAGCGTGCTGGAGTGCGTGCCGGCGGTGATCGACGGCATGCTCGCCGTGGCGCCGCACAAGCTCGACGCCCTGCGCTGGCTGTTGCCGACCGGCGAGGCGCTGACCGTTGACCTGGCCACTCGCTGGTTCGTCCGCTATCCGAACGTGCCGCTGGTCAACGCCTACGGCCCTGCCGAGTGCGCCGATGACGTGGCGCTGCACACCCTGACCGGCGCTCCGGCGGCCAAATCGAACATGCCGATCGGCCGCGCCACCGACAACAACCGCCTGTACGTGCTCGATTCCAGCCTGCAACTGGCCGCGCCGGGCGTGGTGGGCGAGCTGTACATCGGCGGCGTTGGCGTTGGCCGTGGCTACGCGGCGCGTCCGGGCCTGACCGCCGAGCGCTTCCTGCCCGACCCGTTCGGCGAACCCGGCGCGCGGCTGTACCGCAGCGGCGACCTGGCGCGCTGGAACGCCGAGGGCGCGCTGGAATACGTGGGCCGTGCGGACTTCCAGGTGAAGATCCGTGGCCAGCGCATCGAGCTGGGCGAAATCGAAAACCTGCTGCTGGCCCAGCCTGCGGTGCACGACGCCGTGGTCAGCGCGCAGCCCACGCCCCATGGTCCGCAACTGGTGGGCTATGTGGTCGCGGAAAGCGGCCAGACGCTGTCGGCCGACGGGCTCAAGCGCGCGCTGGCCCAGGAGCTGCCGGCGTTCATGGTGCCTGCCCACGTGGTGCTGCTCGAGCGCATGCCGCGCAACGCCAACGGCAAGCTTGACCGCAAGGCACTGCCAGCCCCGGCGGCGCTCCTCAATAGCCACGAACGCAGTTTCGAGGCGCCCGAGGGCGAGCGCGAAGCGCTGCTGGCCGAGCTGTGGCAAGACCTGCTGAAAGTCGAGCGGGTCGGGCGCCACGACAACTTCTTTGAACTGGGTGGGCACTCGCTGCTGGCGACACGGCTGTTGTCGCGCATTCGCGAGCGCCTGGGAGTGAGCATTCCGCTGGCGCAGGCCTTCGAAGCCACCACCGTCGCCGCACAGGCGGCCCTGATCGACACCTTGCAGGGGCAGACCCTGACGCTGGAGGGGCTCGATGCCCTGGACGCGTTCATGAATGAGTTAGAGGAAAGCAACTGATGTCGCAACCGAGCATGACTTCGCAAAGCAAGCTGCAGGCCCTGGCTACGCGCTTTCTCAGCCTTGGCGCGGCGCAGCGCCGGGTGTTTCTGGGCAAGCTGCGCGAGCAGGGGCTGGATGCGTCGGCGTTGCCGATTCCCGCAGGCGTGGCCGGCGAGCGCAGCGCGACGTCCTTTTCCCAGCAGCGCTTGTGGTTTCTCGAACAACTGGAACCGGGCAACAGCACCTACTACCTGCCGGGTGCCCTGCGCCTGAAAGGCACGCTGGATGTCGCTGCCGTGCAGTCGGCTTTCGAGCGCGTTGCCCAGCGCCACGCCAGCTTGCGCACGGTGTTCGACACCGCCGAAGACGGCACACCGGAGCAGGTGGTGCTGGCGCAGCAGGCGTTGCCATTCGAACGCCTGAACGCCGCCGACGAAGGCGAGCTCAATGTGCTGTCCGCCGAGTTTGCCCGCCGTCCGTTCGATCTGGTGCAAGGCCCGCTGTGGCGGGTGGCGCTGGTCAAGGTTGCGCAAGACGAACACGTATTGCTGGTCTGCCTGCACCACATCATCGCCGACGGATGGTCGATCCAGGTGCTGTTGCTGGATTTCGTCCAGGCCTACCACGCCGCCCTTGAGGGCGACGATCAAGCCTTGCCTGAGCTGCCCCTGAGCTACGCCGACGTTGCCCTGTGGCAGCGCGCCTGCCTGGAAGCCGGGGAGGGCGATCGCCAGCTCGAATACTGGAAGCACCAACTGGGCGACGAGCCGCCGGTGCTGGAATTGCCTGCCGACCGCCCGCGCCCGGCCCGGCAGAGTTTCCGTGGCGCGCGCCTGCCGTTCGCCTTCGATGCAGCGCTGTCTGCACGCATGCGCGAGCTGGCGAAGCAGCGCGGGGTGACCCTGTTCACCGTGATGCTGGCCGCCTATCAAGTGCTGCTGCAACGCCTGAGCGGGCAGAACGATCTGCGCATCGGCGTGCCGATTGCCGGGCGTCAGCGCGCTGAAACCGAAGGGCTGATCGGCTTCTTCGTCAACACCCAGATCTTGCGTGGTGAAGTCACCTCCGAGGCCAGTTTCAACCGCATCATCGACAACGTACGCCTCGCCTCCCAAGGCGCCCAGGCCCATCAGGATCTGCCGTTCGAGCAACTGGTCGACGCACTCGCACCAGAGCGCAGCCTGAGCCACAACCCGTTGTTCCAGGTGCTGTACAACCATCAGCAGCGCCAGGATGAAGCGCTGCAACTGATGCCGGGCCTCGATGCCACCCTGATGCCGCTGGACAGCGGCAGCTCGCAGTTCGACCTAGCGCTGCACACCTGGGAAAACGCGGCCAGCGAGCTGGCGGGTAACTGGAACTACGCCACGGATTTGTTCGACCACGGCAGCATCCAGCGCCTGCACCAGCGCTTCGTGCAACTGTTCGCGCAGTTGCTGGAGCAGCCGGATGTGGCGATTGGTGATTTCGAACTGCTCGACCTTCAGGACCGCGCGCAGTTGGCGTTGGTCAATGACACGGCGCGGGACTGGGCGGCGGATGAAGTCGTGGTGCATCGGCATTTCGAGCGTCTGGCGGCGCAGCATCCTGATCGCGAGGCCTTGCGTTTTGGCGACAAGGCGCTGACGTATCGCGAGCTGGATCAGCGGGCCAACCAGCTCGCGCATTACCTGCGCTCGCAAGGCGTGGGTCGTGAGTCGCTGGTCGGTGTGGCGGCGCTGCGTTCGGTTGAAATGGTTGTGGCGCTGTATGCGGTGGTGAAGGCGGGCGCAGCCTATGTGCCGCTGGATCCGGAATACCCGGTCGATCGCCTGCGCTACATGCTGGAAGACGCTGGCATTGGTCTGCTGCTGAGCCACGATGCGGTGATCGATGATCTGCCGATTGTTGAAGGCTTGCAGGTGCTGAATCTGGATCGCCTCGATCTGACCGGTCAGCCGGTCACGGCGCCAGTGGTGGAGATTCACCCCGAGCAACTGGCCTACATGATCTACACCTCGGGTTCGACCGGTAAGCCGAAAGGCGCGGGCAATACCCACTCCGCGCTGTTCAACCGTCTGGCCTGGATGCAGGAAGCGTATCAACTCGACGCCTCTGATTCCGTGCTGCAAAAGACGCCATTCAGCTTCGACGTTTCGGTCTGGGAGTTCTTCTGGCCATTGATGGTCGGTGCACGCTTGGTGGTCGCTCAGCCGGGGGATCATCGCGATCCTGCCTTGCTCTCGGCCCTGATCGAACAGCACCAGATCAGCACCTTGCACTTCGTACCGTCGATGCTGGCCGCCTTTATGGCGCAGGACGATTTGTCCGGTTGCGCCTCGCTGAAACGCATCGTCTGCTCGGGTGAGGCCCTGCCTGCGGACTTGGCGCGAGAAACCCTGCAACGTCTGCCCAACGCCGGATTGTTCAACCTCTACGGCCCGACCGAAGCGGCCATCGACGTCACCCACTGGACCTGCAAAATCGAGCCCGGCGCCTCGGTGCCAATCGGTCAACCGATCGCCAACCTGCAGATCCATATCCTCGACAGCCGCCTGAATCCACAGCCTATCGGCGTACCCGGCGAGCTTTACATCGGCGGCGACGGCCTGGCCCGCGGTTACCACCTGCGCCCGGCATTGACCGCGGAGCGGTTCGTCGCCAGCCCGTTCGGCAACGGCGAGCGCCTGTACCGCACCGGCGACCTGGCGCGCTGGCGTGCCGACGGTGCCGTTGAGTATCTGGGTCGCTTGGATCACCAGATCAAACTGCGCGGCCTGCGCGTTGAAATCGGCGAGATCGAATCGGCGCTGCTGGACCATCCGGCAATCAGCGAAGCGGTGGTAGTCGCCCGCCAACTGGCCACCGGCATGCAACTGGTCGGCTATCTGGTCGCCGAGGCGTTCGACGAAGAACAACTGCGCACCCAACTGAAAAACCGCCTGCCGGACTACATGGTCCCGGCGCATCTGGTGACGCTGGATAAGTTCCCGCTCTCGGCCAACGGCAAGCTGGATCGCAAGGCACTGCCGGAACCGCAAGTGCAACAGCGTGCCTTCGAGGCGCCGCTGGCAGGCGTCGAGACTGAACTGGCGGCGCTGTGGCAAGACCTGCTGGGCGTCAAACAGGTCGGCCGTCAGGACAATTTCTTTGCCCTTGGCGGCGACTCGATCCTCAGCCTGCAAATCATCTCCCGCGCCAAGAAACGCGGGATCAGCCTGTCGCCACGGCAGATGTTCGAACGCCAGACCATCGCCGAACTGGCGCAAGTCGCTCAAGTGGTCAATCGCGATGAAGCCGCCGCACAGTCGCGCATCGAATTCAACCGCGACATCCCGCTGACACCGATCCAGCATTGGTTCTTCGAGCAATCCATGGCCAAGCGCAGCCACTGGAACCAGTCGCTGCTGCTGACCCCGACCGACGCGCTGGACGCGGGCGCGCTGAGCAAGGCGCTGCATGCGCTGATCGCGCAACATGACGCCTTGCGCATGAGCTTCGTGCGTCAGGACAACGGCCATTGGCAGCAGCGTTACCGCGAAGAGGTCAGCAGCGAAGGGCTGTTGTGGCAGCGTGAAGTCAGCACCGAGCGGCTCACTGAGGCCTGCGACGAAGCCCAGGCCAGCCTGAATCTGGCAGACGGCCCGCTGCTGCGCGCGGTGCATTTCAAACTGGCCGAAGGCGGCGAGCGCCTGCTGCTGGTGGTCCACCACTTGGTGATGGATGGCGTGTCCTGGCGCATCCTGCTGGAAGACCTGCACAACGGCTACGTTCAGGCGCAGGCACAACTGCAGGTCGATCTGGGTGAGAAGGGCCTGCCGTTCCAGCGCTGGGCCAACCGCCTGCTGGATTTCGCCTACAGCGACGCGCTGCTGGCCGAAGCCGATTACTGGCGCAACCTGCCAGCCGCGCCGCAACTGCCCTGTGCCCATCCGCTGGGCAAGGCATTGCAGGGCAATGTGCAGCAACTGCATCTGCAACTGGACGCCGAACGCAGCCAGGCGCTGCTCAGCGAGGTCCCGGCGGCCTATCGCACGCAGATCAACGACCTGCTGCTGACCGCGCTGACCCGCGCCATGCAACAGTGGAGCGGCCAGCCACGCGCACTGATCGCGCTGGAAGGCCATGGCCGTGAAGACTTGTTCGAAGGCTTCGATCCGGCCCGCACCGTGGGCTGGTTCACCAGCCTGTACCCGGTCAGCCTGCAGGCGCAGGACAACCTCGACGCCGCCCTCAAACACACCAAGGAAACCCTGCGCGCCGTGCCCCATGGCGGGCTGGGCTACGGCCTGTTGCGCCATTTGCGCGGCGAGGCCTTGCCGGCGCTGGATGGCTGCGTGCTGTTCAACTACATGGGCCGCCTGCAAGAGAGCAACGGCCTGTTCCGCCTTGCACAGGAATCCAGTGGTGCCCAGCGTGCCGCCGATGCGCCGTTGGCCTGTGAGCTGTCCATCGATGCCCAGGTGCGCGACGGCCAGTTCAGCCTGACCTGCAGCTACAGCGGCGAGCGTCACGAATCGGCGTCCATTCAAGGCTTGCTCGACGCCTATGCCGTCGCGCTTGAAGAACTGATCGAGCATTGCCGCACGCACTCGGCGGTCACTCCGTCGGACTTCCCATCGTTGAGCCTGAACCAGGCGCAACTGGATGCATTGCCGGTGGCCGCCCGCGACATCGAGCAGCTCTACCCGCTGACGCCGATGCAACAGGGCCTGCTATTCCATACTGAATTGAGCGACGCGCACGGGGCTGATCACGAAGGCGCGCGGGATCTGTACATCAACCAGGTGGCACTGGACATCGAGCATCTGCCGGTGGCGCGCTTCAAGTCGGCGTGGACCTCGGCGGTGCAGCGTCATCCGATCCTGCGTGCCGCGTTCCTGCGCCTGAAAGGCACGGAACAGCCAGTGCAACTGATCCGTCGCGGCGCGGCGCTCGACGTGCGCGAACTGGACCTGCGCAGCGATGCTCAAGCCATGAGCGCGGTGCTCGCCGCCGAGCGGGAAACCCCGTTCAACCTGCAGGATGCGCCGCTGATGCGCGTGCTGTTGGTGCGCCAGAGCGAGACCCAGTGGAAGCTGGTGTGGACCTTCCACCACATCCTGCTCGATGGCTGGAGCAGTGCAGCGGTGCTGGGCGAGGTGATTCAGGCGGCGATGTCCGATGCCGCGCCGCAGCCTGCCGGGCATTACGGCGATTACGTGCAGTGGCTGCTCAGCCGCGACGCCGAGGCCAGTGCGCAATTCTGGCAGACCCACCTGGCCGGCTTCGAACAGCCGACCATGATGGCAACGGCCCTGACCGCACCGACCTCGCCCACCGGCGAGCCGCTGCCGACCCAGGTGCTGGTCAAGTCGATGGACCTGGACAGCGAGCTGCTCAATAGCGCTGCCCGCCGTCAGCGCGTGACGGCCAACACCCTGATTCAAGCCGTCTGGGTGCTGCTGTTGCAGCGCTACACCGGGCAGCAGCGCGTGGCCTTCGGCGCCACGGTGTCCGGCCGTTCGGCACAGGTGCCAGGCATCGAGCGCATGCTCGGGCTGTTCATCAACACCCTGCCGCTGGTGCAGGCGCCCGAGGCGCAGCAGAAAGTCGGCGACTGGCTCAACGAGCTGCAACAGCACAACCTGGAACTGCGCGAGCACGAGCACACGCCGCTGTTCGAGGCCCAGCGCTATGCCGGGCATGCGGGGCGCGACCTGTTCGACAGCCTGGTGGTGTTCGAGAACTACCCGGTCGATGCGGTGCTGCGCGACAAGCAGACCAGCGGCCCGGGCAGCAACCCGGCCAAACTGGGCGCGGTCGAACTGAGCGACAAGACCCACTACCCGCTGAGCCTGGCCGTGGTGGCGGGCGAGCGCGCGCACATTCATGTGAACTACCACAGCAACGTGTTCAGCGCCGAGCAGATCGAGCGCCTGTGCGGGCATTTCCAGAAACTGCTCGACGGTGTCTGCCGTTTCCCGGACGCGTGCATTGGCGAGCTGTCGATGCTCACCGAGCGCGATGCCGAGCAGATGCATGCCTGGAACCGGCCGCCGTTCTCGGCCTACGTCGACCGTCCGATCCATGAACTGATCGCCGACCACGCGCGCCTGCGCCCGGATTCGATTGCACTGGTCCATGGCGAGCAGCGCCTGACCTTCGCCGAACTCGACCGTCGTGCCAACCAGCTGGCCCACGCCCTGCGCGCTCGCGGCATCGGCACCGAGGTTCGCGTGGCGATTGCCATGGAACGCGGCATCGATTTGTGGCTGTCGTTCCTCGCGGTGTTGAAGGCGGGCGGGGCGTACATTCCCCTCGACCCGGACTACCCGACCGAGCGCCTGCGCTACATGCTCGAAGACGGTGGCGTGAAGCTGCTGATCTCCCACGATGCGGCGCTGGGCCGTGTGCCGGTGGGCGATGTGCCGTTGCTCAATCTGGATCAGCTGGATGTCTCGGGTGAGCCGTTCACTGCGCCGGACGTGGTGATTCATCCGCAGCAACTGGCCTACCTGATCTACACCTCGGGTTCGACCGGCAAGCCGAAGGGCGCAGCCATCGCCCACGGCGATATCTCGATGCACATCCAGACCATCGGCGAGCGCTACCGCTTCACGCCCGATGACCGGAAATTCCACTTCCTGTCGATCAGCTTCGACGGCGCCCATGAAGGCTGGATGATACCGCTGTGTTACGGCGCGCGCGTGGTGCTGCGCGATCAGGAACTGTGGAGCGTCGAGCAGACCTACGACACGCTGATCCGCGAAGGCATCACCGTGGCCTCGTTCCCGCCGAGCTACCTGCGTCAGCTCTCGGATTGGGCCGGTCTGCAAGGCAAGGGCCCGGGGGTGAAAACCTACTGCTTCGCCGGTGAGGCGTTCAGCCGCGAAATGCTGCATGACGTGATCCGCAACCTGCAGCCGCTGTGGATTATCAACGGCTACGGCCCGACCGAAACCGTGGTCACGCCAACCCTGTGGCTGGCTTCGTCGGAAACCGCGGACTTCACCACCGCCTATGCGCCGATTGGTGATCTGGTGGGCGACCGTCAGGGCTATGTGATGGATGCCGACCTCAACCCGCTGCCGCAAGGGATTGCCGGTGAGCTGTACCTGGGTGGCGCCGTTGCAAGGGGTTATCTGGACCGTCCGGGCGCCACCGCCGAACGCTTCCTGCCGCACCCGTTCCGCGCCGGCGAGCGCATCTATCGCAGTGGCGACCGCGTGCGGTTGAACAGCGAAGGACTGCTGGAATACCTGGGCCGCATCGACCATCAGATCAAGATTCGCGGTTTCCGTATCGAGGCCGGTGAAATCGAGGCGGCACTCAAAGGCTGCGAGGGCGTACGCGAAGCCCTGGTGATCGTGCGTGACGGCGCGAATGGCAAACAACTGCTCGGCTATGTCGGCGGCAAGGATCTGTCCGAAGAGCCGATCAAGCAGCAGCTGAAAGTGACGCTGCCCGAGTACATGGTCCCGGCGCACATCATCTGCCTGGAACGCCTGCCGCAGCTGCCCAATGGCAAGCTGGACCGCAACGCGCTGCCCGCTCCGCAGGTCGCTTCCAGCGATTATCAGGCGCCGCAAGGTCGCACCGAACAGCAACTGGCGGCCATCTGGCAGCCGCTGCTGGGTATCGAGGCGGTAGGGCGCAACGATCACTTCTTCGAACTGGGCGGCCATTCGCTGCTGGCGATGCAGATGATCTCGCGCCTGCGTCACGAGCACGAACTGAGTGTGCCGCTGCGGCTGTTGTTCGAAGCGCCGCGCCTGGCCGATTTTGCCCTGCGTATCGAACAGCTTGGTCAACAAGAGCAACAGCCGGGCAAGCAGCTGGAGCTGACCGCACGCCATGCCACGCAAGCGGTGCAGTCGTTCTCCCAGCAGCGTCTGTGGTTCCTCGATCAGCTGCAGCCAGGCGGCCACACCTACAACCTGCCGGGTGCAGTGAGCCTGCGCGGCGAGCTGGACGAGGCCGCCTTGCAATCGGCCTTCGATGCATTGAGCGAGCGTCATGAAGTGCTGCGCACGCGCTTCGTCGCCGGCGAAGGCATCCCGCAGCAGAAGATCGAAGCGGCTCACAGTGCGCAGATCGAGCGCCTGAACATCAGCGCCGAAGCCGATCAGGACGCTGCCTTCAATGCGCTGGCCCAGGCCTTCGTCACCCGTGCCTTCAACCTGTCCCAGGCGCCGGTCTGGCGGGTGGCGCTGGTTCGGGTGGCGGCGGACGAACACCGCCTGCTGCTGTGCCTGCACCACATGATCTCCGACGGTTGGTCGGTGCGGGTGCTGTTGCAGGAGTTCAGCGAGCTGTATCGCGCCGCCGTGGAAAAACGCCCGGCGCAACTGCCAGCGCTGCCGGTGCAGTACGCCGACTTCGCTGCCTGGCAGCGCGAGTGGCTGGTCGCAGGCGAGGGCAAGCGTCAGCTCGATTATTGGCGCGAGCAACTGGGTGACGAACACCCGGTGCTGGAGCTGCCGAGCGACCGGCCGCGTCCTGCCCAGCAGAGCTATCAGGGCGACCGCGTGCTGTTCGATTTCGATGCCGATTTCAGCCAGCGCCTGCGCGCTTTTGCCAAGGCCCAGAGCGTCACGCCGTTCATGGCGATCCTCTCGGCCTATCAAGTGCTGCTGCATCGCCTGAGCGGGCAGAACGATCTGCGCGTGGGCGTGCCGATTGCCGGGCGTTCGCGTCTGGAGGTGGAAGGGCTGATCGGCTTCTTTGTCAGCACCCAGGTGGTCCGCGCCCAGGTGTCTGCCGAGCTGACGTTCCGTCAGGTGCTGGAGCAGGCCAATGCCGCCACGCTGGGGGCGCAAGCTCATCAGGACCTGCCGTTCGAGCAACTGGTGGAGGCGTTGCAACCGCAACGCAGCCTCAGTCATAACCCGTTGTTCCAGGTGGCCTACGATCACCAGCAGCGTGCCTTCGAGCAGCTGTCTCTGCCCGGTTTGCAGGCTGAAGTCCTGCCGCTGGACGACGGCAGCAGCCAGTTCGATCTGGCCCTGAACACCCATGAAGATGCCGACGGCGCGTTGGGCGGCTCGTGGAATTACGCCACTGATCTGTTCGATCACGGCAGCATCGAGCGCCTGCATCAGCGCTTCGTGCAACTGTTTGTGCAGTTGCTGGAGCAGCCGGATGCGGCGATTGGTGATTTTGAATTGCTCGACTCGCAGGACCGCGCGCAATTGGCGTTGGTCAATGACACGGCGCGGGACTGGGCGGCAGATGAAGTCGTGGTGCATCGGCATTTCGAGCGTCTGGCGGCGCAGCATCCTGAGCGTGAAGCGCTGCGTTTTGGCGACAAGGCGCTGACGTATCGCGAGCTGGATCAGCGGGCCAACCAGCTCGCGCATTACCTGCGTGAGCAGGGCGTGGACCGTGAGTCGCTGGTGGGTGTGGCGGCGTTGCGTTCTCTGGAAATGGTGATCGCACTCTATGCGGTGGTGAAGGCAGGCGCAGCCTATGTGCCACTGGACCCGGAATACCCGGTCGATCGCCTGCGCTACATGCTGGAAGACGCCGGCATTGGCCTGCTGCTGAGTCACGATGCGGTGATCGCTGATCTGCCGACGGTCGACGGCTTGCAGGTGCTGAATCTGGATCGCCTCGATCTGGCTGGTCAGCCAGTCACGGCGCCCGTGGTGGAAATCCATCCCGAGCAACTGGCCTACATGATCTACACCTCGGGCTCCACCGGTAAGCCGAAAGGCGCGGGTAACACCCATGCCGCGCTGTTCAACCGCCTGGCCTGGATGCAGGACGCGTATCAACTCGATGCCACGGACTCGGTACTGCAGAAAACCCCGTTCAGCTTCGACGTTTCAGTCTGGGAGTTCTTCTGGCCGCTAATGGTCGGTGCACGCTTGGTGGTCGCTCAGCCGGGGGATCATCGCGATCCTGCCTTGCTCTCGGCCCTGATCGAACAGCACCAGATCAGCACCTTGCACTTCGTGCCTTCAATGCTGGCGGCCTTTATGGCGCAGGACGATCTGTCTGGCTGTGCTTCGTTGAAACGCATCGTCTGCTCCGGAGAAGCTTTGCCCGCAGATCTGGCACGGGAAACCCTGCAACGTCTGCCCAACGCCAACCTCTACAACCTCTACGGCCCGACCGAAGCGGCCATCGACGTCACCCACTGGACCTGCAAGATCGAGCCCGGCGCCTCAGTGCCAATCGGTCAACCGATCGCCAACCTGCAGATCCACATCCTCGACAGCCGTCTGAATCCACAGCCGATTGGCGTACCGGGCGAGCTGTACATCGGCGGCGACGGCCTGGCCCGGGGTTACCACCTGCGCCCGGCATTGACCGCGGAGCGGTTCGTCGCCAGCCCGTTCGGCAACGGCGAGCGCCTGTACCGCACCGGTGACCTGGCGCGCTGGCGTGCCGACGGCGCTGTTGAGTACCTGGGGCGTCTCGATCACCAGATAAAACTGCGCGGCCTGCGCGTTGAAATCGGCGAGATCGAATCAGCGCTGCTGGATCATCCGGCGATCAGCGAAGCGGTGGTAGTCGCCCGCCAACTGGCCACCGGTATGCAACTGGTCGGCTATCTGGTGGCTGATGCCTTCGACGAAGAGCAACTGCGCACTCAGCTGAAAAACCGCCTGCCGGACTACATGGTCCCGGCTCATCTGGTGACGCTGGACAAATTCCCGCTGTCGGCCAACGGCAAGCTGGACCGCAAGGCGCTGCCGGAACCGCAGGTGCAACAGCGTGCCTTCGAAGCGCCGCTGGCTGGCGTGGAAAGCGAGCTGGCGGCGCTGTGGCAGGACCTGCTCGGCGTCAAACAGGTCGGCCGTCAGGACAACTTCTTCGAACTGGGCGGGCACTCGCTGCTGGGCATTCAACTGGTGGCGCAGATCCGTCGTGACCTCAAGCTGGAGCTGCCGCTGCGGGCGCTGTTCGACTCGCCGGTGCTGGCTGATCTGGCGGTTTACCTCAATACCCGCGCCGAGCTTGCGGCCGTGCCTGCATTGCTGCCTCGCAGTGAACACGGCCTTGCCCCGCAATCCTTCGCGCAACAGCGCCTGTGGTTCCTCGCGCAACTGGAGCCGGAGAGCGCCGCCTACAACCTGCCATGCGTGCTGAACCTGACCGGCAACTTGCACCTGCAAGCGCTGCAACAGAGCTTCGATGCCCTGGCTGCTCGCCACGAAAGCCTGCGCACATGGTTCCGTCCCGGCGAAAGCGGTGTGCCGTTGCAAGGCATTCTGCCGGTTGCCAGCGTGAACATCGCCCGCCATGACCTGCGCGACAGGGCCAATGTGGATGACGCGTTCGCCGAATTGGCCCACGCCTTCATGAACCAGCCGTTCGATCTGGACGCCGAACGCGCGCCTTGGCGCGTGGCGCTGGTTCGGATCGCCGAGGATCAGTGGCGCCTGCTGCTGTGCATGCACCACATCATCTCCGATGGCTGGTCGGTGCAGGTCATGCTCGAAGACTTCGCCCGGCTGTATCGCGGCTTTGCCGAAGGCCACGCCGCGCAGCTGCCCGCCCTGAGCGTGCAGTACGCCGACTACGCGGTCTGGCAGCGTGAGGTGCTCAGTGGTCGCGAGCGCGAGCGCCAGTTGAACTGGTGGCGCGAGGCGCTGGGCGACGAGCATCCTGTGCTGGAATTGCCGGCGGACCGCTCACGACCTGCCGAACGCGATGGCAAGGGCGGGCGTCACGCCTTCGTGCTGCCGCAGGCACTTGCAGACAAACTGCGCAACACGGCTCAGGCACAGAACGCAACCTTGTTCATGCTGTTCCTGGCCTCGTTCGACACGCTGCTGTACCGCCTCAGCGGCCAGCGTGACCTGCGCATCGGCGTGCCGGTGGCGGGGCGTGCGGACGTGCAGACTCAGGGGCTGATCGGCTTCTTCGTCAACACCCTGGTGCTGCGTGCGCAGGTGTCCGGCGACTTGCCGTTCAATCAACTGCTGGCCCAGGTCAAGGACAACCTGCTGGGCGCCCATGCCCATCAAGACCTGCCGTTCGAGCAACTGGTCGAGGCGCTGCAACCGGCGCGCAGCCTGAGCGTCAACCCGCTGTTCCAGGTCAGCTACAACCACCAGCAGCAACCGGACATGGCGCTGTTGCAGTTCGATGGCCTGAACATCGAAGCGCAGCAGTGGGACATCAAGGGCGCGCAGTTCGATCTGGTGCTGGGCACCTTCGAGCATCAGGACGGGCGCATCAGCGGCTACCTCGATTACGCCAGCGACCTGTTCGATGCCTCGACCGTTGCGCGCCTGTTCGAGCAACTGGTGACTGTGCTCGATGCTGTGTGCGAGCAACCGCAGACCGCCATCGGCGACCTGCCGCTGCTCAGCGAAGCTGATCTGGCGGCGCTGGATCAGTGGAACACGCCACCGTTTTCGCCCTATGTGCAGCGCCCGATCCACGAGCTGATCGCCGACCATGCACGCCTGCGTCCCGAGGCCATCGCACTGGTTCACGGCGAACAGCGCCTGACCTTCGCCGACCTCGACCGTCGCGCCAACCAGCTTGCCCATGCCCTGCGTGCTCGCGGTATTGGCACCGAGGTGCGCGTGGCGATTGCCATGGAACGTGGAGTCGATTTGTGGCTGTCGTTCCTCGCGGTGTTGAAAGCCGGTGGCGCGTACATTCCACTCGATCCGGATTATCCGACCGAGCGCCTGCGCTACATGCTCGAAGACGGCGGCGTGAAGCTGCTGATCTCCCACGACGCTGCGCTGGGCCGCGTGCCGGTGGGCGACGTGCCGCTGCTCAACCTGGATCAGCTGGACGTTTCTGGCGAGCCGGTCACTGCGCCAGACGTTGTGATTCATCCGCAGCAACTGGCCTACCTGATCTACACCTCGGGTTCGACCGGCAAGCCGAAAGGCGCGGCCATCGCTCACGGCGATATCTCGATGCACATCCAGACCATCGGCGAGCGCTACCGCTTCACGCCCGATGACCGGAAATTCCACTTCCTGTCGATCAGCTTCGATGGCGCCCACGAAGGCTGGATGATGCCGCTGTGTTACGGCGCGCGCGTGGTGCTGCGCGATCAGGAACTGTGGAGCGTCGAGCAGACCTACGACACGCTGATCCGCGAAGGCATCACCGTGGCGTCGTTCCCGCCGAGCTATCTGCGTCAGCTCTCGGATTGGGCCGGTCTGCAAGGCAAGGGCCCGGGCGTTAAGACCTACTGCTTCGCCGGTGAAGCCTTCAGCCGCGAAATGCTGCACGACGTGATCCGCAACCTGCGGCCGCTGTGGATCATCAACGGCTACGGCCCGACCGAAACCGTGGTCACCCCGACGCTGTGGTTGGCCTCGTCGGAAACCGCCGACTTCACTACGGCCTACGCGCCGATCGGTGACCTGGTGGGCGACCGCCAGGGCTACGTGATGGACGCGGATTTGAACCCGCTGCCGCAAGGCATCGCCGGTGAGCTGTACCTGGGTGGCGCCGTGGCGCGGGGGTATCTGGACCGTCCGGGCGCGACTGCCGAACGCTTCCTGCCGCACCCGTTCCGGGCTGGCGAGCGTATCTATCGCAGCGGCGACCGCGTGCGCCTGAACAGCGAAGGCTTGCTGGAATACTTGGGCCGCATCGATCACCAGATCAAGATTCGCGGCTTCCGTATCGAGGCCGGTGAAATCGAAGCGGCGCTCAAAGGTTGCGAAGGCGTGCGTGAAGCCTTGGTGATCGTGCGTGATGGAGCGAACGGCAAACGCCTGCTCGGCTACGTTGGCGGCGAAAACCAGAGCGAAGACAACCTCAAACAGCAGCTGGGCAGCACCTTGCCGGAGTACATGGTGCCGCACCACATCGTCTGCATGGAGCGCCTGCCGCAGTTGCCCAACGGCAAGCTGGACCGCAACGCGCTGCCTGATCCGCAGCTCGACAGTCAAAGCTTCGAAGCGCCACAAGGTGAGCGCGAAGAGCAACTGGCGCGGGTCTGGCAGCAGTTGCTTGGCGTGGACAGCGTCAGCCGCCGCGACAGCTTCTTCGAGCTGGGCGGCGACTCGATCCAGTCGCTGGCGGTGATCACCCGCCTGCGTCAGGTCGGCTTGAAACTGGCGCCCAAGGACGTGTTCAGCCACCCACGGCTGAAAGATCTGGCGCTGCGCCTGTCTGCGGTTGAAGCGACCGGTGAGGTGCTGGTCGATGAAACGCCGAGCGGCGAGCTGCCGCTGACGCCGATCCAGGCGCATTTCTTCGAGCAGCCGATGGCCAATCGTGCGCACTTCAACCAGGCGTTGCTGCTCGACGTGCAGCGTCCGGTCGAGGCGCCGTTGCTGGCTCGCGCTTTGGAAGCCGTGCTGCGTCAGCATGACGGGCTCAATCTGAACTTCCGCCAGTGGCAAGACGGTGCCTGGCAACAGGCGTACGGCCAGACCTCTGCCACTGACAGCCTGTGGGCGCTTGATGTGGCCGATGACAGTGCGTTGACCGATGTGTGCGAGCTCGCCCAGCGCAGCCTGGACCTGCAGAACGGCCCGCTGTTACGCGTGGTGTTGGCGCGGATGCCTGATGCGCGCCAGCGCTTGTTGATCGTTGCCCATCACCTGGTGGTGGACGGGGTGTCGTGGCGCGTGCTGCTCGAAGACCTGGCCCGTGCCTATGCGCAGCTGGCGTCGGACAGCGCTGTGAATCTGGGGACTAAATCCAGCAGCTACCAGCGCTGGGCGCAGCAGTTGCACCTGGCGGCGCAGACCCCTGAGCGCGAGGCTGAGGCTGCTGTGTGGCTGGAGCAGATCGGACAGGATGCAGGCACCTGGCCGGTGGATAACGCCGCAGGGCGCGCCACCCAAGAAGATCTGGACCAATGCGAATTGCTGTTGGACAGCGACCTGACCCGTCGCCTGTTGCGCGAGGCACCGGCCGCTCTGGATGCGCGCACCGATGAGATTCTGCTCGCGGTGCTGGCGCAGGCCCTGTCGCACTGGACCGGCCAGCGGGACAACCTCGTCGCGCTGGAAGGCCATGGCCGTGAAGGTCTGTTTGAAACGCTGGACGTGGCCCGCACCGTGGGTTGGTTCACCAGCCTGTTCCCGGTGCGGGTGATGGCGGCGACCGACATCCGCGACAGCGTGGAACAGACTCGTCGTCTGTTGCGGGGCATACCTGACAAAGGTGTGGGCTTCGGCCTGCTGCGCTATCTGGGTCGGGCGTCGATTCGTCAACAATTGGCAGCGCTGCCCGAACCCAAGGTGGTGTTCAACTACCTGGGGCAGTTCGATCAGGACCTGGGCGATGGCCGTTTCGCGCCGTCGAAGGTCTCTCTTGGCGCCTTGATCGACCCGGCCACGGCGCTCAATCGCGAACTGGAAATGAACGGCCAGGTGTACGCCGGGCAGTTGGGCCTGACTTTCCGTTTCAGCGGCCAGCGCTATGCGCGCCAGACCATCGAGCGCCTGCAAGCGGCCTATCGCAAGGCACTGGTGGAACTGCTGGATGGCTTGCCGCACGTGGAAAAAGCCGTCGCTGCAGTGAAGCCGGCCAACAGCAATGGCGCGCCGAACCCGCTGATCCGCCTGACCAGCGGCGCCAGCGATAAGCCGCCGGTGTTCTGCGTGCATCCGGTCAGCGGCACGGTGGTGGGCTACTACGCCCTGGCCCGCACGCTGGCGGCGCAGTGGGACGTATGGGGCATCCAGAACCGCCAGGTGCTGGACGGCAACTGGCGCGATTCGTCCATCGAGCAGATGGCCCGCGACTACGTCAAGGCGCTGCTCGAGCAGCAACCGGGCGGCACCTATCGCCTGATCGGCTGGTCGATGGGCGGCACCCTGGTGCTGGAGATGGCTCGCCTGCTGACCCGCCTGGGCAAGCGCGTGGAGTTCGTCGGCCTGATCGACGGCTACGTGCCGGGCGCCGGGCAACCGCGTCCACCGGTGCCTGAAACCCGCTCGACGGACGGCGACGCACAAACCGAAGGCGACGAGCACTGGCAACAGTTGCTGGGTGTCGAGCGGCACATGCGCACGCTGGCCAATCAATGCCGGGAAATCCGTGCCCAAAGCGTGCCCGTGTACGCCTGGTGGGCCGAGCGTTCCCCGGAAAACAACGAAAACGCACCGGCTCTTCTGGAGCAGGGCATGGGTGTGCGGATGCAGGCTTCGGCCTGGATCGACGCCGACCACCTTTCGATCGTCCGTGATCAGCAGTTCATCAGCCAACTTGCCGAGGCCCTCGCGCAAGTCAACGAACGCCCTCAGGCGCAGGATTTCCAGGAGCAGGAATATGCATAGCCAACACAATGTGACGCCGATCAACGCTGAAAGTGGCCCGGATGCAGCGCTGATCAATGCCGACTACCAGTTCGCGCCGACCCCGCGTCTTGAGCGTCAGGCGGCGGTGGAGTCCAACGCACGCAGCTACCCGCGGCGCATTCCGCTGGAGCTCAAGCGCGCCCAGGGCATTCACGTGCAGGACAGTGAAGGCCGCTGGTTCATCGATTGCCTGGCCGGCGCCGGCACGCTGGCGTTGGGGCACAACCATCCGGAAGTGGTGCAAGCGATGCGCGCCACCCTCGACGGACAGCGCCCGCTGCACACCCTGGACCTGATGACCGAGGCCAAGGACGAGTTCATCAACGAGCTGTTTGCCCTGTTGCCTGAGGAGTTTGCCAAGGATGCGCGCATCCAGTTCTGCGGCCCGGCAGGCACCGATGCGGTGGAAGCGGCGTTGAAACTGGTGCGCACCGCCACCGGCCGCAGCAACCTGATGGCGTTTCACGGTGCCTATCACGGGATGACTCAGGGCGCGTTGGGGCTGATGGGCAATCTGGGCCCGAAAGGCTATCTGGATGGCCTGGCGTCCAGCGCGCAGTTCCTGCCGTTCCCGTACGACTACCGTTGCCCGTTCGGCGTCGGTGGCGAGGCGGGCGAGCGCATCGGCCTGCATTACATCGAAAACCAGCTGACTGACCCGGAAAGCGGCGTGCTCAAACCGGCAGGGATGATTCTGGAGACCCTGCAAGGGGAGGGTGGCGTGGTCCCGGCCTCGGCCCACTGGCTGCGCGAAGTGCGGCGCATCACCCGTGACGCCGGCGTGCCGATGATCCTCGACGAAATCCAGTGTGGCGTGGCCCGCACCGGTAAGCCGTTCGCCTTCCAGCACGCGGGCATCGTCCCGGATGTGCTGGTGCTGTCCAAAGCCATCGGCGGCAGCCAGCCGATGGCGGTGGTGGTCTACAACAAGTCGCTGGATGTCTGGAAACCGGGCTCCCACGCCGGGACTTTCCGCGGCAACCAGCTGGCGATGGTCGCCGGTTCCACCACGCTGCGCATCGTCCGCGAACAGCAACTGGACCAGCACGCCGCCGCCATGGGCGAGCGCCTGGCCGGGCACCTGCGCGCGCTGCAAAAGGACTACCCGCAGATGGGCGACGTGCGCGGCCTGGGCCTGATGCTGGGCGTGGAAATGGTCAACCTCGATGGCCGTGCCGACACGCTTGGCCGCTTCCCACAGCACGGCGAACTGGCCTCGAAGATCCAGCGTGAATGCCTCAAGCGCGGCCTGATCATCGAGGTGGGTGGCCGTCATTCCAGCGTCATTCGCTTCCTGCCGCCACTGATCGTCACCGCCGCGCAGATCGATCAGATCGGCGAAATCTTCGGCGCCGCCGTGGCCGCCGCTGTCCGCTAAATCCCGCCCGAATGTATCAGCGATGTGTCAGCCCGCAGGGCTTGGGATGGCATTTCGCTGGTACACGTAATACTAATGGTAATGAGAATAATTCTTTGCTACATTTTCACGCTTTTTTGACAAACGTCGTCAAAATTTCGGGGCTTGGGGCCCGCGTTATTTAAAGGGAGGGGGAGTAAGGATGGGCAGCTACAACAACAAACAATTCAAGGTGAAAGCCTTGGCGGCGCTGGTTGCGGCGGTCGCCTGCCATGGCGCGGCATGGGCCGAGGATGCCCCGGCCAAGCCGGCAAAAGGCTCCACCATTCAACTGCAGAACTCGCTCGTTTCCGGGGAAGCCATCGTTGAGGAAAATCCCACCGGCTACCAGGCAAAAAACAGTACCGCAGGCACCAAGACCAGCACGCCACTGTCGGAAACGCCGCGCTCTGTATCGGTTGTGACACGTCAGCGCATGCAGGATCAGGCGTCGCAAACCCTGACCGATGTGCTGGGTTATGTGCCGGGTATCTTCGCGCCACCGTTCGCCGTCGGTGACGGCCTGGCGGGCGACCTGTTCTCCATTCGCGGCTTCAACGCCACCGACTACGGCTACGGCCTGCTCAAGGACGGCCTGCGGGTGCAGGGCAACCGTTACGACACCACCACCGAGCCGTATGGCCTTGAGCGCACCGAGGTGTTCCGCGGCCCAAGCTCGATCCTCTACGGCGAAAACGCCCCGGGCGGCCTGGTCAACCTGGTCAGCAAGCGTCCGACCGAAACCGCGCAAGGTGAAGCGAAGTTCAGTTACGGCAGCAACAACCGCCGCCAGCTGGGCCTGGACGTGTCTGGTCCTTTGACCGATGACAACCGCATTCTGGGCCGTATCGTCATGCTGGGCCGCAACGCCGACACCCAGGTCGATACGGTGCCGGATGATCGTCTGTACATCGCGCCGTCGATGACCTTCAACTTCGACGAAGACACCGCGCTGACCCTGCTGTCGTCCTATCAACGTGACCGTACCAAGCTGCTGCTGGGCTACCCGGCGGCCGGTACGCTGCTGAACAACGTCAACGGCAAGATCGGCAAGAGCCAGTTCAACGGCAACCCGAACTGGGACGACTTCGAGCGTGAAGCCTGGACCCTGGGTTACGAGTTCAGCCACCAGTTGAACGAAAACTGGCAGTTCCGCCAGAACTCGCGCTACATGGAATCGCGGATTGATCGTCACGAGACTTGGCCTGGCAATCTGAACAATGGCGGGTTTGGCAGCACCATCCAAGGTTATCAATCCTACGATCGTGACAACAAATCCATTGCTTATTCAGTGGATAACCAGTTTGAAGGGCACTTCACCAACGGCGCGCTTGAAAACACCTTGTTGCTCGGTGCCAGCTATGATCGTACCTCGTTCAATCAGGATTGGGCCGTAGGGTTAGGAGGGCCTTTTAACGTCTTCAACCCAGTGTTCCCGGCGGGTAATCCGCGTATGCAGGCGACGGTTCAGAACTCCCAACTCGATCAGCAGATGTACGGCCTCTACAGCCAGTTGCAGAGCAAGTACGACAACTGGATCTTCCTGCTGGGCGGTCGTCAGGACTTCGTGAACAGCAAATACCGCAACCGCGCCGGTACCACCAGCGGCCTGGCGGACCTGGACGGCTGGGATCATCGCTTCAGCTGGCAGACTGGCCTGATGTACCAGTTCGAAAACGGTGTCTCGCCTTACGTCAGCTACTCGACGGCCTTCACGCCGGTGCAGCAGTCTTCGCAGCCCAATGGCGAACTGCTCGACCCGATCCTGAGCCATCAGTATGAAGCGGGTGTGAAGATCGAACCGGCGGGTTGGAATACGACCTTCAGCGCGGCCGTCTATCAGTTGACCAAGACCCATGACGTGGTGGCCGGCAGCAACGGCTTCAGCCGTCAGGTGGGTGAGAGCGAGTCCAAGGGGATCGAGCTGGAAGCCAACAGCGACATCACCAAGAACCTCAGCGTGACTGCTTCTTACACCTACACCGACGCGCGCGTGACCAAGGATGCGCCGGGTTCGCTGTTCGAAGATCATCAGCTGACTGGCATCCCGCGTAACCAGGCGTCGGGCTGGGCGACCTATCGTTTCCTCGATGGTCCGTTGAGTGGTCTGCGTCTGGGCGGTGGTATTCGTTATTTCGACAATACCTTCGCGTACACCTCGCCGACGCTGTACGGCAAGCTGACCACGGGCGATGTGACGCTGGTGGACGCATTGGTGGGTTACGACATCGACAAGCACTGGTCGGTGGATGTGAACGCCAAGAACCTGTTCGACAAGGAGTATGTCAGCGGGTGCAACAACGCCGGGCGTTGCTACTGGGGTGAAGAGCGTACGGTCATGGGGACTGTGGCTTTCCGTTGGTAATGATCGTGCGGTGATTTGAGGAGCGGCAGACATGGCTAACGTGTCTGCCGCTTTTTTTTGTGTGCTTATCCGTGATCTCGGGTGATGCGGATATTGTGTGTTCTGGCTAACGCCAGAGCTGTTTCGACTTCGTCGAGTTACTTGGAAAAGACACCCAAGTAACCAAGGTGTCCTGCTCCTGGTTTGGGTCCTCCTTCGTCGGACTTCCTTCATTCCGGTCCCGCTCCGTGGGCCCGGCGCGAAAGGGCCATCCATGGCCCCGCGCCTCGCGCGGCATCCTGCCGCTTGGCCCACTGCGCGAGACCTCCATTCAGCCTGCACCCAAGTCGCGATTTGTGGTGTTTGTGAGATTTGCGCATGAAAATCAAAAGCCAAATCAAAAGCGTGCGGTGAACGCTCTCCCGTAGCAGCCGGGCTTGCCCGCGGGTCGCCCTCAAGATCGCCCCGCCGGCAAGCCGTGCTGCTACGAACGGTGTCGTTCAATCGCTTTTGATCTGCCTTTGATTTTGATCTTCATACGCGATAGCCCAGACGACACCAATCGCGACTTGGGTGCAGGCCGAACGGAGGTCTCGTGGAGTGGGTCGAGCCGCATGGATGCGGCGAGAGGCGCGTGGGCCATGGATGGCCCATTCGCGCCGGGCCCACGGAGCGGGACCGGAGA